>NZ_CP193934.1:703571-1037857 GCF_050859505.1 Rasiella sp. SM2506 | reverse complement strand
GATGCCTAGTCTTAAAGATGATGTAGCTGCTCAAAAACGTATTATACCTTATATAGGAGAGTTGTTTTTAGGTCACGTTCGCTACGGAACTTTTGGTGGTAATAGTGTAGAAACCGTTCATCCCTTCTTACGTACCAACAACTGGATGCACCGTAATCTTATTATTGCGGGTAACTTTAACATGACCAATACTACGGAACTGTTTGATAACCTCATTCAATTAGGAATGCATCCCAAAGAGAAAGCAGACACCATTACCGTAATGGAAAAAATAGGTCACTTTCTGGACGATGCTGTGCGTAAATTATATAAAAAAGCAAAAGCAAAAGGACTAAATAAAATAGAAGCCTCCCCTTTTATTGCCGAAAACCTTAAGATGTCCAAAATCTTAAAAAAATCGGCCAAAGATTGGGACGGCGGCTATGCCATGGCTGGATTATTAGGTCACGGAGATGCTTTTGTTTTAAGAGATCCTGCAGGAATCAGACCCGCATACTATTACAAAGACGACGAAGTGATTGTCGTGGCAAGTGAGCGTCCCGTGATACAAACGGTATTTAACGTTCCATTTGAAAGTGTAAAAGAAATTGAACCTGGTCATGCCCTATTAATGAAGAAAGACGGTTCTATGACCATGGAAGAAATTTTAGAACCTTTAGAGCGCAAATCTTGTTCTTTTGAGCGTATTTATTTCTCTCGCGGAAGTGATGCTGAAATCTATCAGGAACGAAAAGAATTAGGAAGATTAATTATGCCGAAGGTATTGGAGAGTATTAAGTACGATACCGAAAATACCGTTTTCTCTTTTATACCAAACACTGCAGAAACTTCCTTCTACGGAATGTTGGATGCTGCACAAAATGAGCTTAACAAACAAAAAAACGAAGCCATTTTAAAAGAAGCCGAAAACCTGACCGAGGAACGCCTGTTGGAAATTCAATCGCATAAGATTCGGACTGAGAAAATTGCCATTAAGGATGTAAAGCTAAGAACCTTTATCACAGACGATAGCTCCCGTGACGACCTGGTGGCACACGTTTATGATGTTACTTACGGTGTTGTGAGGCCCAATGATAACTTGGTTATTATAGACGATAGTATTGTACGAGGGACAACGTTAAAGAAAAGTATTCTTAAAATGCTAGATCGTTTGCAACCAAAACAAATTGTTGTTGTTTCTTCGGCGCCACAAATTCGCTATCCGGATTGTTATGGGATTGATATGGCGCGACTAGAACACCTTGTTGCTTTTAATGCGGCCTTGGAATTGCATAAAGAACGAGGCACAGCTGGAATTATCGAGGAGATTTATGAAAAGTGTAAAAAGCAACTTCAGTTACAAGATACCGAAGTAGTTAATCACGTAAAAGAATTTTACGCTCCCTTTACAGATGAAGAAATTTCGGATAAAATTGCTGAAATAATTTCGGAAGATAACATAAACGCGAAGGTGAAATTAATATTCCAATCGGTAGACGACTTGCACAAAGCGTGTCCTAAAAATCTGGGTGACTGGTACTTTACAGGCAATTATCCAACCGCCGGAGGAAATCGTGTTGTTAATAAAGCATATATAAATTTCTACGAAGGCAACCCAGAACGCGCCTACTAAATGTTAAATTTTAAACTTTAATAGCTTTTAAACGGATTTTAATTCCACTTTATCTAAAAGTAGGAAAAGTCTTATTATCGGTTTAGAAAATAAATATATATTTGATTCATACCATAGCATAAGTAGGTTAAGTTCATGGTAGATTTGGGGCAAAAAAAGATGAACATCTGTTCATCTTTTTTTATACCCCAAATTCTCGGGGTGCCGAACACAGAAAACGCTTTTTTATAGAACCCAAAATAGTAGGTGAGGCGTTTTAAATATCTCCGAACATCTGTTCATCTTTTTTTATACCCCAAATTCTCGGGGTGCCGAACACAGACAACGACTCTTTATACAACCCAAAATAGTAGGTGAGGCGTTTTAAATATCTCCGAACATCTGTTCATCTTTTTTTATACCCCAAATTCTCGGGGTGCCGAACACAGAAAACGCTTTTTTATAGAACCCAAAATAGTAGGTGAGGCGTTTTACATATCTCCGAACATCTGTTCATCTTTTTTTATACCCCAAATTCTCGGGGTGCCGAACACAGACAACGACTCTTTATACAACCCAAAATAGTACGTGAGGTGGTTTACACTTCTCCGAACATCTGTTCATCTTTTTGTATACCCCAAATTCTCGGGGTGCCGAACACAGACAACGCTTTTTTATACAACCCAAAATAGTATGTGAGGCGGTTTACATATCTCCGAACATCTGTTCATCTTTTTTTATACCCCAAATTCTCGGGGGTGCTGAGTGCAGTGAAGCGCTTACTTAAATATTGAAACAATTACTTTGTTTTTTTAAACAGATTGAAAACCGCAAGTACTCCAATCGTATTAAATTATTTCTCAAAGTGTCATCTTTCTGAAAATTTCTAAGCCAATTACAGAGAAACCAAGCACTTTAACGAATAAAATTTCCGTTGGTCTAAAAATTAATCTTCTTAATTTAAGAATACTATATATTTGACTAATACCATAGCATAAGTAGGTTAAGTTCATGGTAGATTTGGGGCAAAAAAAGATGAACATCTGTTCATCTTTTTTTATACCCCAAATTCTCGGGGTGCCGAACACAGAAAACGACTCTTTATAGAATCCAAAATAGTATGTGAGGCGGTTTACACTTCTCGGAACATCTGTTCATCTTTTTTTATACCCCAAATTCTCGGGGTGCCAAACACAGACAACGATTCTTTATACAACCCAAAATAGTATGTGAGGCGTTTTACATATCTCCGAACATCTGTTCATCTTTTTTTATACCCCAAATTCTCGGAATGCCGAACACAGACAACGACTCTTTATAGAATCCAAAATAGTATGTGAGGCGGTTTACACTTCTCGGAACATCTGTTCATCTTTTTTATACCCCAAATTCTCGGGGTGCCGAACACAGACAACGATTCTTTATACAACCCAAAATAGTATGTGAGGCGTTTTAAATATCTCCGAACATCTGTTCATCTTTTTTATACCCCAAATTCTCGGGGTTCCGAACTTCTACGTAGCCTGCTCGTCAAGGCACAGTAGGCAGGTTCAGCCCCTGGCAACTTGTAACTAAAAAAAACACAAGCGTCTATCAATCGACCATTTGCAAAACCTGAGCATTTTAAGCATAAAAAAACCCTCCTTCAAATAATTTTAAAGGAGGGTTTGGCATTGTTACAGAATAGTTTATTTATTCTGCATATATCTTTTAGATACTTCGTCCCAATCAATTAGGTTGAAGAAGGCCTCAACATAATCTGGACGCTTGTTTTGGTAGTTTAAGTAATAGGCGTGTTCCCAAACATCTAATCCTAAAATTGGGGTTCCACCACATCCTACTTCTGGCATTAAAGGGTTGTCTTGGTTTGGCGTACTGCAAACTTCAACTTTACCTCCATCATGTACACACAACCAAGCCCATCCTGAGCCAAATTGCGTTTTGGCAGCTTCGGAAAATTTCTCTTTAAAATCTGCAAAGCTTCCGTAAGCACTATTAATAGCACTTTCTAGCTCACCAGTTGGTTCGCCACCACCTTTTGGAGACATAATTTCCCAGAAAAGTTTGTGGTTATAAAACCCTCCGCCATTGTTTCGTACAGCTTTATTTCCTTTGTCAAGATTAATCAAAATGTTTTCAATGGTTTTCCCTTCCATGTCTGAACCTTCAATGGCCGCATTTAATTTATCGGTGTATCCTTGATGGTGTTTCGTGTGATGAATCTTCATAGTTTGTTCATCTATATGTGGTGCTAATGCATCGTAGGCATATTTTAATTTCGGTAATTCGAATGACATAATTCTTTGTTTTTTTGGTTACTACTAAATTTCTACTGGTAAAGATACATATTACAACACCTTGAAAGTGTTATAGAATTTATAAGATTTTTATCTGGGTATAGACAATCTCGATATACTTTCATACCCCAATTAAATGTGTACTTTTATAAAAAATAGCTCGTGACCACAACAACTCCTTTTGTTATTTACAATGCTTCTGCTGGCAGCGGCAAGACCTTTACACTCGTAAAACTATATCTGAAACAATTACTAAAGGCTCCCAGAGAAGATAGCTACAAAAACTTACTGGCCATTACATTTACCAACAAGGCCGTTGCCGAAATGAAAGAGCGCATCATAGAAACATTGGTGCAGTTTTCAAACACCGCTACAACCAACGAGCCTCCAGTAATGCTATCACAAATTGCTGAAGAAACCCATATGGACATTGCCGTCTTGCAGCAAAAATCTAAAAAAATTCTGTCGCATTTATTACATCACTATTCACAATTTAGTGTAGAAACTATAGATCATTTTAACCACAGGCTTATTCGAACCTTTGCCCGCGATTTAAAACTTCCAGCACATTTTGAAGTGAGCCTGGATACGCAACAACTTATACAAGAAGCTGTAGACCAATTAATTGCTAAAGCTGGTGAAGACAAAGAAGTCACAAACGTGCTCATACAATTTGCGTTGCAAAAAACAGATGAAGACAAATCTTGGGATATTGCAAATGACATCGCGAATACAGCGTCTCTTTTGCTGAATGAGAACGATGCAGCTCACCTTAAAAGGTTCGAAAAAGCTACTTTAGGAGACTTCCAAAATTTTAAAAAATCTATTCAGAACAAAAGGGAGGAACTGCTTTCAACCATTTCACAATTAGCACAACAAACACTTACCCTCATTACTGAAGCAGGTTTAGAAAAAACAGATTTCAGTGGTGGGAGCCGCGCTTATTTCCCTAGTTATCTGGAAAAGTTAGCCGAATCCAACCTTGGGGTTTCTTTTGGCGCTGTGTGGCAGGAAACTATGGATGAAAAACCTATGTATCCCAAAAGCAAAACAACCAATCTAATTGCTGGAATTATAGATGCGCTGGTGCCACAATTTATGGGCGTTTTTCAGCAAACAAAACGTTTTGTTGCTGACATATGGTTATATGATAATATCCTTAAAAACCTCATTCCACTTTCCGTAATAAATTTGGTTCAGCAGGAATTAGAAGTGCTAAAAGAGCAGTATAACGTCCTGCCCATTTCAGAATTTAATTCACTTATTCACGAAGAAATTAAAGACCAGCCTGCCCCCTTTATTTACGAGCGATTGGGAGATAAGTATCGTCATTTCTTTATAGACGAATTTCAAGATACTTCTTCCTTACAATGGCAAAATCTAATTCCGTTGATAGACAACGCCTTGTCTCAAGAATTTGAAGATACTAATCAGGGAAGCTTGTTGCTTGTAGGCGATGCCAAGCAGGCTATTTATCGATGGAGAGGGGGGTTGCCAGAGCAATTTATGAATTTATACGGTGCTGAAAATCCGTTTTCTATCCTTCAGAAAAACGTAGAAAACCTAGACACCAATTATAGAAGTTGTGAAGAAGTGATCGATTTTAACAATAAATTTTTCAGTTTTATAGCTTCCTATTTTGGCAACAGCGTACATCAAAATTTATATGAAATTGGCAACAGTCAAAAACAAAATTCAAAACTCAACGGCTATGTTCAAATAGAATTTATTGAAGCAGAAAACAAAGAAGAGGCACATCTACTTTACGGGCAACACGTTTTTGAAACCATTACGACTCTTAAAGGCAACAAGTATTCTCTTGAAGATATCTGTATTTTAACCCGAACCAAAAGCAATGGAATTGCGCTAAGCACCTACTTAATGGAGTTAGGGATAGACGTAGTGTCCTCGGAAACATTGTTATTACAGTTTTCACCCTTAGTTCAATCTATCGTAAATGCACTCACTTTTACAGTGTTCCCTACCAACGAAATGGCAAAGGTTTCATTCTTAGAATTCATCCACGACAGTTTTGAAATTAGCAAATCAAAACACGCGTTTTTAAGTGAACTATTGCCTTTAAAAGAACCATTATTTTCAGAAAAACTCAATGCCTACGGAATATCTTTTTCTCTTGCTGAAATTGCTTCCAAATCGCTTTACCAATCGTGTGAATACATTATAAATGCACTAGAACTAAACAAAAAAGCAGATGCCTATTTGTTCACGTTCGTAGATTTTGTGTTGGATTTTGAAAGCAACCCACAGGCTGGGAAAATAAACTTTTTGGAACATTGGGAACAGAAAAAAGGAACAGCAAGTATTCCCGCAGGAAACACACAAAATGCGGTGACGGTCATGACCATTCACAAGTCTAAAGGGTTAGAGTTTCCCGTTGTTTTGTTTCCGTATGCCGATACTGAAATTTATGGTGAAATAAATCCAAAAGCGTGGTTTCCCATTGCTCACGAGCAATTTAACGAGGTACTCATAAATTATAAAAACGAAGTGGAGACCTACGGAGAAGCAGGGCAGAGGATGTATGAAGAACGTCGAAATAGATTGGAATTAGATAATTTCAATCTTTTATATGTTACGCTTACTAGAGCCGTTGAGCAACTATACATATATGCTGAAAAACCTTCTAAACAAATTTCCAATCCTCCGAAAGATTTCAGTCAGGTATTGATTGCCTTTTTGATGGCTCAAAATAAGTGGAACGAAGAGCAGTTGACGTATTCCTTTGGGGATTCAATAAAAACAGGGCAGGCACGGCCGAAGGAAATTGCTAAAACAAACAGAACGCCAATAGCACCCATTTTTATCTCTTCTGCTCCAGAAAAACACCAGTTAAGTGTTGCCAGTGCAGATGCATCTCTATGGGAAAGTGAGGCTGCTATCGCAATAGATCTTGGGAATTTGTTGCACGATACTATGGAAAAAATAAAAACGAAGAAAGATATGGATCTGGTGTTCGAGAATTATAAGCAGCGGAGTATCCTTCCGAAGGAAAAAATAAGCGAACTGAAACATGTAATCCAGGGTATTATAAATCATCCCGAGGTTTCATACCTTTTTAACGACTCTCTAGAAAAAGACACCATTTACAATGAGCGGGATATTAGTACTAAAGAACAAAAATTAATCCGCCCCGACCGCCTCAATTTTTTTAAAAACAAACACGTTGTCATCACAGATTATAAAACAGGGGCGCCCCTTGAAAAACATAAAATACAAATAAATAGCTATGGGCAAGCACTTCAAGACATGGGGTTTCTGGTGCAATCTAAAGTTCTAATTTATGTGGATGGCGCCTCTATTTCAATAAATAAAATTTAACTTTGGCACCTATAAAATAATTAGTTATGTACGGAAAAATTCAAGAACATTTACAACAAGAGCTTCAAAATATAAAGGACAACGGTCTTTACAAAAAAGAGCGAATTATTACGTCTCCTCAAGACGCTGTTATCAAAATTTCTACGGGTGAGGAAGTAATCAATTTTTGTGCAAATAATTACTTAGGATTGTCTTCCAACAAAGAAGTAATTCAGGCGGCAAAAGATGCCATGGACACGCACGGATTTGGTATGTCGTCGGTTCGTTTTATTTGCGGAACACAGGATATTCACAAAACTTTAGAAGCAAAAATTGCGGAATATTATCAAACTGAAGACACGATACTTTACGCGGCAGCTTTTGATGCAAATGGAGGTGTTTTTGAACCGTTATTAACTGCCGAAGATGCTATTATTTCAGACTCTTTAAATCACGCTTCCATTATTGATGGAGTTAGATTGTGTAAGGCTGCACGGTATCGATACGAGAATAGCAACATGGAGGATTTGGAAATACAATTAAAAGCCGCTAATGAAAATGGAGCCCGTTTTAAGATTATAGTAACCGACGGTGTTTTCTCCATGGACGGTATTGTCGCTCCCTTAGACAAGATCTGTGATTTGGCAGACAAATATGATGCTTTGGTAATGATAGATGAGTGCCATGCTGCTGGTTTTATTGGCGAAACAGGCCGAGGGACCTTAGAAGAAAAAGGGGTAATGGGCAGAATAGACATTATTACTGGAACTCTTGGGAAGGCCCTAGGAGGTGCCATGGGAGGATATACTACGGGGAAAAAAGAAATTATCGAGATACTACGCCAGAGATCCAGACCCTATTTGTTTTCCAATTCTCTTGCTCCCGCCATCGTAGGTGCGTCTATTAAGGTATTCGATATGTTGGCAACAGACACTTCATTGCGTGATACCTTAGAATACAATACAAACTATTTTAAAAAAGGAATGAAAGACGCAGGTTTTGATATTGTAGCGGGAGATTCTGCTATTGTGCCTGTAATGTTGTATGACGCGCAACTCTCTCAAAATATGGCAGATATGCTTTTAGAAGAAGGGATTTATGTGATTGGTTTTTTCTTTCCAGTTGTCCCTAAAGGTAAGGCTAGAATAAGGGTACAATTATCTGCAGCTCACGACCAATCTCACCTGGATAAAGCTATTGCAGCATTTAAAAAAGTAGGTTTATCATTAGGGGTAATTAAAGAAGCCTAAGTATTAGTAAAAAAAGCAAGCCTTTTGTATTTATGAAAATTTTATTAGATTTGCTTTTGTTTATAAGTTTTAACAACTTACTTTTGTTCCATTAACACTTAAAAATTAAACAATCGAATATGAAACATCTTAACAGTATTTTAGTTGCTGCTCTCCTTATCATTGGGGTTGGTGCAGCTAACGCACAAGACGAAAACAACCCTTGGTTAGTTGGTGCCGGTATCAACGCCGTAGACCTTTTTCCAACAGGAATTGACGACGAGGGACGCTTTATGGCTATGCTTGCAGACGGAACCGAACTTAAAGGGGAAATGTTTGACGAGTATTTTAACGCAAACGATCACTGGAATATCCTTCCTTCAGTTTCAAGAGTATCTGTAGGTAGATATATTGGTAGTGGTTTTTCATTTACTGGAGTTGGTACTATCAACAAAATTGAAAAAGTTGGTGACCTAAGAATTCCAGATGTAACTTATTACGGTGTAGATGGTGAGATTAAATATAGCTTAAGAGACTTGCTCAATGGTCCAGGTGGATGGTTTGATCCATCTATTGGTGTTGGTGGAGGTTATACTTGGGTAGATGATATCGGA
This sequence comes from Rasiella sp. SM2506, assembly GCF_050859505.1. Classification (GTDB taxonomy): domain Bacteria; phylum Bacteroidota; class Bacteroidia; order Flavobacteriales; family Flavobacteriaceae; genus Marinirhabdus. The sequence goes on along the minus strand of NZ_CP193934.1, from coordinate 1,028,808 downwards.
TTTGGTACTGCAAATGGTGTAGCTAATGTACGTTTCTGGTTAGGTGAAAACTTTGCTTTTGAAGTACAATCTACTTACAAGCATGCTTTTGAAGATACTTACGGTATCCAACATTTCCAGCACTCTGCAGGTTTTGTATTTAAATTTGGTGGAAAAGATACAGACGGTGATGGTATCTACGATGTAGATGATGAGTGTCCAGAAGTTCCTGGTCTTCCAGAATTTAATGGTTGCCCTGATACTGATGGTGATGGTATTGAAGACAGAAACGATGCGTGTCCTAACACTCCTGGTTTAGCTGAATTTAATGGTTGTCCTGATACTGATGGTGATGGTATTCCAGATCCACAAGATGCGTGTCCTACTGTTGCTGGTCTTGCTTCTATGAATGGTTGTCCAGATGCTGATGGTGATGGTATCACCGATGCTGAAGATGCATGTCCTAACGAAGCTGGTCCTAAAGCAAACAACGGTTGTCCTTACGAAGATCGTGATGGTGACGGTGTCTTAGACAAAGATGATGAATGTCCAGACGTTCCTGGTACTGTTGCAAACAATGGTTGTCCAGAAGTAACTGTAGAAATTATTACTAAATTGAATGAGTACTCTAAAACTATCTTATTCGATTATGATAAAGCTACAATTCGTGAAGAGTCTTACTCTGCATTGAAGAGCATTTCAGACATTATGAAAGAATACCCAACTGCAGACTTCCATATTGAAGGTCACACAGATAGTAGAGGTAGTGATGCATATAACGAAAAATTATCTCGTGAACGTGCAGCTTCAGTTGAAGCTTATCTAGAAGGAAAAGAAGGTATCCCTTCTGCTAGATTGACTTCTGAAGGTTACGGGGAAGCTCGTCCTATCGCTACTAATAATACAGCAGCTGGTAGACAACAAAACAGACGAGTTGAGATTTCTTTAAAGAAATAAAAACAGTCTAAATAAATAGCTTGAAACGCCTCCAATATTGGAGGCGTTTCTTATTTTTAGGGTATGCTAACTTTTATAGAAGAAACCTTACAACACATTCAGGAAAAACAGGAAAACCTGTCAGACTGTATCTTTATCCTTCCCAGTAAAAGAGCTGGAGGTTTTCTAAAAAACCTTCTTAGACAACAAGCAACAACAACAACATTCTTACCCAAAATAATAAGTATTGAAGACCTCATACAAGAACTCTCTGGATTAGAAATAATAGACGCAACAGAACTTCTTTTTAAAAGCTACGAAGTATATAAAAATACAGCCTCGTATCAGGAAAAAGAATCTTTTGATGGATATTCGAGTTGGGCAATCACATTGCTTAACGATTTTAATGAAGTAGATAGATACTTACTGGATCCGCATCAGTTTTTTAACTATTTAGGCAGCATTAAATCTCTAGAAAGATGGAATGTAACTTCAGAAAAGTCAAGTTTTATAAAAAGCTATCTTGAGTTCTGGAAAGAACTCCCAGAATTTTACAACAAACTTAAAGAGGAGCTCATACAACAAAACATTGCTTACCAAGGCCTTGTGTATAGAGAGGCCGTTCGCAATACTGAGCAGTATCTTCAAGCCCAGCCAACACAACAACACATTTTTATAGGTTTTAATGCACTTAATGCTGCCGAGCAACAAATTGCCCAAGCTTTTTTGGAAACGGGCCATAGCGACATCTATTGGGATACAGAGAAGATATTTCTAGACAACCATAAGCACAGTGCTTCGCTTTTCTTCAGAAACTACTTGAAAGAATGGAACTATTTTAAGAACAATAGCCTTAACTTTATTTCAAACAATTATACGCAACCTAAAACTATCACGAGCGTAGCGTGTTCCAAAAACAGTGCACAGATAAAGTATACGGGACAACTTTTACAAAGTTACACCCCAGAGAAACTTAACCATACTGCGATTGTACTTGCAGATGAGTCTCTACTACTGCCATTGCTCCATTCTTTGCCACAGAATGTTACTCAGGTAAACGTGACCATGGGAGCTGCATTAAAAAACTTCCCTGTGGCTATCTTTTTTGAAACCTGGATTGCTGTACATAAAAAAAATTCGCAAATTTTTTATTTTCGGGATATTTTGAAAATCATAGGAAGTCCCATTGCCACTCAACTGGCTAACAGTCATCATATTATTAATAGTATTACACAACAAAATAGAAGTCACTATACACTACCCCAAATCCTAGAAATTTCTAAAGAAAAAGATAAAAATATCCTCTCCCTGCTTTTCGGAACTTTAGAAAACTCTCCAACAAAAGCGCTAGAGGTTTTTAATCAAATTATTCAGATACTAAGAAAAAACCCGAATGCGTATGTTATAGAAAAGGTAGCGCTGCATAAATTACACACTATTATTGAAGAGCTTAAGGCGCTTGGAAAAAAGTACAAGCACTTAGCAAACTTGGCCACGCTAGAGGACTTATTTACAGAGCTTATCGCAATCACAACGATAGATTTTAAGGGGGAAGCATTTTCGGGGTTACAAATTATGGGGGTGTTAGAAACCCGCGTTTTAGATTTTGAAAATATTATCCTTCTTTCTGTAAACGAAGGTGTTTTGCCCTCAGGAAAATCGAATGCATCGTTTATAACCTACGACTTAAAAAAACAGTTTAAACTACCTTCCTATATTGAAAAAGATGCTATTTACTCCTATCATTTTTATCATATGTTGCACAGAGCAAAAGACGTTACGCTGCTCTACACTAATTTTACAGAAGGGTTAAATAGTGGTGAAAAAAGTAGGTTTATCCTTCAGTTAGAAATTGAAGGTCATGAGCAGCATACTTTTTTGGAGCAAAGTGTTTCTCCTAAAGTTTCCATTCAGCAAACTTCCCTTAAAACCATAGATAAAACTGAAAAAATACAGGACAGATTAACCGAAATTGCCAAAAAAGGATTTTCTCCTTCGGCACTTACCAGTTACATTCGTAATCCCATAGATTTTTATTATCAGAAAATACTGAAGGTGAACGAGTTTAATGAAGTTGAAGAAACCGTGGCTTTTAATACCTTAGGAACCATAGTACACGATACGCTTCAGCATTTATATGAACCTTATGTGAACTCGGTGCTAACAAAAGAGATTCTTAGAACCATAAAAACAAAAGTAGTTCTTGAAGTTGCCAAACAGTTTTCGGAAAATTTTAAAGGAGGCGATATTTCAAAAGGGAAAAATCTCATTATTTTCGAAGTTGCCAAACGCTATGTTGAAAATCTAATCGCTCAGGATACAACCGAAGTTGAAAATGGAAACACTATAAAAATACTACATATTGAAAGTAATTTAGTCTTTAAATTAGATATCCCCGAACTGGATTTCCCCGTATCAATTCATGGAAAAGTAGACCGGGTAGACAGTTACAACGGACAAATGCGTATTATAGATTATAAAACCGGGAATGTTCAACAAGGCGATTTGGAAGTAGTAGACTGGACAGCATTAGCTACAGATTATAAATTTAGCAAGGCTTTTCAGGTATTGACATATGCTTTAATGCTCTACGGAAATATTCCTTTTGAAAAGGCTGAAGCCGGCATTATTTCGTTTAAAAACATGGGAAGTGGTTTCTTAAAATTTAGCACAAAAGATGCTGATAGAAGCCGAAATAAAGACCAAAATATAACAAAGGAAACGCTAGCGCTGTTTTCCGAAGAACTTAAAAAGCTCATTTTAGAAATTTGTAATCCCAAAATTCCATTCACAGAGAAAGAAATTTAAATCTTTATGAACCAACTCCTAAATAAAGTACTGGCACGTCCTGGCAAAAAAGATATTCTTTACGATGTGTTTTTTTTACCCTCCAACAAACCAAAACCTGTAGTGATTTTTTGTCACGGATATAAAGGATTTAAAGATTGGGGTGCGTGGGATTTAATAGCAAAAGCATTTGCCGAAGCTGGATTTTTCTTTCTAAAATTTAATTTTTCCCATAACGGTGGTACTGTTGAAAACCCTATAGACTTTCCAGATTTAGAAGCATTTGCACAAAATAACTTCAGCAAAGAATTAGAAGATTTAGAAGACGTCATTAACTACTTAACCACTACAAAGCATTTTCATGAAGAGGCGGCTGTTACCAACATTTCACTCATTGGTCATAGCCGTGGCGGAGGTATTGTTCTTATAAAAGCGGAAGAAAACAACTTAGTTAAAAAAGTAGTGACCTGGGCTGGTGTTAGTGATTACAAAACAAGGTTTCAAGAGGGTTCAGAAAGTTTTCAAAGATGGAAAGAAACCGGTAGAACTTTCGTAGAAAATGGTCGTACCAAACAACAAATGCCTCACGATTGGCAGTTCTATGAAGATTTTATACAAAACGAAGAGCGCCTTACCATAAAAAGAGCCGTTGCCTGTCTTGATAAACCTTATTTGCTACTGCACGGAAGTAAGGATCCTACCGTTGCCGTAGATGAAGCAAAAAAACTTCAAAGCTGGAATCCGAAGTCACAACTTGAAATCATAGAAGGAGCAGACCATGTTTTTGGAGCCACTCATCCTTGGGAACAAGGAAATTTACCGCAACATCTGCAAAAAGTAGTGGCAATTACAAGTACATTTCTCAAAAATTAAGGGTTTTCACGTATAAAAAAGGGGCTTTTCCCCCTTGACATTTTGCCTATGATTTCTGAATTTTGAAATAACCAATAAAATTTCAAAATATGGAAGCGATAGCTCAACAGGTAAGTCTAAGGTCTAAGTGGAAAAAAGTTCTAAAAGGAAAGCCTACAACCAACGATTTAAATAATTATTTAAGAGATGTGCAGCGCCATCACAGATTGCACTCCGAAATAAAACGACAATTGGCATGAGACTAGATTCAAATTATGTTCCCTTCGTATTCGGACCCGTTCTTAAAAAAGAAAAAGGACAAACCTATTAAGGTTCATTCTTTTCTGTGGATACTATCGGAGTTCCTTCGATAAAAGCTCAGGATAAATATTTCGACTATACTCCACGCGCTGCTTCTTTTCCAAAACACTGGATCAAAAAAAAACAGGACCCCTTTTTGGGAATCCTGCTTTTGGTGGAGAATATCGGAGTCGAACCGATGACCTTCTGACTGCCAGCCAGACGCTCTAGCCAGCTGAGCTAATCCCCCATTTAGGCTACGAATATAGTAAATTATTTTATTCCTGTACTCTTAAAACCAACAAAGGCTTACTGGTATGAAATTCCTTTTTAAGAACTACATTTTTCTCCCATAATTTTTTGAAAAAGCCGCGTTTACGGCGCACGACACAAAGCATATCTGGATTGTGACTTCTAAAATGCTCTAAAACAGCCTGAAAGGTGGTAGCATTTTCCGTGGTTGTATAGGACGATTGCATCTTGGTAAGCACTTCACTAACCTTTTTCATTTCTTCAGTACTTTCTGGGGTTTCAACGTGCAACACATTAATTTCTGTTCCAAAATTCTTGGTGAATTTACGAAGGGGCTCTAACATTTTTTTATGGTCAAATTGTCCATTCTTAAACGCCATTAAAATAGTTTTTGGTTGCTCAAAAATAGCTCCTTCTGGCACTACTAATATTGGAATATTGGTCTGCTTCATTATTTTTCCTGAAGTATTTCCCAAATAAACTTCTTCGCGTATAGAATTGCTTCGCGGCGACAACACCATTAAATCTACCGGCACGTGTTTGTTAAAACGGTTTATAGTCTCCACCACACTTCCTTTAATAGGGTGTGCAATTACGGTAACGTCTCGTTTATTAACCATACTTAAAACTTCGTCTAACCGATTCTCGCTATCTTCTTTTAAGATAGTATTTACCTTGCTCAATCCTCCCACCTTACTAAATTCCTGAAACACTGAGATTACGTACACATATGCATCTACCTCTTGTGCCAAATCGATGGCATACTGTAAATTACTTACTGCATTATCACTTGCGCCTATAGGAACCAATATATTTTTCATAAAAAGGGTATCTTTATTTAACTGCAAAATTAATCGTTCTATATGATTCGGAAAGCGAAACCTTCGGAAATTGACAAAATTATAACAATAACAAGGGCTTGTGCCACAAAAATGGCTGCTGAAGGTATTTTTCAGTGGGATGATGCCTATCCAAATAAAGCAGCCTTTGAGAAAGATGGACAGCGTAACGAATTATTTGTACTGTTTACTGAAGAATCCATCATAGGATGTATTACCATTTCTTCAGAAAAAGATGAAGAGTACAACACTATAGATTGGCTCACTAAAGATGGTTTAAACTACTACATTCACCGTTTGGCGGTGCATCCAGACTTTCAGCATCAAGGAAATGCAAAAAAACTGATGGATTTTGCCGAAACATGGGCCAGGCAACAACATGCGCTTTCAGTTCGCCTGGATACCTTCAGCAAAAACAATCGGAATAGGCGTTTTTATGAAGCGCGAGGCTACCAAAAGTTAGGAGATGTGTATTTTCCAAGACAGACGGAGTTTCCTTTTCATTGTTATGAGCTGGTCCTTTGATACATCCTGTTAAAAAAATCAAAGGACTTTTTTAACGGGACACTCAGGAACCTTTGACGCTTTTTTTTATTGAACTTTTGGAGATAAAAGCACAAATCTTAGAGGATGTGGTTTTCAAGAATAATCAATAGAAAATAATAATTGCAAAGCGTTAGCTTTGCAATTGAAAATGACTACCACCAATATTTCTTTTAAGCGCATCCAGCAACTCGCCATACCTGCTATTATTGCCGGTATTGCAGAACCTGTACTTTCTAGCACCGATGCAGCCGTGGTGGGAAACATTGCTGAATTTGGCACCGAAAGTCTCGCTGCCGTTGGAATTGTAGGCACCTTTCTCTCCGCGCTGATTTGGATTTTAGGACAGACCCGTAGTGCGATATCTGCCATTATATCACAGAATTTGGGTGCGGGCACTATGGGTGATTTAAAAAGTTTTCCAGCGCAGGCGATATTTTTTAACATAACACTTAGTGTTTTGGTTTTGGGAGGCACCTATTTTTTTGTTGAAGAAATTTTCACTCTACTCAATGCCGAAGGTCTTATTCTGGAATATAGTATAGATTATTACAATATTCGGGTTTGGGGATTTCCCTTAACGTTGTTCACCTTTGCGATCTTTGGAATTTTCCGTGGACTCCAAACCACCTTTTGGCCTATGATTATTGCTGCGATTGGCGCAGGCTTGAATATAGGTCTGGATTTCGCTCTCGTGTATGGGATTGAAGGATATATTAACCCCATGGGCGTTGTGGGAGCCGCCTGGGCAAGTTTGGCTGCGCAAATTGTCATGGCTTTACTTTCGCTTATTTTAGTATTGAAAAAGACAAACGTTTCTTTACGAATCACCTTTCCGCTACATCCAGAAATTAGAAGATTGGTTTCCATGAGTCTTAACCTGTTTTTACGTTCGCTTGCTCTAAATGCTGCCTTGATACTTTCAACCCGGGAAGCTGCTGCGTTGGGAAAAGAATATATTGCAGCGCATACAATTGCATTTAACATATGGATATTTACCGCGTTTTTTCTGGATGGTTATGGAGCCGCAGGAAATATTTTAGGCGGTAGATTGCTTGGCGAACGAAATTTTAATAGTCTTTGGAAGCTCACCAAGAAAGTAAGCCTTTATAATATTGGAGTAGCGACTCTTTTGGCATTAATAGGGCTTTTACTATACCAACCTTTGGGGTTATTATTTAATAAAAATCCGGAAGTTCTTTCCCTTTTCTACGGAATGTTTTTTATGGTGCTTATCTGCCTCCCCTTTAATGCCATTGCTTTTACACTGGATTCTATTTTTAAAGGTTTGGGCGAAATGGGGTTTTTACGGAATGTGCTGCTGAGTGCTACAATTTTCGGTTTTGTTCCCGTATTGTATTTTTCCAAATACCAGGGTTGGGGGCTTATTGGTATTTGGTTAGCTTTGGTTGTCTGGGTGGCTTGGCGCGGCATGGCGCTTGTTATAAAATATTATAAAAAATATTTACCCCTGGCTTCATAATCACAGGTGCTTTTTTTATTTCTGAACAAATTTTTCAGGATATTTGCGGTATATACTTAATACATTTACAATGGAAATAATAGAATTTATAGGCGGTCCAGGTCTTTTTTTGATTTTGGGGATTATGGTAATTGTTGTTGTTGTAATTAGTAAACTTAGAAATAAACGCTAGTAAGGCATTAACTATATTTCGTCTAAGTGTAAAATTAAAATATGGATATTCTTGAATTTATAAATGGAAAAGGAGCCTTGCTTGTATTGGCTGGCATTGTTGTTTTGGCTCTTCTCTTTCAGCAATACAAAAAGTGGAAATACTTTAAAAGGCCAAAGAATAAGAAGTAGTTATTACCTCTATTAAAAATGCCAGACGATCTTGTAGCAAGAGCCTGGCATTTTATAAAGTTACTTAGTTAAAGATCTGCGTTGTGTTACATCAACATCTTATTCGTCTAAAACATCTTCAACTTTTGTTACCCATCCATCCACCGGATCGAACAATAATTTTTCTGTATTAGTACCATACTCCAATGGAATGGTGCCAGTTGCCACAGCGGCGATGTTTTCTCCATCTTTATGTGCCCAGACAGTGATTTTAAGGTCATACGTTTTTCCTTTCTGAAATGTATCCTGTCCTTGACGTAACAATTCTAAAAAAGCATAATCTGCCACATTATTGGAGTTGTTGATAGTCACTTTTGGGTAAAACCACATAAAATATTGTTGGTCGTCGTCCATTTGAGGGATGTTGCTAGCGTATACAGAGCTAGACTTACGTAGTGCCTCTCTATCTGTCGTAACTCCTGCCATTTCATAAGTAATATTAAACCACGCACCAGGATGACTTACCTCCAAAGGTTGTTCAAAATAAGGTTTGAAAGCTACTGTTTCTCCCAATTCACGTTTTGTTATAAAGTTTGAAGACTTTTCGGTAGGCTTGTCTGGGTCGCCATTTCTTAAGTAATTGGTTCCTTTGGCAAATGCGATTTTTCCTTTGTAGTTTTTATAAACGTCAAAACGCTCTAATTTCTTTTTGGTCTTGGCCATTTTTTCTGAATTTAATGCCCCAATAATCATATCTACTTTTGCTTGTGCGGTTTCTAAATCCCACGTTTCCAAAGCTGCTTTATCTTTTGCGCCTACGTCCATTACCTTTCGGTTTGCGTCTAGTGCAATAGGCTCGTCGTAAGAGTTAAGTGAGCGATCTCCTCCTACAATAGCAACTACGCCCGGCGCTACTTCAATAACTTCCATATAGCTACTTGCAGAGGCACTTCTCCAATTGAAAAACAATTTGGTTTGGTTTTTACGAAAATAATTTTCGTACAACGTCAATTTTAGGTCTGGTGTTTTTTTATTAGAATCGTAGTAATGCAACTCGTTTACTACTTTCCCTTCGGCTTCTTTCACAAATCGTAGTCCGCTGCCCTTACCGTCGGAAATACTAAAGTACTCGCCCGTCATTCCCATTTCATCGGTCTCATCATTAAAACTAGAAAAGTCTCCTCCTCCTCCTTTACCTTTTTTGCCTCCTTTATCACCTTTTTTTTTGGCTAAAAGTTCTTTTGCTTTTTTGCCAAATTGTGCTTCGGCCTGGTGTACTGTTCCTACTATTAGGAAGAGGCTCAATACTGCCGTAATCATTGTTGCTGTTTTCATAATTTCTGAAATATTAAGTATTAGTTATTTGGTTAAAATGTTAGTGTTACTGCTTTCGTTTGTGTTTTTACAGAGCCGTCACTTCCTGTGCTGCCTCTGCTTCCTGTGGTTCCATTTAGGTTATAGCGTTTACCCCCATCACCACCTTTACCTCCTTTATTATTTACGGTGATATTAACACTGGAAACCGAAGGGTCTTTTATAATAGTCACAGTCCCTCCATTTCCTCCGGCACCTCCATTATCTCCATTGGGGAATGCACTACTGGAACCTCCATCCCCCCATTGACCGCCACCGCCATTTACGTTTACGAGTAGTTCCGTGTCTGGAGTAAGTGAGTAACGGGCAATTACCTTACCTTCAGACTCGTCATACACTTCAATTTTATGCAGCGGACTTCCATTTTTTTTGTGGGATACTTTTTTTATCTTAATACGTATGTTGTGCCCGTTACCACCTCTCTGGCTTGCGCCAAAAACAGCAGTTTTGGTAGCGGTGTGACGTTCGGCACCGTGAAACCCGTTACGTGAAACCTGTATGGAAACATTGTTGGTAGTAGGCAGTGCTTTAGATGCTGTTAAAGAAGGGTGATATTTTGAAATTACTTTTATAACAATTTCGTCGCTGGATATTTTGGAAGCGTCTTCTTCAACACGTACCATTTCCTGTGTACTACTGCAGCCCACATTTTTAATTTCGAAATCGCTCCACGGAAGTTTTCCTCCCAAATTTGGCGTTTTTAAGGTACTCCCATCCTTTAACGTAGCGATCACCCCAAAGTTAATTGCCTCACTAAAATGAGCTACTTTTGTTGGTGTCTCTACTAGTTTTACGTCTATTTTAGAAACAGCCTTCCCTTCTAGCGAATTAGCTTTTCGATCTGCTTCAGCCACAGCTACTTTCTCTTTTTTTACATCGGCCCTAGCATTGGTTTGGTTGGCAAAAATTTGCTGTGCATAGGTGGCTACTTCTTGGTTAGCATCTTCCCAGCTTTTAGAAAATGAACTGCCTTGAGAAACAAATACATATTTAATTTTTGCTTCTTGTTTGCCATTCCACTCATAATAAGCGGCATATTTTTTTAGAAATGAAAGTCGGAAGACATTAAAACCAAAATACGCAGGATATCCTGGTACATCTACCACAAAATTTTCGTCTAAGATTCCAGAGCGTTTTACTAAAACTTGAGATACGTCTTCACCGCTCTTGGTAATTTCTATAGGCCAGGTTTTTTTTACTTTTTCAAACTTCTTTTTGGAGGTTACTTTATAAACTGTATAGTTTCCAGATTCGAAATTTTTAAGAATTTCATTTTGGTTCTCTTGGGAAAACAGTGACCCTTGAATAAAGAATAATAAAAGAAAAGATGTTAAAATGGTTTTCATACGTGTACTATTAATAGTCAATTAATTACAGTACAAATATGGGCTGGATCCATATCCTTTTTTTCTAACAACTGCTGAAACACGGTTTTGAATTGCTAAAATGTGACAGTAATTTTAGCAATTATGTATTTTTTTAGACAAAAAAAGCCGCCCATTTGGGCAGCTCACTCAGAAATACAATTTGGTTAGTTAGCACCTTATAGGTATTCCGATAGTTTTACAGTTTTACCACAATGGTCACTGGATATTTTGAAGATAACATCTCCTTTTTTACCGCTCTTTGCCCATCTCACTTCCTTTCCGGTGTTACACGTAATACTTGTGCTACCGCCTTTGTTTAAACTCACAAAACCGCTACCAGTATAGATACTTACTTTGTCTCCCGTGTCATTTACCAATTTAAAACTGGCTATAGGTGTCACAATTTCTGATTTGGTAATTTCATGGTTTGCGTTGGCTGTTGTAGGAATGTGTAACGCCGCTACAAAGAAAAATGCGATGGCAATTGATAGTGCTTTCATGTATGTTGTTTTTAGAATTCAGAGACTAATTTACTGCAAATTGTTATGCTAAAATACCTCAACTTCTGAAACCTCTTTTTTGACTTCTAAGTAGTTTATAATGCCTGCATAAGCGCCAGGAATTCTTCTTTACGTTCCTTGGAGATAGAGACACTACGGTCATTATCCATTAAAATATATCCTCCATCACTTTTTACATACTGTTTTATAAAAATAAGGTTCACCATATAAGAACGGTGCGGCTTATAAAAGGTTGGGGTTTGTTCTAATAATGCTACAAAATGCTTTAAGGGTTTGCTTATTAAGATATCTTCTTTGGTGGTACTTATGTTTGTGTACATTCCATCTGCTTCGAGCATAATAATATCTTCAAAAGCAACAAAGCGAATGCCGTCTGCTACGGGTAGTGCAATTTTCTTAATCTGCGATTGTGACAGTACATTTTTAAGTTCTTCTAACTTTAGGTTAATTTGTGATTTCCCAATAGAAATAAGGGCTTTGTCTACTGCTTCCACTACTTTTTGAGGGCGTAGCGGTTTTAAAATATAGTCTACTGCAGAAAGTTCGAAAGCTTGTATGGCATAATCGCTATACGCTGTGGTAAATATAATTTCAAAATTAAGTTCTTCCCTGCTTAAAAAGTCCAAAATCTCAAGACCCGAATGTTCTGGCATTTCAATATCCAAAAATACTAGCTGTGGTTTGTCTTGTTTAATTAATTGAATTCCGTCAAGTAAATTTTCGGCCTGTAAAATGCGGGTAACTTTAGGGCAGTTTTCATGAAGAATTACATTAAGTAATCTTCTTGCTTTAGGTTCATCGTCAATAATTATTGCTTTCATAGTTAATCTTTTTTATAAGGAATAGTAATAATTACTTTGGTTCCTACCGGAGCGTCATTTTCGTCACACAAGTCTTCGGTCACTACACCTATTTTATAGTGCGTGTTTTTATTAATTAGCGCCAACCTATCATCGGTTGCTTTGGTGGCAAAAGAGGTGTGGTTTGACTTTCTTTTTTTCTGAAGTTCTTTTACCCGTTCTCTCCCTACTCCATTATCTTCAACTTCGCAAATGACTACTTCCTTTGTATTTCCGAAATAAAACCGAATCCATAACTTTCTATCTGTTTTCTTATGCAACAACCCATGTTTTATAGCATTTTCAACGTAGGGTTGTATGAGCATGGTAGGAATCAATAAACTTTCAGGCGATACATTTTTGTCTATTGAGATAAAATATTCTAATTTTTCTTCAAAACGCATTTTTTCTAAATCCAGATACATTTCTAGACAATCTATCTCTTCTTGAAGGGTAATTTCTCCAGTGTTGCTATACTTCAAATACGTGCGCACAAGGTCTGCAAATTTACCCAAGTAATCACTTGCCAAGTCTCTTTGATTAAGCACTATATACTCTTGTATAGAGTTTAATGCATTAAAAATAAAATGGGGATTCATTTGCGAACGCAGGTTTTCTAGTTTTAAAGAGGTTAACTGATTCGTTAACTGCAATTGCGCTACTTCGCGTACTCGTTGTTTCTCCTTTCGTTTTTGAAAATCTCTAAAAAATAACGCCAGCAAAAGAAGTAAACAGACAATTAATAATAGTGCAAACCACCAGCGTTCCCAATAAGGCAAATCAACAGTAAAAGAAATGGTTTTAGGTTTTGAAACCTGGTTATTAAAAATATTTCGGGCTCGTACTGTAAATGTATACGCTCCGTCTTCCAGATTTCCAAAAGTTATAGCATTTACCCCTCCTTGTAATGTCTCCCAAGTGTCAGGTAATTGATTCAACTTATATTCGTACACAACATTTTTATCGGTTTGAAATCCGTTAGAATGAAACGCAATTTCAATTCTGTTTTTATCGTGTGATAATTTATAAGAAGGCAATAATAACGTGTCTTTATCTGCTATTGTAACAGACGTAAAGTAAACTTCGGGAGATTTTCGTTCTAGAAAAACGTTCTTCTTATCTACCGAAAACAGCCCTTCATTACTGGCAAAATACACCTCATCGCCCAAACTTGTAATTTCCTGAATCTTATAGGACGGAATCCCGTCTTGTTGTGTTAATACATTAACTTCTTCTGTGATGGTGTTAATGCGCACCACTCCTTCTTGAGTCGCCACCCACAAATGCTCATTTTCGGCATATAAAAAGGACGTTTTGTTGGTTGGAAGTCCTTTTTGGACGTCAAAAACAGCGACCACACTATCATTTTTTATTCCTAATACTCCATATTTAAATGTGGTAACCCAAAGTGTATTATTCTCTGTTTGGTCCATATCTAAGACAAACAATGGCTTCTCTTTATACGTAATGATATGTTCCTCAAAAATAGAGTCATATCGTCTTAAATGATCTGTATTTCCAGCATAATAACTTTTTGTTGTTGCATCGTAGTGGCAAGAATATGTTCTGTTGGAGTTGAGCAATCTCCCCTCCATAAAAGGTGCTTTGTTGGTGAGTGTTACAATTTCTGTGCGATTGTAACTGGCCAGTAAAAAGCTTGTGTCGCTTACTTTAGAAATATCTTTTAGATTTCCATACCCCTTAAAAGGTTGCTTATACTTTTGTTCAGAGGAAAATCCCCTGCTATCACTACTAGAAAAAATATAATCCTTATTTTCAAGATATAGCACATTCGAAATCTTAGCGTTGCTTTTATTAATAAGTTTATAATCTTGATATATGGGATCATAACTCCCTAATGAACCATTAAAACATCCTAACAACAGTCTCCCATTTTTATATTTTTTAATGGCCTTGAGGTGCGTTAGTTCTTTCAATAGCTTGTATTTTTTTACATGAATATTTGGGATCACAAAAACCCCAGCATTAAGGGTGCTTACCCAATAATTATTATCCTTGTCTATGAGGATGTCCGAGACAAAATAGTCTTCTAAAAATTCATTCACCGGCACTAGCTTATTGTTTTCCAAACGATATTTTAGCATGCCTTTATTAGTGCCAAACCACAAAAATCCTTCAAGTGAAATTATATTTGCCCAAATTAACTGATTCAATTCTTGAGGTAATTCAATAGCGGTAAGCTGTTGCTGTTCAATATCTATAACAAACAGTTCATTTTTATGCACTGTTCTATACATCAATGTCTGACTATTGTGAGGAAGAAACGTGTTGAAATTACCTGCTGCATTAAGGTCTTGATGTTCAAATAACACCGTAGATCCTTCCTCGGGATCCACCTCTACCAAACAAGATTCCATGGTATTATAAAATTTTCCTTGGTACTCAAAATGAAGACTTGTTAGATTCTCTCCACCAGTACCCTTTTCAAATACTTTTTTTTGATTGTCGAAAACAACAATATGATAGTACAGAGACATTAAAATGATTTTGTCTTCCCTAAAAAATATTTGAACCTTTTCGCCGTAGCGAACTAAATTAAGGTCGTAGAAAAGATGCATGGTTTCATCTTGAACGTAAAACACCTGCCCTGTAATATTTTTACACCAAATTCTGCCTTTATCGTCTTCGATAATTGAAAAAACCGACAAGCCTCTTTTTTCTGGATGCGTATAGTTCGTAAAGTTCTTTCCATCGTATTTAAACAAGCCCTTATCCGCAGCTAGCCATATAAAACCTTCGTTATCTTCATGAATATCGTAAATCTCCACATCTGGGAGGCCGTCCTTCTCGGTAAGATGTATAGAACTTGGGTCCTGTGCTAATAGGACAACTGTTAAGAACGAAAAAAAGAAAATTAAGTACGTGCGCATTACATTCATAAAACATACCAAAGCTACAAGATTGTTTCTCAATTTCTTTTTTTAATTGCTGAAATAGTCTTTTGGATTGCTTAAGCCCATTTTTATTATTAAAAAAGTATTAGAACTTTACTTAGGCAAGTCACAGTGCCAATACCACTTTAGGTTGCTTACCAATCCATGGCATTTTTTTAAACTATCTTTGCATATTGAAATTGATATTCTCCCATAGACAATGAAAAAAATACGCATCACCAAACAATTTTCCTTTGAAACCGGCCACGCACTCTATGGCTACGACGGTAAATGCCGAAACGTACACGGCCACAGTTACAAACTCTCCGTAACTGTAATTGGCACGCCCATAGAAGACACCAACAACGTGAAATATGGAATGGTAATAGATTTTAGTGATCTTAAAAAAATTGTAAAAGAAGACATTGTAGATGTGTTTGACCACGCCACCGTTTTCAATAAAAATACGCCCCACGTAGAACTAGCAAAAGAATTGAGTGATCGTGGACACAATGTATTACTAGTAGATTACCAACCTACAAGTGAAATGATGGTGATAGATTTTGCTGAAAAAATAAAGCAACGCCTCCCCGAAAACATTCAGCTACATTCATTACGCCTTCAGGAAACCGCCACGAGTTATGCGGAATGGTTTGCGAGTGATAATTAGTTTGCAGTAGCAGTGGCAGTTTGCAGTACGGAATAGTTAGTTTTAAAACACCGCATCGTATTCTTTAGAATATGCTCCAAATAAAAAATGATTACAGCGTGTTGCTTGCCAAGCAAGGCGCACTGTCACTGAAAACTGAATTACTGAAAACTGCCCTGCAAACTGTTTACTGAATTACTATCTTTGCCCTATGCAAATCCCTCCAGGAAAAAAAATATACTTCTCTAGCGACAACCATTTAGGCGCCCCTACAGCTGCCGAAAGTTTGCCACGCGAAAAGAAATTTGTACGTTGGTTGGACGAAATAAAACACGATGCCGAGGCCATTTTCTTGCTTGGGGATCTTTTCGATTTTTGGTTTGAGTATAAAACGGTAGTCCCAAAAGGATTTGTGCGAGTACTAGGAAAACTAGCCGAGTTGAGCGATAGCGGGATCCCAATTCACTTTTTTGTGGGCAACCACGATCTTTGGATGGGAGACTACTTTGAAAAAGAACTCAACATCTCTACGTATCGGGAGCCCAAGGAATTTACTTTTAACGACAAAATATTCTTTATTGGTCATGGCGACGGGAAAGGCCCTGGCGATATGGGCTATAAAAGAATGAAAAAGGTATTTGAAAACCGAGTGTTTAATTGGCTCTTCCATTGGTTTCATCCTGCACTTGGGATGAAAATAGCACAATACCTTTCCGTAAAAAACAAGCTTATTTCTGGGGAAGAAGACAAAAAATTTTTGGGCGAAGAAAACGAATGGCTCGCTCTTTATGCCAAGCGTAAACTAGAAACAAAGCACTACGATTACTTTGTGTTTGGGCACAGACATCTTAATATGAAAATTCAAGTAGGAGAAAATTCGGCGTATTACAATCTTGGCGACTGGATTTCCCAATATACCTACGGTGTTTTTGATGGAGAACATTTTGAACTAAAAACTTTTGAAGACAGCCCTAAGGCTTAATATCTTTAAGTCGGAGTTGTAAGTTCACATTTCCCTGCCATTCGTTTTCATCAATTACGTACGCAGCTTTAAAAGGTTTTCCCTTACAGGCAATGTCATGTTTATCTCCCATTCCAAAGCCAATTCCAGTAAATTGAGTACTATGGCCTTGTTTTACAACCACTCGCAAATGGCTTTTATCTTCCCCAACACATTTTCCATAGCCAACATCCTTGAGGTGCTGCGTCATAAAAACTGGTGCCATATTCCCCGGGCCAAAGGGAGCAAATTGTTTTAAAATCCGGTAGAATTTTTGGGTGATCTCTGCAAAGTCTATTTCGGCATCTATGGTTAGTTGAGGCTTCAAAAGTTTTGGGTCTATCGTTGCAGAAACTACTTTTTCAAATTCGGCTTTAAAATTTTCGTAATCTTCTTCAGAAAGTGTCAATCCAGCAGCATATTTATGCCCTCCAAATTGTTCAATATATGCAGCACATGCTTCCAAAGCGTTGTATACATCAAATCCTTTTACAGATCGCGCACTTGCTGCCAATTTCTCGCCACTTTTTGTAAAAACCAGCGTAGGACGGTAATAGGTTTCAGTTAATCTTGAAGCTACAATTCCTATAACACCTTTATGCCAGCTTTCATCATACACTACCGTAGTGAGGCGATCCTCTTCTTTATTATCTGAAATTTGAGTTAAAGCTTCTTCCGTGATACGCTTATCTGCATCGCGCCTATCGGTATTAAACTGTTCAATTTCTGCAGCCCAGACGGCTGCTTTGTTCATATCCGTTTCAGTAAGTAACGTCACGGCGTGGTTTCCGTGTTTCATCCTTCCCGCTGCATTAATTCGCGGGGCGATGATAAAAACGACGTCGGTAATGGTAAGTTCAGTTCTCTTAACTTGTTTGAGAATTGCCTTAAATCCAGTACGCGGATTGCTATTAATTACTTTTAAGCCGAAGTGTGCCAGGATTCGGTTTTCGCCCGTAATGGGAACAATATCTGCACCAATGGCAGTGGCAACCAAATCTAAATATAACAATAGGTCTTCAATGGTTTGGTTTCGGTTTTTGGCGAGTGCCTGAATGAGTTTAAACCCTACCCCACAACCACACAATTCTTTAAACGGATACGGGCAATCGGCTCTTTTTGGATCCAATACAGCAACTGCTTTAGGAAGTTCAGCGCCAGGTCTATGATGATCACAAATAATAAAATCGATGTTTTTTTCTGAAGCGTACACTACTTTATCAAGGGCCTTTACGCCACAATCCAGCGCAATAATCAAGCTAAAACCATTATCTTCAGCAAAATCAATTCCTTTGTAAGACACTCCGTAGCCTTCATCATAACGGTCTGGAATGTAGGTAGCGATATTGGGGTAATAACTTTTCAAATACGAAGATAGAAGTGCAACACTCGTAGTGCCATCCACATCATAATCGCCATATATCAATATGTTTTCTTCTTGAGCAATAGCTATTTCAATCCTGGTTACAGCCTTTTCCATATCTTTCATGAGGTACGGGTCGTGTAGCTCTTCCAAAGAAGGTCTAAAGAATTTTTTTGCTTCTTCAAACGTTTCAACACCACGCTGTAGAAGTAGCGAGGCAATACTTCTAGGAACGCCTAATGCATTCGCAAGCGTTTCAATTTTTTTATCGGAAGGTTTCGGTTTTAGGGTCCAGCGCATGGTGTTAAGAATTTCACATCTTACGTATCTAGTTCCAAAAGAAAATAGAACAGAGGGTAAAGAAAGTTACACTGGGAAGGTATGTAAAGGTACTAAATAGGATTATATTCTAAATACAATTTGAAATTTACTATATTTAAATACTAATAATAGATTTAAATAAAATGAAAAAGTTCTTTCTCGCACTATGTGTGCTTAGCACAAGTATAACTTTTGGACAAGATGGTAGTCTTGACACTTCCTTTGGCGACAATGGCTTAGTAGATATTGATTATGAGAATTCATCCATTGATGTAGGAGGAGTAAATCAATTCTCTGATGGCTCTTATATTGTTCTTGCTGGTAAATTAGAATCTGATGAAAAATCAATACTTATTCATAAGTTCTTAAATAATGGAAGTCTGGACACTAGTTTTGGTGACAATGGTATTTTAACGTATTTACCTACAGTAAGAGAAGACCCTAGAGCGACTTATATAGTAGAAGAAGACAAAATTTTATATGTATTTAACAAAGAGGCTCAAGGAAATTTCTTTAAAAAGTTTTTGCCAGACGGTACTTTAGACACTTCTTTTGGAGCCAATGGCGAGCTTGAACCATTTCCTGGTGAATTTAATGCTCAATTGCGTTTTAATAAATTTAATTCAATTGTTGCTGGTCTAAAATTGGGAACTACTTTTAGGGTTAAAAGGTTTTTGTTGAATGGTGACCCTGATACTTCCTTTGGTGATAGCGGAATGGCCACTATACAAGGACCATCATCTATAACATTTTATCAATCCTTTAAAATTACTTCAGATAACAAAATTTTAATAACCGCAGAACAGCAAGTAAATGGTGAAAAGTCGCCTATAATCTTTCAAGCTAACCAAGATGGTAGTATTGACACATCCTTTGGAACAAATGGATTTGTTGAGATTCCTTATGTAGACCCCAATGACGATTTTGTTTTTAATTCAAACGGTGTACAACTCTTTGAAGATGGGTCTATCTTAATTATATCTATATACAACTTTCCTGCATATGATTTAGCCAAAACAAGAATTTATAAAATGTCTTCAGAAGGAGAACTTATTACTGCAGTAGGCTCGGGTGGTGAAATTACAGGCGATGGTTTGCCACGAGTAATAATTCAAGAAAATCAAAGATTTCTGGTTATGTATCAGCCTATAGGGATGGTTGGAACAGGAGGTCGTGTAGGTATTAGTAGATATTTTTCCAATGGCTTTGAAGATAGTAGTTTTAGTTTTGACAGAGCTGCCTTTCCTATTTTAACCAATGCTAATTTTCTTATCGATAGTGATGGTAAGGTTGTTGTATCTGGTGGTGGACGGGCATTTGAAGATTTTTTTATGTATCGTCTAAACAACAATCCACTGGGTATTGAAGAAAATACGCAAAATATTTTTACCGTTTTTCCAAACCCAGCCAATGATTTTATAACAATTTCTTGTACGGAATGTTATCTAACAAACAAACCCTATCAAATAACAGATACTTCAGGTAAAGTTATTCAGCAGGCTAATTTCAGTGTTGAAAACCCAACGGTTTCTATGGAAGGTTTTGCTAATGGGTTGTATTATCTTACGATAGAGAATACCACCGTTAAACTAGTGAAACAATAGGTGCTTAGTTCTCAAAAATGGTAAAATCCAACGCAGCAGCCAGGGTTACTTCTTTAATGTCTCCTTCATTTAAAGTCACGGCAATAAAATTATTAGTAACGTCCCCACTTATAGATGTTACTACATTTATATAAATCGTTTCCGTAGTGCTGTCTGAAAAAAGCCCCGGAATATCCAATACAATTACCGAAGTCCCCGAAGCATCCACTTTTCCTATCTGGCTTGCAATGGAAAGATTGTAATCCTGTTCTTCCTGCGTTTGAGAATTCAATATAAAATCATCCCAATCGTTTTGATCATATATCTGGACATCTACACCATTGTCAAAAAAATCGGTATCCAAATCGCTGAAGGTGAGTCCATTTTCATCTTCAAGTCTCAAAACAATGGACGTGTCTACTGGTTCTTGGATTGTTTCTGAGTCATCATCTTTTGAGCAGGCAAACAGGCTAATTAACAAGAATAACGCAATAAATTTTTTCATAATTAAGTATCTTCACATTTTAAGCAAAAATACATTTCTGAAAACTTTAAAATACAATAAAACTTTAAAATTATATTTATGCCATTAGTAACTCCTCTTTCTGCAGACCATGATGAAAATACTCAAGAACTTGCCGAATTTTTTAATGAGACCCTAGGCTTTTGCCCTAACAGCGTGCTTACCATGCAGCGCAGACCTGCCATAAGCCGTGCTTTTATTAATCTCAATAAAGCTGTGATGGCTAACGAAGGCAATGTAACTTCTGCCCTTAAAAGAATGATTGCCTGGGTGAGTAGTAATGCTACAGGTTGCCGGTATTGCCAAGCCCATGCTATTCGAGCTGCAGAACGCTATGGAGCAGAACAAGAACAACTAGACAATATATGGGAATACCGCACACACCCTTCCTTTAATGAAGCCGAACGTGCCGCATTAGATTTTTCTCTGGCAGCCAGCCAGGTACCCAATGCTGTAGATGAAGAAATTAAAAAACGTCTTTACGAACACTGGAATGAAGGTGAAATTGTAGAAATGTTAGGAGTGATTTCACTCTTTGGTTATTTAAATCGTTGGAATGACAGTATGGGAACTTCAATTGAGGATGGAGCTGTAGAAAGTGGAAATCAATATCTTGGGAAGCACGGTTGGGAGAAAGGGAAACACGTTTAATATAAATTGAAGTTTCCATGCGCTATGGTGGTTGTTTCAAAAAAGTGCGAACTTTTTCTGTCGCACTTTTTTGAAACTTTCCGTCCAGATTACTAAAGAAGGTGCTGTAGAAAGTGGAGATCAATAGATTTTAGATTGACGATTGGCGATATTAGATTTTTGAACTTAAAAAAACAAATATCGAATATCGAACTGTAGAATAACGAATGGTGAAGTAAAAATAATTGAAAATAACGATTGGGGATTTTTCATTGTTGAACTCTCTGTTATTTAGAAAACAGTAGTTTAAGGATCCAAAATCTCTGCTATTTTCTTCTGTAATAACGGCACGATACTTTCTTCAAACCAAGGGTTTTTTGCTCTCCAGAATCTATTTACGGGCGACGGATGTGGCAAAGGCCAATATCTGGGTAAGAAATCTTCAAAATTTTCTACGCGCTGGGTAAGGTTTCTGCCATCTTTCGGTAAATAAAATATGGTGGCATAGCTCCCAATTAATAGAGTAAGCTGGACGTTTTTCAGTTTTTTTAAAACAACATCATGCCATAAAGGTGCACACTCTTTTCTTGGTGGGAGATCTCCTGTTTTTGCTTTTCCTGGATAACAAAAACCCAATGGGAGAATTGCAAAATTACTAGTGTTGTAAAAAATATCTTCATCAACACCTAGCCATTCCCGCAGTTTTTTTCCGCTTTGGTCGTTCCAAGCTATCCCGCTTTCATGAACTTTTCTTCCAGGAGCCTGACTAATTAAAATAATTTTTGAATTTAGCGATGCTTCTACAATAGGTTTTGGGCCCAATGGTAGGTGTTTCGCACAAACGGAGCAGTCTCGTATTTCTGAAAGTAGTTTTTGCATTACTTTTTTCCTCCCACAATAACGACTATTTCTCCTTTGGGAGGTTTCGCTTCATAATGTGCCAATACTTCGGCAACAGTTCCTCTTATGGTTTCCTCGTGAAGCTTCGTGATTTCTCTTGAAACTGAAATTTGCCTATCCGCTCCAAAATAATCCACAAATTGGGTTAAAGACTTTACTAGTTTATGAGGCGATTCGTAAAAAATGATGGTTCTGGTTTCTTCAGCTAGGAGTTGTAAGCGGGTCTGACGCCCTTTTTTTACAGGTAAAAATCCCTCAAATACAAACTTATCGTTTGGTAAGCCACTATTTACAAGGGCTGGGACAAAAGCGGTGGCTCCTGGAAGACAATCTACCTCTATCCCTGCTTCTACACAGGCTCTCGTGAGTAAAAATCCAGGATCACTAATAGCGGGTGTTCCAGCATCACTTATTAATGCTATAGTTTCTCCTGCCTGAATTCGTTTTACTATGCCTTCGGTAGTTTTGTGCTCGTTGTGCATATGGTGCGAATGCATTTGGGTTGTAATGTTGAAATGCTTCAGCAATTTTCCGCTGGTTCGGGTGTCTTCGGCCAAAATAAGATCTGCTTCCTGTAGTACTTCAATAGCACGAAAGGTAATGTCTTTTAAATTTCCGATAGGCGTTGGAACAAGGTAGAGTTTGGACACGGGTTAAGGTTTGAATTACGAGCGATAAACGACGAAGTTAAACAATTTTATTTATTCAATTTTCAGCTTCAGTTTTGATTTCCTCCTAGTACCGTACCTCTTTTCCAAAGAAATAGGATGTGAGCAAAACAATCATCGCTATTAACGTTAACGTAAGGCTTTGGCCGGCCATATAATGTGCAAAAAACGCTAGCACAATATCTATGGCAAATCCTGCGTAGGCCCATTCGGTGAGCCAGTTATTTTTTCGCCATAAAATCATACCAACGCCCAACACTTTGGCAACTGCCAAGGGAATGACAATGTATTCTGGGTAGCCGAATGATGTAAAGAAATCCTTTACCATTTCGGTATTCAAAAAATACATAGCAGCAGAGTACAGCATAATGCCACAAAGTAGTGCGGTGGCAATCCAGTAAATTGTTTTAGAGACTTTCAATTCGAAAGGTTAATTAAATTGTCTTTCAACCGATGCCATAAATCGCTCTGCAAACATATCTTTCTGCAACCAAAAATTATAATCTGGCTTTACTTTCGTTTTTATGAACGTCTCTGCTTGTTCAAAAGACTGCATGGTATTGATCTGGGATAAGACACGGGTGTAATCTTCAGCATTGCCTCCAAAGAGGTGTTTTATGTAGGCAATGCGATCGTTAAGACCAATATTAACCCCGCTACCTGCTTGATCGTTAAGAGATTTTGGCTTTTCACTAACCCCTAAATCATCTATAAGACGTTTATTATTTTCGGGTGCCGGAATCCCTTTAACAGGTTCGCGTTCTTCTAGTGTTGTTTTAATTTCGGAGGGTGGTGAAGGTGTCGCTTTACGCTCAAACGTAGGGGTTTGCTGGTAGGTTTTGGCAAACTCTTCGAGGTCATTTTTTATATATTTTTTCTCTGGAAGTACTTCCTCTAAAAATTCGTCCAACTCTTGCGATTCTGGTGGCATTTGCGCTACTAGATCCTTAATTTTTTCCATCAAAGGTTCTACCAAGTCTTCTTTGTGTTGTGGCTGTGGGATAGGCTCTGGCTCGGTAAACCAATTTTGTTCTTTATAACTTTTGCTATCAAAAGCATCATCTTCCTTCATTATTGTAGAAGGGATTACCTCATCTAATTGCTGCTCTAAATATTCCAAAACTGTCAAACGCTCATAAATGTTTGTCACTTTTTGTTTCATTTCGGCACTGTTCATTTTTTTCTGCTGAAGTATTTCATTCGCCAAATCACGTAGGTCTTGTTGCAATTTATTTTTCATCTTTCTGTATAACTTTTTTTAGTTCTGAAGGGACGGGGTCAACTTTGTTTTGTTAAATTTACGCATCCTATATGTAAACGTCAAGAATTTCCGTTTTATTCTAAACAACACTTATGTTTCTCGAAAATACCGTAAATCAAAAAGAGCAATTTGGCTGGATCGAAGTGATCTGCGGCTCTATGTTTTCTGGTAAGACCGAAGAGTTGATTCGCCGATTAAAGCGCGCTCAATTTGCGCGCCAAAAAGTGGAAATTTTTAAACCAAATGTAGATACCAGGTATGAAGATGACCACGTAGTTTCTCATGACAGCAACCAAATACGTTCTACACCAGTTCCCGCAGCGGCCAACATCCCAATTTTGGCAGATAATTGCGATGTGGTGGGGATAGACGAAGCTCAGTTTTTTGATGATGAAATTGTAAAAGTATGTAATGACCTTGCCAATCGTGGTGTTCGGGTAATTGTAGCTGGACTGGATATGGACTACAAAGGAAACCCCTTTGGCCCTATGCCCGCATTGATGGCTACTGCCGAATATGTTACCAAAGTACATGCCATTTGCCCGCGAACGGGGAATCTGGCGCATTATAGCTTTCGAAAATCAAACAACGATAACCTCGTACTCCTTGGTGAAACTGAAGAATACGAACCTTTAAGCCGGGCAGCTTACTATAAAGCAGTACTCCGGGAAAAAGTAAGAAAAATGGAAGTACAGGACCCAGAACAAATTACTTCAAAATCTGCCGAAGAGGCCAAAAAGCAAGCTTAGCAATGGCTCAATTTCACGAAACCGTGTTGGAAATAGACTTAAATGCGCTAACACACAATTACAATTATCTTACTTCAAAACTTCAAAAAGAAACGAAGACCTTGGCGGTGGTAAAAGCTTTTGGATATGGTAGCGAAAGTGTTGCCGTTGCAAAAGAATTAGAAAATTTAGGAATCGACTATTTTGCTGTTGCCTATGTAAAGGAAGGCGTTTTACTGCGCAATGCGGGTATAAGGACTCCTATTTTAGTGTTACACCCACAACCCATTAATTTTGAGGAATTAATAGATCGCTGTTTGGAACCTTCTATTTATAGCCATAGAATACTAAAACATTTTATAGCAATTGCTGAAGAAAAAAAACAAAAGGACTACCCTATTCATTTAAAGTTTAATACAGGATTAAACCGCTTAGGTTTCTTAAAAACTGATGCCGAACCTATTTTAGCAACCCTAAAGGAAACACAGGCTATTAAAGTACGCTCCGTATTTTCACATTTAGTAGCTAGTGAAGACCCAAATGAAGAGGAGTTTACCCTTCAGCAAATAAGTACTTTCAAAAGAATCGCTGAACTAATAAAAGCTGGCTTGCCATATGCTGTTTTTATGCACCAAAGCAATACTTCTGGGGTGATTAATTATCCACAGGCACATTTTGATATGGTACGCGTAGGGATTGGTTTGTATGGCTTCGGAAATTCAGAAAAAGAAAATAAAAATTTGAAACCTGTTGCTACCTTAAAATCTGTAATCTCGCAAATTCATTCTATTCAACCTGGTGAAACTGTTGGGTACAACCGTGCATATAAATCCAAAGAGCACGAAAAAACTGCTACTATTCCTATTGGTCACGCAGACGGGATTTCCCGTGCTTACGGCAACGGAATTGGCTGGGTAACTATTGCAGGTAAAAAAGCCCCCATTGTTGGCAACGTTTGCATGGATATGCTCATGGTAAATATTACAGGAATAGACTGCAAAGAAGGCGATAAGGTGGTTGTTTTTGGAGAAAATCCTACGGCACAACAACTTGCTGAAGCTGTAAATTCTATCCCATACGAGTTATTAACAGCTATCTCTCAACGAGTAAAACGTGTTGTTTGTCGAAAGTGATATGAGTCATTTCTGTATTGATTTTAATACTTATTACTTTTTCTCTACCTTAGTCACTTATTAACCTAAACCAACAAAATATGCTTAAAGAATTTAAAGCTTTTATTATGACAGGCAATGTCATAGACTTAGCCGTTGCTGTAATCCTCGCAGGAGCCGTAGGCCTCGTAGTTAGCGGATTTGTGTCCGACATTATGATGCCTATTATTGGTCATTTTGCGGGAGGAACTAATTTTTCTGATCTCTTCGTTGCTATGGATGGTAAAGAATATGCTACACTTGAAGAAGCAAGAGATGGCGGAGGTGCCGTTATCGCTTGGGGAAATTGGGTAAACGCCATAATCAACCTGATCATTATTGGTTTTGTATTGTTTATGATTGTAAAAGCATACGGAAAAGTTCGTAAAAAAGAAGAAGCTGCAGCACCTGCACCAGACCCAGGACCGTCTGAAAAAGATATCCTTATGGAAATTCGTGACGAGCTTCGTAAAAAATAGCCTTTAATCACTCAGCAAGTTCATCGTCTTGATGAAACTAAGGTTGCTGAGTGATTTTATGTTCGCCTTTGGCGAACGTAAAATTGTACCGAAGCACCGCTACACTACTTAATTCTAACAAAACCACCCTATCGAAAGTAGGGTGGTCTTTTTTTTCGTTGTAATTTTGTAGTAAGATAGCACAACAGTCTATCTTTAAAGTAAAAAATTATCTTGTATGAAAATAGCCGTTGTTGGTGCCACTGGTATGGTAGGCACCGTTATGCTTACATTATTGGAAGAACGCAACTTCCCTCTTACCGAACTTATTCTAGTAGCTTCAGAAAAATCTATTGGTCGTGAGGTTTCGTATAATGGAAAATTAGTTCCCATCATTTCTATGGAAGACGCAATTATGGCACGACCCGAGATTGCTATTTTTTCGGCTGGTGGAGATACTTCAATTGCGTGGGCTCCCAAATTTGCTGAAGTTGGCACTACCGTTATAGACAATTCTTCTGCTTGGCGTATGGATCCGTCTAAGAAATTAGTAGTTCCGGAAATAAACGCGCACCTATTAACTTCCGAAGATAAAATTATTGCCAATCCCAATTGTTCTACAATTCAACTTGTGATGGCATTGGCCCCGTTGCACAAAAAATACAAAATGAAGCGCGTGGTGATTTCTACCTATCAATCAGTTTCTGGCACTGGGGTGAAAGCGGTTCAGCAATTAGAAAATGAAGCCCTTGGCAAAAAAGGTGAAATGGCATATCCATATCCCATTTATAAAAATGCCTTACCCCATTGTGATGTTTTTGAAGCTAACGGCTATACTAAAGAAGAAATGAAGCTGGCCCGTGAGCCACAAAAAATATTGGACGATAGAACATTTTCAATTTCGGCTACAGCGGTGCGTATTCCAACGGCAGGAGGCCATAGCGAATCTGTAAACGTAGAATTTTTAAATGATTTTGAGCTTGCAGACGTTCGTAAAATGCTACACGAAACTCCCGGAATTGTAGTACAGGACAACCCCGACACTAATACGTATCCTATGCCCATCTACGCCCATGGAAAAGACGATGTATTTGTAGGCAGAATTAGAAGAGACGAAACCCAGCCCAACACTTTAAATATGTGGATTGTAAGCGATAACCTTAGAAAAGGTGCCGCAACCAATGCGATCCAGATTGCCGAGTATTTGGTTAAAAAGAAGCTTGTGTAAGCACTTAGAAAATTTTCGTCTAACTTTTGATAGCAACCAAAAAGAACTTAGATGAAAATTTTCCACATTATTTTACGAACAGGATTAGGCTTAATGCTCTTAACATTTGGCCTCAATAAATTTTTCTGGTTTATGCCAGATTTCGACTTTACCGGATATCCCGAGGCAGAACACCTTTTTAACGCCCTCCGCTACTCTGGTGAGAATCCCGACGCTGGTAAAGGATATATCATGAACATGGTTGGCACTACCGAAGTTATAGTAGGTCTTTTATTGGTTATAAAAAAATGGGTGCCATTGGCCTTGGTTATGTTGGTTCCCATCTCTATAAACATTGTGATGTTTCATATCATGGTAAACCCACCTAATATTGGTCCCGCTCTAGCAGTGGCGTTAGTGAACACATATTTAGTATATCGCAATTGGGACGCTTATAAAGGAATGTTTCAGTAAAAAACTAATTTACAAATAGTTATAATCTGCTTTTTCAGTTTGAAGGAGCAGGTTTTTTTTTACTATCTTTAGGAAACATAACCATCAAACCTCTCTCTTATGAATTCAACTTTTACTACTATTCTTCGTATTGTATTAGGATTAACGCTTTTAATCTTCGGCGTAAATAAGTTCATCAACTTTATTCCTATGTTCGAAATGCCACCAGCAGCAGCCAATTTTATCGAATCCTTAGAAACCACTGGCTACGCTTTTTATCTAGTAGCTATACTCGAGATTGCTGTAGCGGGTATGCTACTGCTCAAAAAATGGGTGCCTTTTGCACTTGTTCTATTAGCGCCTCTTTCCATCAACATTCTTTTGTTTCATATCTTTTTGGATGTTTCAGACGTTTGGGTGGCCATTGTAATTTTCAGCTTAAATGTGTTGCTTATTTACAAATATTGGAAAGCTTATCGCACTCTTTTTCAGTATTAAAGTATAAAATAGGTTTGTTACAGTTCGGTAACGGCAGTTTTTCAGTAATTTAGTAGCTTCAATTTTATACAGATGAAAAAACTAATAATACCTACGCTTTGCCTTCTAACACTCATAAGTTGCAAAGATGAAAAAGAAACTGCTCAAAAAGAAACGATTGCCGTGACCTATCCAGAGACCAAAAAAGTAGACACCGTAACCAACTATTTTGGAACCGATGTAAGAGACCCCTACCGCTGGCTAGAAGATGACATGAGCGCCGAAACTGCAGATTGGGTGACGCGTCAAAACAAAACTACGTTTGGGTATTTAGATAACATTCCGTTTCGTGAGGAGCTAAAAGAACGCCTCACCGAGCTTTGGAATTACGAAAAAGTAGGCTCACCCTTTAAGGAAGGCGACTATACCTATTTCTATAAAAACGATGGCCTTCAAAACCAATATGTAATCTACCGCTACAAAACAGGTGAGGAGCCTAGTACAGCCGAAATTTTCTTAGACCCCAACACCTTTAAAGAAGATGGAACTATCTCCTTAGGCGGTCTTAATTTTTCTGAAAATGGAAAAACTGCTGCCTATAGCATTTCTGAAGGCGGAAGTGATTGGAGAAAAGTACTTGTGATGAATACCGAAAACAAAGAAATTGTAGAGGATACTTTGGTAGATGTCAAATTTAGTGGCGTTTCCTGGAAAGCAGATGAAGGTTTTTATTACTCTAGTTACGACAAACCAAAAGGGAGCGAGCTTTCTGCTAAAACAGATCAGCACAAATTATTTTACCATAAATTGGGTACTCCCCAAAAAGAAGATCAGTTAATTTTTGGCGGTACTGCTGAACAAAAACACCGCTATGTGGGTGGAAGTGTTTCTGAAGATAACCGCTGGTTACAAATTTCGGCTAGTACTTCAACTTCTGGAAATAAGTTGTTTATAAAAGATTTAAGCAAGCCAAACAGCAAATTGATTACAATAGTGGACAACACAGATTCTGACACGTACATTATTGAAAACGTTGGTACAAAATTATACTTAATGACCAACCGAAACGCCCCCAACAATAAAATTGTAACGGTTGATGCTAGCAACCCTGCGCCCGGTAATTGGAAAGATTTTATCCCGGAAACCGAAAATGTACTAAGCCCAGGAACGGGAGGAGGCTACTTTTTTACCGAATATATGGTAGATGCCGTGAGCAAAGTAATGCAATACGACTACGACGGAAAACTAATACGTGAGGTTGAATTACCAGGAGTTGGTAGTGCAGGTGGTTTTGGAGCTAAAAAAGAAGATACGGAATTGTATTACAGTTTTGCAAATTACGTAACGCCAGGAAGTATCTATAAATTCAACATTGAGAATGGTACCAGCGAGTTATACGTAAAACCAGACATAGACTTTAACCCAGAAAATTACGAAAGTAAGCAGGTGTTTTATACCTCAAAAGACGGGACAAAAGTACCTATGATTATTACCCATAAAAAAGGTTTAAAACTGGACGGAAAAAACCCAACAATTCTGTACGGTTATGGAGGTTTCAACATAAGTTTAACGCCTAGTTTTAGTATTGCCAACGCCGTATGGATGGAACAGGGTGGCATTTACGCAGTACCTAACCTTCGTGGGGGTGGTGAATATGGTAAAAAATGGCACGATGCTGGAACACAATTAAAAAAGCAAAATGTGTTTGACGATTTTATAGCTGCCGCTGAATATCTAATTGAAAACAAATACACTTCTAAAGATTACCTGGCCATAAGAGGAGGTTCAAACGGCGGTTTGTTAGTGGGAGCTACCATGACCCAGAGACCAGATTTAATGAAAGTGGCGTTACCAGCTGTGGGTGTACTGGACATGCTTCGCTACCATACATTTACCGCAGGAGCAGGTTGGGCGTACGATTACGGTACGGCAGACGACAACAAAGAAATGTTTGAGTATCTTAAAGCATACTCTCCCGTTCATAACGTAAAAGAAGGTGTAGCATACCCTGCAACTTTAGTGACCACAGGAGATCACGATGACCGCGTAGTACCCGCACACAGTTTTAAATTTGCGGCAGCATTACAAGACAAACAAACTGGTGAAAACCCAACGTTAATCCGCATTGAAACCGATGCTGGTCACGGAGCAGGTACCCCAGTGAGCAAAACCATTGAACAATATGCAGATATTTTTGGTTTTACACTCTACAATATGGGATATGAAGTTTTGCCAAATAAAACTACTTCTAAAGTAAAAAAATAACGCTCTCAACAAATTAAACCTCTCAAAAAGCTCCTCCCCTTTTAAGGGGAGGTACTCTTTTTGGTCTTCTTGGCAAAAAAGAGTGGAGGGATCAGCTATGCTCAAAGTTAACATTCAATCTTTTAAATATCCCAACTCTGAAAAAGAAATTCTTTCACAGCTTTCTTTTCAGTTGAAAAAAGGAGAATGTATGGCCATTTTGGGTGAAAGTGGCTGCGGAAAGTCTACGTTGCTTCACATCATGTATGGTTTACTGAATATAGATAAAGGCGAAATCTATTACGGAAAAAAACAACTCTTTGGTCCAAGCCATAATTTAATTCCAGGGCACGATTGCATGAAACTGGTGTCGCAGGAATTTAACCTAATGCCCTTTACCTCGGTGGCTGAAAATGTAGGTGAAAACCTGCCTAGAGTCAATACTGAAGAAGACTATAATCGGATTGGCGAAGTGTTAGAAACCGTTGGCCTTCTCGATAGTAGAAATCGAAAAGTAAAATCGCTTAGTGGTGGCCAAAAGCAACGGGTAGCACTTGCCAAAGCTCTAGCCAATGTTCCTGAAGTATTACTGCTAGATGAACCCTTTAGCAGTATCGATGCTTTAAGAAAAAATCACCTTAGGCGTAATTTGTTTAACTATGCAAAGAAGCATACCATTACTTGCATCACCGCAACCCATGATGCTGAAGAAGCGCTGGCTTTTTCAGACAAATTATTGGTGTTAAAAAATGGTGAAACGTTACAAATGGGAACACCAGCTCAGGTGTATGCTTCCGCAGCTTCAGTATATGAAAAGAGCTTTTTTGGAGAAGTTTCAACTATACCCGCAGGAATCTTATCTAAAAAAGAACTGCTACTATTTCCCCATCAATTAAAAGTTTCAGAAAAGAAAACTCCTTTAAAGGTTAAAGTGGAGGAGTCCTATTTTAAAGGTCGCGCCTATCTTATTTCTTGTGAGTGGAATTCAAAAACATTGTTTTTTGAATATGATAAAAAGCTCGCGAAAGATATCTTTGTTTATCTCACAGTAGCCTAACTACTGTATCTCGCTGCAGGTTAATACGTTGAACTAAGTTTAAAATCATTAACAAACGCGTAAAAATCCCGTTAAAAACTTGCCAAACCCGGCGATAACTCACCAAACAGGTTTTCTTACCCGTATATTTAGGTGCATTAGAAAAAAGAAAAAACTATGAACTTAAAGAACAAGACTGTAATTATAACTGGAGCATCCAGTGGAATTGGCGAGGCAACAGCCCTTAAACTTTCAAAAGAAGGAGCAAATGTAGTATTAACGGCAAGACGCGAGAATAAATTAAAAGCATTGAAGGCCAAAATTGAAAAAGACGGAGGAAAAGCCATTGTTGTTGTTGGCGATGTTACCAATAAAAACGATTGGCAACACTTACAGAAAGAAGCAAAAGATACTTTTGGGTCTATAGATGTTTTAATAAACAATGCTGGACTTATGCCGCTTTCTTACGTTAAAAACTTACATACCGATGAATGGGACACCATGGTAGATGTAAATATTAAAGGAGTATTAAATGGTGTTTCTGCTGTATTGCCTACCATGATCGAACAAAAAGGAGGACATATCATTAATATTTCTTCGGTTGCTGCGTATAAATATTTCCCAGGCGGTGCTGTGTATTGTGCTACCAAATCTGCCGTGAAGATGTTTTCGGAAGGGTTACGTCAAGAATTAGCGCCAACATACGGGATTAATGTTACTTCTATCGAGCCAGGTGCTGTAGACACTGAACTAACAGAGACCATCACAGACAAAGAGTTAATGAATGATATGAAAGAAGTGATGGGCGATGTAAAACCATTAGAACCCAATGATATTGCAGACGCCATTTTCTATGCCTTATCACAACCTGGGCGTACTAATATAAATGATGTGTATATAATGCCAACTACTCAAAAACAATAAACTGAGTCTGCTTAGAACATTACATTTGGTTATATAAAAAATCCAGCGAAGCTAGCCTCGCTGGATTTTTCTTTAAAAACGATTTTTCTTATACCTTCACAACCATCTTCCCTTTATTTTTTCCCTCAAAAAGATCGATAAATGCTCGTGGAATGTTCTCAAATCCTTCAACAATGGTTTCTTCATACGTTAATTTATTATCGTTAAGCCAAGTCGCCAATTGAGGAACGATTTCTTTAAACTCATCTTGATAATCGCGAGCGATAAACCCCTGCATTTTTAAACTTTTCTTCACCAAAGAGGTTTCCAATCTGGGTCCCGTAGGTTGTTCTGTTTCGTTATAAAGTGAAATAGCACCACAATTAACCACACGTCCAAAACGGTTCATATTAGCCATTGCGGCATCCAGAATTTCACCTCCAACATTGTCAAAATATACGTCTACGCCGTTGGGGCAAGTTTCTTTAATAGCTTTACGCATCTGGTTGGTTGTTTTATAATTGATCCCGGCATCGAAACCAAACGTGTTTTGCAATAATTTAATCTTTTCATCACTTCCCGCAATACCCACTACTTTGCAGCCCTTAATTTTGGCTAGTTGTCCAACCACGCTTCCCACAGCTCCCGATGCGCCAGAAACTAATACGGTCTCCCCTTCTTTTGGTTCGCCAATCTTAAGCAATCCTACATAGGCAGTAATTCCTGTGAGACCCAAAACGCCTAGGTAAGCGCTCAAAGGAGCTTTAGAGGAATCTACTTTTTGAAGTCCTTTTCCATTAGAGGTTTGAAATTGCTTCCATTCCAGCATCCCATTTACAAAATCTCCTTTTTTAAAATCTGAAATATGACTCTCTACAACTTCAGCAATAATACCGCTTTGTAGAGGTTTATCTAATTCGAAAGGAGTTATATAGGATTTTTCATCACGCATTCTTCCTCGTAAATATGGGTCTACGGAGACGTATTTTGTTTTTAATAGCACCTGTCCTTCTGAAGCTTTTGGTTTGTCAACTTCAACAAACTCAAAATTTTCTAGGGTTGGTATTCCTTCAGGACGGCTTTTTAAACGTATAGAATTGTTCATGTATCAAAATTTTTTTAAAGTTAAGGAGTTGAATTTCAATTTTAAGGCCTGTTAAGAGAGTATTCAACTATTTTGAGAAATAATTAACGCTTTTGAGAAGGCCTTAAAAATAGTTTCACAGAAGTTACTATCTTGTAGTATAGAATTCTGAAAACCATACACCGCAAAATTATGGCCAATAACTATACTGAAATCCTGCAATTGCAAGATCCTTTAGAGCAGGCAAAAGTAAAAACAGAAGAAGCGCTACTAAAGGCCGGTTTTAAAATGAGTAAATGGGTAGCACAAAATCAAGCCTTTTATGCTGAAAGTTCCTTAACCATTTGGTCCTGGGGTGAAGATATTCAGGTAAGTTTTCAGGAAAATGAGCAAGGGACTTTAGTGAAATTCACTTCCTCCTGTAAACTAGCCACACAATT
Source organism: Rasiella sp. SM2506 (assembly GCF_050859505.1). Lineage (GTDB taxonomy): Bacteria > Bacteroidota > Bacteroidia > Flavobacteriales > Flavobacteriaceae > Marinirhabdus. Next base: position 994,442 of record NZ_CP193934.1, on the reverse strand, counting down.
TATTGATTGGGGAAAAAACAAAAAAAATACGAAGAAGTTTTTTGCTGCGTTACAAACTAGCTAATACTTTTTACCACAAATTTTTTCTCGTTAAAGGTAAAAGCCTCTCCCTTTTTTTTCCCAGATAGTAATTGCCCAATAGGCGATTGCAATGCCACGCAAAAATAACCCGTCTTTCCTACCAGAATCTGACCTATAGAAATACTAATAAAATACGTGCCGTTATTGGTATACACTAAACTTCCCAAACGTACATAATCTGAAACAGCCTTAATGTCTATTTTCTTTACCAAAGCCAGTAGCGATTCTATTTCACGCAACTGCTTCCCCGCGTTTTCACGATCTATCTGCAACATGGCCCTCCCCGTTTCGTGTTTGTCACCAGCGCTACTTTTAGACTCATCTTCCAACGATTCTACTATGTCTGAAATGGTTTGCTTTATCTTGTCAAAGCGTTTGTTAACTGTCTCTTGACAGTGGTCCAGTAAGGCAACTTTTAGTTCTTTATCGGTCATTCTTTGGTAGTTTTTCCAACGTAAAAGTACCATAAAATCGCATTTGTCTAACAATCCATTCTTTTCTTTTTTGAATATACGCTGAAGACGGATTCGCTCTATAATTTCTAGGATTTGGTAAGATTGCAGCTATGGCAGCGGCCTCGTATTGCTGTAAATTTCTAGCCGATTTGTTAAACCAGAACTTTGATGCCGCTTCTGCTCCATACACCCCGTCGCCCATTTCAATACTGTTTAAATATACTTCCAGGATTCGTTCTTTGTCCCACAGCAATTCAATTAAAAAAGTGAAATAGGTTTCCAGTCCTTTGCGTAACCAACTTCTATCTGGCCATAAAAAAACATTCTTAGCTGTTTGCTGAGAGATAGAACTTGCACCACGTAGTTTTTTGCCTTTTTGATTGTTTTCGTAGGCTTTTTCGATACTTTTTACATCAAAACCGTTGTGTTTAACGAATTTTTGGTCTTCTGCACAAATAACAGCCAATTGCAATTCTGGAGCTATTTCTGAGATAGGAACCCATTGATGCTTTGTTTCAAAATCGCCTTCCGCTTCAAAATAACGAATGGCCATGAGCGGCGTATAATACACAGGTACATATTTGTAAAGCAACACCCAAAGTATAGTGATGCCTAAAAACCACAACAGTGCTTTAAAAAGAAATTTAAGGAGTTTTTTAATCATGTAGGTTCAATAAGATTCGCCAATTGTTTGCCTACGGAACTTCCAATAGCAACACCCATGCCACCTAACCGAACACCACAGTAAACATTGGATTGTACTTCTTTGATAATGGGCTTTTTTTGTTTGCCAACACCCATTACTCCGCTCCAGCGCGTGTCTATTTCAAACGGGGTGTTAGGTAAGATTGTTGTTCTAAGAAGTCTTTCTAATTCATTTTGAATTAAGTGTGTTAAGCCAGGTTCGGTTGTTGCTTCTGTTGTAAAATCCAGGTTTCTACCACCGCCAAGAAGAATTCTATCGTGAATATTTCTGAAATAATAATAGCCTTTATCCAAATGAAAAGTACCTTTTATATGCAGATTTGGAATAGGTTTAGTTACTAAAACCTGTGCCCGTGCGGGTTGTAAATCGGCATTTATAAACTGTTTTGCAAAGCCGTTGGTGGCAATACAAACTTTTTTTGCTGAACATTTCACTGAATTGTTCATTTCTAGTAAAATTTCACCATTATTTGCCGAAAATGAAGTGATTTCAGCATTATTTAGAATAAAAATGCTGTTTTCTGAACATTTTTGTATGAGTCCTTGCATCATCTTCCCAGTATCCAACTGTCCTTCTAACCGATTAAAAAGAAGTTGTTTTTGAACATTTTTAAACGAAAAGGAATCATTTCGAACCGAAAAAATATCATTTTCATCATGAAATACGTATTTAAGTAATTTATTGATGTAGGGAATGTTTTCGATAGAGGTTGAAAATAATTCGGCATCTCTTTCAGTAAAAACTTCATATCCTCCCCATTGCTGAAAGTCTAATTGTTTATCGCCAAGATTCTTCCGAAGCAATTGCAAGCCTTCCACTCTATTCTTTATGAGTTGAATAACTTCTTCTTCAGAATGTGTTGTAAGATCTTCTAAAATTTCAGAAATACTACCGAAACAAGCGAATCCGGCATTCTTAGTGCTGGCTCCACTGGGAAGCATCCCTTTTTCGAAAACTACAATCTTCTTCTTTGGAAAACGATCGCGCAAAGCCAACGCACAGCTTAACCCCACAATGCCGCTACCAATTATGGCAACGTCTATGTTGGAGAGCCAGATGTTTTGTTCCCAATAGGATAGATTCATAAATTTCAAAATAAAAATCCCAAATTCCAAAGGTACTCTTTTTGGAATTTGGGATTTGGTATGTAGTATTTATTTTGTTTACTCTTCCTCTGGTGGCGCCATGTGCCAAGTGTTCATAAAGGCAGTAGTATAGTTACCTGCCACATAATCCGGATGGTCCATTAACTGTCTATGAAACGGAATGGTAGTCTTTACCCCTTCTATCACAAACTCGTCTAAGGCACGCTTCATTTTATTGATGGCCTCGTCTCTAGTTTGCGCGGTTGTAATCAACTTTGCAATCATAGAATCGTAGTTTGGCGGAATAACATATCCAGCATATACATGCGTGTCTAAACGTATTCCGTGCCCTCCTGGAGCGTGTAAAGTTGTAATTCTTCCCGGTGAAGGTCTAAAGTCATTATACGGATCTTCGGCGTTGATACGGCACTCTATTGAATGTAGATTTGGCGTATAGTGTTTTCCAGAAATTGGCACACCTGCCGCCACTAAAATCTGCTCGCGGATTAAATCAAAATCGATCACCTGCTCGGTAATAGGGTGTTCTACTTGAATACGGGTATTCATTTCCATAAAGTAGAAGTTTCTGTGTTTGTCTACCAAAAACTCTACGGTACCAGCACCTTCATATTTTATATATTCTGAAGCTTTTACAGCTGCCATTCCCATTTCATTTCGCAATTTCTTGGTCATAAAGGGACTTGGTGTTTCTTCGGTCAATTTTTGGTGACGCCGTTGGATAGAACAATCACGCTCACTTAAATGACAGGCTCTTCCAGTGCTGTCTCCAACGATTTGTATTTCGATATGGCGAGGCTCTTCAATAAGCTTTTCCATATACATATCGTTGTTTCCAAAAGCAGCTTTGCTTTCCTGTCTGGCAGATTCCCACGCATCTTGCAGGTTTTCTTCTTTCCAAACGGCACGCATCCCTTTTCCACCACCTCCGGCACTCGCTTTAAGCATCACTGGGTAGCCGGTTTCTTTGGCTACTTTTTTACAATCTTCAAAATCTTTAATAATGCCATCACTTCCTGGAACACAAGGTACTCCAGCTTCTTTCATGGTGGCTTTTGCCATAGCCTTATCTCCCATTCTGTCAATCATCTCTGGAGAAGCGCCAATAAATTTAATGTTATGTTCCTGGCATATACGTGAAAACTTGGCGTTTTCTGAAAGGAATCCATATCCTGGGTGAATAGCATCTGCGTTTGTTATTTCTGCTGCAGCGATAATATTACTCATCTTTAAGTAACTTTCACCACTTGGCGGAGGACCAATACAAACTGCTTCGTCTGCAAACTTAACGTGTAGGCTTTCTTCGTCGGCTGTTGAGTAGACAGCAACCGTTTTAATCCCCATCTCTCTACAGGTTCTAATGATGCGTAGTGCAATTTCCCCTCTATTTGCTATTAATATTTTTTTAAACATGTTTTTGAGTTTTAAAACCCCTTAAATTATTTGAATTTGGGACTTGGTCCCGAAAGTTTCGGGATTAAGCTTATGATGGGTCTACTAAGAAAAGTGGTTGGTCAAACTCTACCGGAGACGAGTCGTCTACTAATATTTTCACGATTTTACCAGACACTTCACTCTCAATTTCGTTGAAGAGTTTCATAGCCTCAATTACACATAAAACATCTCCTATGTTTATGTTAGTTCCTACTTCTACAAACATAGGCTTGTCTGGAGAAGGTTTTCGGTAGAAAGTTCCAATAATTGGAGACTTTACCGTAATATATTTTGAATCTTCACTTGTAGCAGGTGCCGATGCTACTGGTGCTGCTTCGGCAGAAGCTGGTGCCGCTGCTGGTGCTGCAGCCATAGCAGGCACTTGTTGAATATAGGTTGTTTCGCCTTTATGGCTTTCTCCTGTGCGGATGGTGATTTTTACATCTTCCATCTCTAATTTTACTTCGCTTGCTCCAGATTTGGCTACAAACTTAATCAGGCTTTGTATCTCTTTTATATCCATGTTAGGTTAATTTTATTCGTTATTATATAGGATCATAGGCCCAGGTTACATAGACTGCTCCCCAGGTAAATCCGCCCCCGAAAGATGCGAATATCAAATTATCTCCTTTTTTAAGTTGTTTCTCGTAGTCTACCAAACACAATGGCAAGGTTGCCGAGGTTGTGTTTCCGTATTTGTGTATATTTTTCATCACCTTCTCAGGTGGAAGGTTCATTCTTTTTGCTGTGGCATCAATAATACGCATATTGGCTTGATGTGGTACCAACCAATTGATAGTGTCTTCAGATAAGCCATTGCGTGCCATTATTTTTTCACTGATATCTGCCATGTTAGACACTGCAAATTTAAATACAGTTTTTCCATCTTGATATACATAGTGCTGTTTATTGGCAACTGTTTCGGCAGTTGGTGGTAGTAAAGAACCGCCTGCGTCAATTTTAAGGCTTTGTCTTCCAATACCATCGCTACGTAAAAGCTCGTCCTGTACACCGTAGCCTTCCGTATTTGGCTCAAAAAGTACAGCGCCAGCACCGTCACCAAAAATAATGCAGGTAGCTCTGTCCTCGTAATCTATAATAGATGACATTTTATCTGCAGCCACTAACAAAACTTTCTTGTAGCGTCCAGATTCTATGTATTTCGCTGCGGTTGACATTCCGAATAGGAAACTAGAGCATGCAGCAACAAGATCGTAAGAGAACGCGTTAATGGCACCAATTTCGGTTGCCACATAAACACCTGTGGCTGCCACTAGCATGTCTGGTGTAGCTGTTGCCATAATCACCATATCGATTTCTTCCGGATTGGTGTTACTTTTTTTGAGAAGGTCTTTGGCTGCTTGTATGGCTAAATAGGAAGTACCCTTATCTTTATCTTTTAAAATTCTACGTTCTTTAATTCCAGTACGAGAGGTAATCCACTCGTCATTCGTATCAACCATAGTTTCCAGAATTTGGTTGGTAAGTACGTAGTCTGGCACATAGCCTCCTACAGCTGTGATTGCTGCTGATATTTTGCTCATAGAGTTATCTTACTTTCACGCAAAAAGGCCAAAAGGCCCTTAAAAGATGTGAAAATTACTAAAAAAACCGCAAAAAAGGGTAGTAAAAAGGTTTTTTTGAATAAATATAACAGGAAACAAAAAACTCTCACATGAGTCTGCGAGAGTTATTTGTGTTATAAAATACCTGTAATTATGCTTCTACTTCTTCAACCGCATCAATTACAATTTGCCCACGGTAGTATAATTTACCTTCATGCCAGTGCGCTCTGTGAAACAAATGTGTCTCTCCAGTCGTTGGGTCCTGAGCTAATGTAGGCTTTACCGCTTTGTAATGAGTTCTTCTTTTATCTCTTCTAGTTTTCGAGATTTTTCTTTTAGGATGTGCCATTACTTTATATTATTTATCCGTTAATAGTTTTTTTAAATCGTCCCATATTGGGTCTACTTCGTCGCCTTCTTCAACATTTTCTTTGGGTTGCTTTGGGCTTAATTCTTCAAGTTTGTCGAGTATATCACTTTCTAAGGTTCCATCTTCAATCCCCGGGTGAATTAACCTTGAGGGCATGGACAGAATAATAGATTCGTACACGTACTGCTGAATGTTCACCTCATAACTTCCATGTGGAATGATTAACAAGTCTTCGTTTTCGTCATTAAATTCTTCGCCAAACTTCACTATAAAGTGATAATTTCCCGAAATATCCTGATCAAAAGGCTCGTTGGTAAGGTCACACTGCACATTTACACTCCCCGTAAAGGTTAATGTAAATTCTAACAATGTGGTTTTTTTATCCAGTACTACGTCAAGTTTAATAGCTGTATCATTAAACTCATCATACTCAAAATGCTCAAAGAACGTATTTGTAATCTCAAAGTGAAACGGGTGTTGACCTAATTTCAGCCCTATAAAAGGGATGGTAAAATCTTTCAATTCTTTCATATCCACTCCTGTTATCATTCTCCACCTTCGTTAAAAGGCGGGTGCAAAGATAAAAAATTATTTGGATTGCACAGTACTGTAACTATTTCTTTTTTGAAAAAGGTTTTCGCTTATTTACTTGTAACGGATTTGTTGAAATTTCCTGATACTCATTGCGTTTGTGAAAAATATCAATCGCGGTATAAACTGCCTGTTTAAAACTTTCGTAGTCTGCCACACCTTTTCCCGCGACATCAAATGCAGTTCCATGGTCTGGCGAAGTTCTTATTTTGTCTAGCCCAGCTGTAAAATTTACCCCTGTGCCAAATGCCAGGGTTTTAAATGGAATTAACCCCTGGTCGTGATACGAAGCTATAATCACATCAAAGTTTTTATAGTTGGAAGAACCAAAAAAGCTGTCGGCTGCGTAGGGCCCGTAGACCAATTTCCCGTTATTTCTTAAGTTCGTTAACGTTGGGATAAGTATTTCATCATCCTCTTTGCCTATCACACCATTATCTCCATTGTGCGGATTAATCCCCAACACGGCTATCTTAGGTTTTGGAATACCAAAATCCTGAATGAGCGTTTTATGAATGGTATTTATTTTCTTTTCAATAAGCTCTCTAGTAATGGTTGCTGAAACATCCTTTACCGCCACATGATCCGTCAACAAACCAACACGCAAACTATTTGAAACCATTAACATCATGCTTTCCCCCTTAAGCTCTTTAGCAAGATAATCTGTATGCCCTGGAAAGTTAAACGTTTCAGACTGCACATTACTCTTGTTGATGGGAGCTGTTACCAAAACATCGATTTGCCCTTCTTTTAATGCTTTGACCGTGGCTTCTAAAGATTTTACAGCGTATTCACCAATCCGTTTTTCTTCTGCACCGAAGTTAACGTCTACTGTCTCTTTCCAAACATTCAGCACATTTACTTTTTTGTGAGCGATTTTGTCTAGGCTATCTATTCCAAAAAAGGAAATGTCTAATTCGTATTCTTTTTTAAAGAAAGACATCAATTTCACCGAAGCAAAAATAACCGGGGTGCAAAACTCTAGCATCCTGGTGTCCTGAAATGTTTTTAAAACAATTTCGCTACCAATGCCGTTTAAGTCTCCTATAGATATACCTACTATAATTTTATCGCTTTTGCTCATTCTGAAGATGTAATCGTTGTACTTTTGTGATACAAATGTAACCAATTACAAACATGTTTACAGGAATTATAGAAACCCTTGGCAAAATAACTTCGCTTCGTACCGAAGGCGAAAATCTGCATATCACCATCGAAAGTTCCATTACAGACGAACTAAAAATTGACCAAAGTGTAGCCCACAACGGTGTTTGTCTAACCGTAATAGCGATTGAAGGAAACACCTATACCGCGACTGCGATTAAAGAGACATTGGATAAAACAAATCTGGGCAGTTGGGAAATTGGTGATACTGTAAATCTAGAAAGAGCCATGAAGATGGGCGCTCGTCTAGACGGTCATATTGTTCAGGGGCATGTAGACGAACAAGGAACCTGTACCGCTATTTCTGAAGCTGGCGGTAGTTGGTATTTCACTTTTACGTATAATTCAATTCAAGGAAATATAACTATTGAGAAAGGCTCTATCACTATAAACGGCGTGAGCCTTACGGTGGTAAATTCTAAAGAAGCAGAATTTAGTGTCGCAATAATTCCATATACATACGAGCATACAAACTTCTCTTCTTTTGAAATAGGAACAAAAGTAAACTTAGAATTTGATGTAATTGGAAAATATGTGAAGCGGCTTATGAGGCTTTCTGAGTAGCTTTATGTCTTCTGTAGGCTACATAAACACCTAAAATAATTGCAATAACAAATAAAATATAGCTATTTGCGTCTATCGGTAATTCTGGCGGAGTTCTGTTTAGAGTAGGCTGTGGTGGTTCGTTGACCGCCTGTAATGGCGCTCCGAAAAGGGTTGTACTTGCACAGAGGCAAAGTACGAAGGTGTATATTTTTACGATTTGGGGTCGCATATTCAGGGACTAAATGTAATCAAATTTTTAAGAAACGCAATATTTTTCAACATTATTGAAAAGTTATTAACTATAACCGCATACTACCTAACTTATTATTTTAAAAAAAATTGCAACACTTCTAACTATAATTATGCGCTTCTACAAAAAACTTTTACTAGAGATAAGATTAAATTCAGTCTTGTCAAAAAAATGTGGTCCCACTTGGGCTCGAACCAAGGACCACCTGATTATGAGTCAGGTGCTCTAACCAACTGAGCTATGGGACCGGTTATATTTTTACTCCTTCTAGATTTCTATATCAGGTCTAAAAATGGTTCGCAAAGATAATAACTTTATGAATTTTTCAAACCTTTTCACGTTAATATTGAAGTATCGTTGTTATTCAGCAATATCCTGGCATAATTCTACCAGCACTCCGTGGCTACTTTTGGGATGTAAAAAAGCAACTAATTTATTGTCTGCCCCCCTCTTTGGCTCTGAGTTAAGTAAAATAAAGCCTTCTTTTTCAAGACGTTCCATTTCAGCTTTAATATTATCTACGGAAAAAGCCATGTGATGAACACCCTCTCCGCGCTTTTCTATAAACTTTGCGATAGGGCTGTCTGGGTTGGTGGCTTCTAATAATTCAATTTTACTATCTCCACAGGTAAAAAAGGATGTGTTTACTCCTTCACTTACGACAGCCTCGGTTTTATAGGGCTGGTATCCTAACAATTTGCTGTAAATTTCATTGGCTGCGGCTATGCTTTTTACAGCAATACCTATGTGTTCTATCTTATTCATATGTATTGCCCGAGCAGGCGGGTACCTTTAATACTAAGTAGTTTTCAAAAATAACAAATCTTATTGTAGTATTTTTGCTGTATGGAAGAAAGTAACAGACAGAAAAAAATTGCAGGCGTATTGCAAAACGACATCGCCAACGTCATTCAAGAAATGTTGCGTGAGGCAGGACAGATGGGAATTATTGTAGCAGTTTCAAAAGTGAGTGTCACAACAGACCTTTCTATTGCCAAAGTGTATCTAAGTGTGTTTCCTTCGGATAAAGCGACCCCTTTGTTGGAGGAAATTACAAAACTCACGCCAAGAATCAAACATCAAATTGCACAGCTCACTAAAAATCAGTTGCGCAAGATGCCTAACCTTACCTTTTTTAACGACGATTCGTTGGACTATATTGAAGGCATTGAAAAAGCCGTTAAAGGCGTAGACAATCCATTACAAAACCCAGATCTTCTCGAAAAAAGAAAAAAGAAGTAATTTGAAGTTTCCGCTCTACATCGCCAAGCGGTACCTGTTTTCAAAAAGCAGTAATAATGCAATCAATATCATTACTATCATTGCGGCTATTGGCATTGTAGTGGGGGCAATGGCGCTCTTTATTGTGTTGTCTGGATTTTCTGGACTCAAAGATTTCAGCCTTCAGTTCACCAATGTTTTTGACAGCGACATACTCGTAGGGCCCGAAAATGGGAAAACCATTACTTTTTCTGAAGCTGCCGAAGAAAAACTTCAACAATTAGACGATATTGAAGCCTATTCCAAAGTTATTGAAGAGCGGGTTTTTATTCAGTTTGAAGGCAAAAACCATATTGCAAATATAAAAGGAGTCGATGCTTCCTACGGAAATGTAACTGTAATAGATAGCATTTTGTATGTAGGCCGTTGGTTTGAAGAAGGCCAACAAGAAGCCGTAATTGGTTTTAACATAGCACACAAGCTGTCTATGGGCACGATGGATATTTACAATAGCCTTCCCGAAGTTTTTGTTCCCAAACCAGGAACAGGACAAATCTTAAACACAGACCTTGCCAGCGCTTTTACCAAACGAGATTTTGTTACCGCAGGAATTTACGACGTAAACGAGGATGTAAACGGAAAGTATATATTTACAGATTTAGAATTTGCCCGGGATTTACTCCAGATGGACAGCACCAAGATTACTTCCATTGCCATAAAACTAAAGCCAGAAGTAAGTGAGAATGAAGTAAGAAACGCTCTTGCTGAGATTTTCACTTCAGAAAACATTGTGATTAAAAATAGAATTCAGCAAAACGACGCGCTTTACAAAATGCTAAATACCGAGCAGGTTGCCGTATACCTCATCTTCACCTTAGTTTTAATAATTGCCCTTTTCAACGTTATTGGTTCCATAATAATGATGATTCTCGACAAGCGGAAAAACATAAAAACGCTCTATAATATGGGAGCCACTCTAAAAGAAATAAGACATATCTTCTTTTTGCAAGGTGCATTAATGACTGTTCTTGGCGGTTTACTAGGTATTACGCTGGGTGTAATTGTAGTTTGGGCGCAATTGCAATTTCAATTTGTGTATATCACAGCTTCGCTACCTTATCCCGTGAAATTAACTTTTATGAATGTGGTGGTGGTTTTTATAACACTAACGGTTCTTGGACTTATGGCATCAAAAATTGCTTCGAGTAGAGTGCGAGAGCGATTGTTGAATTAAAAGAGTTTGTAAAAAAGACGATTTTGTTTTTTTAGCAGAGAACAAAAAGCAGGCAGAAAACTTTTTTTCTTTCTTTTGAGATTTAGTGACTAAACTCAAAATCACCAAATTGTTCCAACACCTCATCAAAAGCCGAAAAAACATCGGCACTAGCATCGCTTGTAACCATTTTCATTCGATATTCTTTAAAATGTGGAATGCCTCTAAAGTAGTTGGTGTAATGACGGCGGGTTTCAAAAACACCTAATATTTCACCTTTCCAGTCTATCGCCATTTGTAAATGTCTTCTAGCAGCTTCTACGCGTTCTTGCATCGTGGGAGGTGCGCAATGTGTTCCTGTTTTCATAAAGTGTTTTACTTCTTTAAAAAACCACGGATACCCAATGCTGGCACGGCCAATCATGGCACCATCTAAGCCATATGTGTCCCGCATTTCTACGGCGCGTTCTGGCGTATTTACATCTCCATTCCCAAAAACAGGAATATGCATTCTTGGATTGTTTTTTACATCGGCAATGGGTGCCCAATTGGCGTCGCCTTTGTACATCTGTGCCCGGGTGCGACCGTGAATGGAAATGGCTTTACAGCCTACATCTTGTAAACGCTCGGCAACTTCAACAATTTTAATACTGGCATCGTCCCATCCCAATCTTGTTTTAACGGTAATTGGTAGTTTGGTATGTTTTACCATGGCTTCGGTTAAAGAAACCATTAAATCTATATCTTTTAAAATCCCTGCGCCTGCGCCTTTGCTCACCACTTTTTTTACAGGGCAGCCAAAGTTAATATCAATAATATCGGGTCCGCTGGCCTCTACAATCTCTACACTCTGCAACATAGAATCGAGGTTGGCTCCAAAAATTTGTATGCCAACCGGGCGTTCCTTTTCGTATATATCCAACTTCATGACGCTCTTGGCGGCGTCGCGAATTAAACCTTCCGAAGAGATAAATTCGGTATACACCACATCGGCTCCCTGCTCTTTGCAAAGTGCGCGGAACGGCGGGTCGCTCACATCTTCCATGGGTGCGAGTAATAGCGGAAAATCGCCTACATCTATGTTTCCTATTTTTGCCATTGTTTGTGTCTTCCTCTCGTTCGTGCCTCACTCGTCGGAGACAGAGCGAAGGCGGGAATCGGTTTAAATTAATTCCAAATCTTCTGCAAAAATAGTCAATATGTTAGGATTGTAGGTTTCGGCGAGCAAAAACTAGCTTTTTAAAGTATATTTGCCGCAGGAATAATTGACTATGAAGAACATCCGAAATTTTTGCATCATTGCACATATTGACCACGGTAAAAGCACCTTGGCAGACAGATTATTAAGCGCTACAGGAGCTGTGACAGCACGTGAAGAGCAAGCGCAGCTATTGGACAGTATGGATCTGGAGCGTGAGCGTGGTATTACCATTAAGAGTCACGCCATACAAATGAACTATACCTACAAAGGCGAAGAATATATCTTAAACCTTATTGACACCCCAGGACACGTAGATTTCTCGTACGAGGTGTCCCGAAGTATTGCGGCGTGTGAAGGCGCTTTGTTAGTAGTAGATGCTGCACAAAGTATTCAGGCGCAGACCATTTCTAACCTGTATTTAGCGTTAGAAAATGATTTGGAAATAATTCCAGTATTGAATAAGATAGACCTTCCTTCAGCCAGTCCTGAGGAAGTAACCGATGATATTGTTGATTTGTTAGGCTGTAAAGCCGAAGATGTAATCCCTGCCAGTGCCAAAACCGGCATTGGAATTGAAGAAATTTTAGCCGCCGTTATCGAACGTATTCCTCCGCCAAAAGGGAATGAAGACGAAAGTTTACAGGCGTTGATCTTTGACTCGGTATACAATCCGTTTCGGGGTGTGGAAACTTATTTTAGAGTCCTAAATGGTTCTATTACAAAAGGGCAACATATTAAATTTATGGCCACGGGAAAAACTTATTTTGCCGATGAAGTGGGAACCCTTAACTTTAAACAGACCCCTAAAAAAGAAATTAAAGCTGGCGATGTGGGTTACCTCATCACGGGTATAAAAGAAGCTAAAGAAGTAAAAGTAGGAGATACAATTACAGACGCAAAATCACCTACCACCAATATGATTGAAGGTTTTGAAGATGTAAAGCCAATGGTATTTGCGGGAATTTACCCCGTAGATACCGAAGACTACGAAGAGCTTCGTTCTTCTATGGAAAAACTGCAACTCAATGATGCCTCACTAGTATTTGTTCCAGAAAGTTCTGCTGCGCTTGGTTTTGGTTTCCGTTGTGGATTCTTGGGAATGTTGCATTTGGAGATTATTCAAGAGCGTTTGGAGCGCGAGTTTGATATGACGGTGATTACTACCGTACCTAACGTGTCTTACAAAGCATATACCAATAGAGACCCAGACACCCCTATTCTTGTAAACAACCCAAGTGACCTTCCGGATCCTTCCAAACTGAATAGAATGGAAGAACCATACATAAAAGCTACCATCATTACAAAGTCTGACTTTGTGGGGTCTGTAATGTCTTTATGTATTGAAAAACGCGGTCAAATTACGAACCAAACCTATTTAACCACCGAACGTGTAGAGCTTAGTTTTGATATGCCTTTGGCCGAAATTGTATTCGACTTTTACGATCGTTTAAAAACGGTTTCAAAAGGATATGCTTCTTTCGACTACTCTCCAATTGGTTTGCGTGAATCTAAATTGGTTCGAGTAGATGTACTTCTAAACGGAAATATTGTTGACGCGCTTTCAGCCTTATTACATCAAGACAATGCGTACGATATTGGCAAGAAAATGTGCGAAAAACTACGCCAGTTAATCCCACGTCAACAATTTGATATTCCCATACAAGCTGCCATTGGCGCCAAGATTATTTCTCGTGAAACCGTGAAAGCACTTCGTAAAGATGTAACTGCAAAATGTTACGGGGGTGATATTTCGCGTAAACGTAAGCTCTTAGAAAAACAGAAAAAAGGAAAAAAGCGTATGCGCCAGGTTGGGAATGTTGAAATCCCACAGGAAGCATTTATGGCGGTGTTAAAGTTGAACGACTAGCTTCGGTACAAATTTTAATAAAAAGCTTATGGCTTTTAATAAAACTCACTCTGTTGTCTGAAATTCCAAAGTAAAATAAAGATTCATTAATAATTACTATTAAACAAAGACCTGTGAAGTTTTAGATACTTTACAGGTTCTTTTTTAGCTTTTTGATATTACCCTCCACAATTAGCTCCAGCGACTACTAAGTCGTCTAAATAAGCCTGATAGTTTGTGCCAGTGTCTTCACCATTAACAGAAGCATTGCCATTAGGTTCGCGGCATATTTCAAACTCTGGAGTTTGATCGCTGCTGCAAAAACGACATGTTCGTTCGTCGTCGTCGCCACAAGAAAGTAGTGCGGTTACAAAAAATAAAAGAAGAGAGATTTTTTTCATTTGGCTGAAGTTTCCTACTTAGAACGGAAACGATTTCATATTATTTTAAGCAGGGTCCTCAGCTGGAGGGGCATCATCTTGAGTTGCCACTACAACATCTTCAAAATCTATTGGTTTTCCGAGGTAAGCAATAACACTCCCATGTTCAATTTCATATTCGGATAAAGTGTCTATAAGTTGTAGGCGTCCATCTCCATCTTTAATAAACAACGGAATAGCTTCACGGTTATCACGGATGGTCTCCAGCACCTTCAAGAATTTGGCGTGATCGTCTACTTCGATTTCTTGGATAGAAGGATAATCGCGAGCTACTTCGGTAAAACGAATATAGTCGTGGGTGTTACTGAACACATCATCTTGATCAAAATCTTTTTTGTTCAGTAATTCTTCAGAAGTCATTAGTCTAAACGTTCCATTTTCGCCAAATTGCTTTCCAAAACGGCTCATAGCCTGGCGGTTAATTTCATCATTACCCGTCATTGCAAGTAAATATCCTACATCGCTCAATTCAATATTATCGGTAAGGTCGTCACTATAAATGTTGGCATTTATGGCATCAATCCCTAATTCTTTTGCTTTTTGAACGTTGGTTCGGTTAGAATCCACTAACACTACGTGACGATTATTTTTTTGAAGATAGGTAGCAATTAATCTTGAAACTCTTGAGCCACCCACAATCATAATTCCTTCAGATTTTTTAAGGAACACACCCAATAATCTTGCAACCAAACGAGCAGTAGTCGCATTTAATAAAACAGTTACCAAAACCAGTCCAAAAACCAAAGGTGTAATATATTCAGCTCCAGGAACTCCTAGTTCTACTAGTTTTGTTCCAAAAAGCGACGCAATACCTGCGGCTACAATACCGCGAGGCCCTACCCAGCTTATAAATAATTTTTCGTTGGTTTTGAGATTAGACCCCCAGGTACTCAGGAAAACGCCTATGGGCCTTACAATAAAGATTATCACAGCAAAAAGCACTGCTGTTTTCCAGTTGTAAATAAGCATTAAATCGTCTATACTTATGTTTGCTGCCAGTAAAATGAAAAGTATGGAAATAAGCAAGACGCTTAACGATTCTTTAAAATAAAGTAGCTCTTTAAGGTTGGGTAAATCTGTATTTCCTAAATACATCCCCATAACGACTACGGCTAATAACCCACTTTCATGAGCAAACAAATCGCTTAAAACAAAAATTAAAAGCACCATAGATAAGGAGGCAACGTTCAATAAGTAATGCGGAATCACTTTTCTTTTTACAGCCTGATACATTGCAAATCCTCCTGCGAGTCCAAAGGCAAAGCCAATTACTATAATTTTACCAAATTCTAACAAAGCGTGCTTGGTATAGGAGCTTCCGCTACTGTGATTGTCTGTAGCGGCTCCTATTTCTGCTACAAAATCTTCTGGTGGAATATTTACGGTAATAAAACCAAATACCAATACTGCCACCAAAGCACCAATGGGATCAATTAAAATACCTTCCCATTTTAAAACCGCAGAAACATCTTTTTTTAGCGGAATGTTTCGTAAAATAGGTGTTATTACTGTTGGCCCTGTTACAATTACCAAGGCAGCAAATAGAAATGAAATTTTCCAGCTTAACCCAAATGCATAGTGTGCAGTAACCCCCGCTCCAAAAAAAGTGATGACAGATCCCAAACTAATAAGCTTCCCAATAACGCCCCCAACTTTTTTTACTTCGCCCAACTTCAGGGTGAGTCCGCCTTCAAAAAGAATAATTCCAATAGCAAGAGAAACAAAGTAAAACAAGCTTTCACCAGGGAAAAAGCCTTTTTCTGTATTCCAGATTGGTTGAATCCATTGCGTGCCGTCTTCTGAGATGAGTGTTGAAATTGGCCCAACAAAAAGTCCTATTAGAATTAGAGGTAAAATGGCTGGAATTTTCATTTTCCATGCAACCCATTGGGCAAAAATTCCTAAAATGATAATTCCGGCCAGTTCTAACATAGATACAATATTGGTTAATTAGGATGTGAAAATATAAAGATACTGCAACCTGCCGAAATATTTAATAAAATATTAGTAGCCTTACTACAACAAGATATCTTGGACTTTCCATATTTCCTGTGGCTCATAGATTAGAAAATGGTATCTTTTCGCCCTAAAGTTTTTTAAAAAACCTTGAACCTCCCCTATTTTTCATCCATTGGAATTGGTGTAACCTTTTCCCCAAACCTAAAAGCTAATCTTTACGAAGCGGCCAGGTTGTCTATGCTTTTTGATAGCAAGCTTATCCTCATTCACGTGGGAGTTGCTTCCGAAGAAAAAACAAATAAATTTCAAGAAATATTAGCTCCTTTCTTTATTGATGGACTAACGATAGATATTGTTTACGCACCTGGCGAGCCTGTAGCTTCTATTTTAAAGTCTGTGAATGACAAAAAGATAAACCTTCTTATTTTAGGTGCTTTACAGCGTGAGAACTTTTTTAAATACTACGTAGGCTCCATTGCCAGAAAAATCACCCGTAGCGCAAAATGTTCTGTATTGTTACTCATTAATCCATCTATAAAAAGAATAAAATGCAAGCATATTGTAGTAAACGGGCTTAAGGATAAAAAAACAGAGCAAGCCATTAAAGCGGCTTTTTTTGTAGCCAATGCCTTACAGGCAGAACAACTTACAATAGTAGAAGAAATTACGCAACAAGAAGTGGCTATAAGCATAAACGATGATAAATCACTCCGTCTTGCTACTCTCAAAAAAGAAAAATTACGTCGCCAAGAAGATTCACGAATTAAAAATATAATAAGTACCATTCCTGAAAAACATAAAAAAGATCTCACGATACGCACGCAGCCTATTTTCGGGAAACGTGGATATTCCATCGGGCATTTTGCAAAAGTTGCGCGCGCCGATTTGCTCGTTATGAACGGTCCAAATAAATCTGGTTTTATAGATAGATTGTTTCCCCACGATATTGAACATATTTTAACAGAACTCCCAACAGACGTGCTAATTATTCAATGACACGAAAAAAACATACCGCAAAAGACTTTTTTAAGTCACTTCCAAAGAATATATTTTCGGGATTTGTGGTGAGCCTTATAGCGTTGCCATTAGGGTTGGGATTGGCTATGGCAAGTGAGATTCCTCCCATAGCTGGTATTATTACAGCGGTAGTTGGAGGGGTTATGGTTTCCTTTTTGGGAGGGAGCCACGTAACTATTACAGGTCCCGGAAATGGTATGGTAGGAGTTCTTTTAGTTGCTGTAACCACACTAGGGCTTGAAGCTACGTATGCAGCCATTGTTTGTTCTGGTATATTCATACTCCTTTTGGGATTTTTACGAATGGGTAAATTGGCAGATTTCTTTCCATCCTCTGCCATTCAAGGAATGCTAGCTGCTATTGGACTCATCATTTTGGGGAAACAGTTTCATATTATGTTAGCAAATAAACTTTCCTTAGACCGTAGTTTGGATTATTTGCTAGCAATTCCCAAGACTGTTATTGGCGTGATTCACTATGAAAATATAGGGCTTATCTATGCGGCTTTGGCTGGTATTTTAGCATTAGCGATCATGGCTTTTTACCCTCGTATTAGAAACAAATACCTTCAATTAATCCCCGCCCCTATGTGGATTGTACTGCTTTCTATTGCATTTAGTTATTACTTTGAGCTCGTTGTGCAGGATCCTAATCCTATTTCGGAAAAATATATGCTTTCTGGCATCCCTTCTGCACAAGAAATTGTATCACAACTCCCTACGCCAAACTTTGGCTTTATTGGAGGGTTTCCTTTTTGGGTAAGTGTTTTTTCCATAACGCTTATTGCCAGTATTGAGTCTTTGTTGAGTATAAAAGCAGTGGACAAACTAGATCCACAAAAAAGACGGAGCAACGCAAACCGGGATTTAAAGGCGCTTGGTTTTGCGACCATTGGAAGTGGTTTTTTAGGTGGTATAAATGTAGTTACCGTAATTGCAAGAAGCTCTGTAAATGTAAATAATGGAGGCACAAACCGCTCCTCTAACTTTGTGCACGCTGTGTTTTTAGTTATTTTCATTCTTTTATTTTCAACGCAGTTAACACGCATTCCGTTACCAGCACTTATGGCAATTTTAGTGTATACGGGATATAAATTGGCGTCACCCAAATTGGTCCGAAGGATATTTTCAGTAGGAAAAGAACAGCTGCTTATTTTCTTTACAACGCTTATAGTAACGCTCTTTGTGGATTTAATTACAGGAATTTTAGCCGGGGTTTTAGTCACATTTATCATTCACGTTTTAGTAAATAAAAGCATTTCGCTCTTTCTTCGGAATATTTTAAAGCCGAATGTATTAATGTACAAAGAATCTGGAACCCGCAACGATTATTATGTAAGCGTAAAGCACTTTTGTAGCTTTTTGAATTATCATAAACTGAAACAAAAATTAGACGCCATTCCCGAAACCGAAGACGTAGTAGTAGATTTCTCTCTATGCGAATTTGTGGACCACACCGTGATGGACAATCTAAGTGGGTATCAAGATCTCTTTCTAAAACGAGGCGGTCATTTTGAGGTTATTGGTTTAGACCTCCACGGCGCAGATAGCCAACATCCATTTGCGTTGCGAAGATTAATTCCTGGCTTTGGGTTGCTTCAAAAAAACTTGACCAAAAGACAAACCACGCTCCAGGAAATTGCCGATGATTACAACATGCACTATGAAGCCCAGCAAGCTCAAGACTTTCATTTTCTAGATAGGTTTCATTTTTTTACCTCAAAAAAGGTTGAAAGTATTTATAACCGAATATTCAATAAAGAAAAAACCTTCAAGTTGTTCGATATTAATTATTCTGAAGGTGAATTTATTGCAAAGGAAAATGTGCGTACTACCATGCTTCACATTGAATTAAATCACGAAATCCCAGAATTCACTTTGGATCGGGAAGGTTTTTTAGAAAAAGTATATGCTTTTGCCGGTTTTAAAGATATTCCTATAGAAAACCATCGCGATTTCAACAACCGTTTTTACTTGTTGGGAGAAAATACTACTGTTATCCAAGAGTTTTTTGATGATAATTTAGTTCATTTTTTTGAAAGTAATCCTTATTACCATGTAGAATCTAACGGCAATTCTCTTTTAGTTTTTAGCAAAGAGCGTGTGGCTGGGGTAAAGGAGATTAAAGCATTGTACGATTTTGGAAAACGGTTACGGGGAGTCGTGGCTACTGGAAATAAGATAGAAAAATCGCTCTCTTAATAAAATCTTAACAACCACAACCATTAGCGTGCCTTTTTGTAATTTGCGTCACCTATGAAAATCTACCCTATCGAAGCTGGAAACTTTAAGTTGGATGGTGGCGCTATGTTTGGCGTTGTTCCCAAATCTCTTTGGATGCGAACAAACCCGGCAGACAGTAATAATATGATAGATATTGCCGCGCGATGCATGCTCATAGAAAACGGTGACAGACTTACGTTGATTGATACCGGAATGGGCAACAAGCAATCTGATAAGTTTTTTGGATACTACTTCCCCTGGGGAGATCACAGTATTGACAAATCGCTTAAAAAGCATGGTTTCCATAGAGACGATATTACCGATGTGTTTATGACACATTTACATTTCGACCACTGTGGCGGTAGTGTACAAAGGAAAAAAGACCAAACGGGTTACGAGCCTGCTTTTAAAAATGCTAAATTCTGGAGTAATAAAGACCATTGGGAATGGGCAACCAAGCCTAACCGTCGTGAAAAGGCTTCGTTTTTAACCGAGAATATTATGCCTATGCAGGAAAGTGGGCAATTGCATTTTGTGGAGAAACCTACATCCGATTTTTCTGAAAATTCTGCATTAGACTTCGGCATTTTCTTTGCAGATGGGCATACCGATAAGCAAATGATTCCGCATATAAAATATCAGGACAAGACTGTGGTCTTTATGGCAGATTTGTTACCAACTGCTGGTCATTTACCACTTCCTTTTGTGATGGGGTACGACACTAGGCCGCTGTTAACCATGCCTGAAAAAGAAAAATTCTTGAACACAGCCGCAGATAATAACTTTTATCTGTGGTTAGAGCACGATGCTCACAATCAAATAATTACCGTAAAACATACTGAGAAAGGTGTTCGCCTGAATCAGACTTATACTTTTAATGAACTTTTTAATTAAACTTAAACGAATGAATATTTTAAAATCTTCTCTTTTTGCCCTCTCTGGAGCGGCCTTGTTAGTAAGTTGTGGTGGTGCGGTAGCGCCTATTGTTTCCACTCCTATTGGAAATATTGATCAAACACCTCTTAAAACCACTCCTTTAACGGATGCCCAAAATAAAAATTGGGGTGCTAAAGATTTGGTGATGGATACCATTCCCGGCATGAGCGTTGACAAAGCATATGCCGAAATTATAAAAAAACAAAAAGGGCAAACGGTAATCGTAGGTGTAATAGATAGTGGGATAGATGTTGAACACGAAGATCTTAAAAATGTTATCTGGACCAATGAAGGAGAAATTCCTAATAACGGAAAAGATGATGACAACAATGGGTATATAGATGATATACACGGTTGGAATTTCCTCGGAAATATTGTTGCCGAAAACATGGAATACGTAAGGATTCTAAAAAAGCTAAAGCCTAAATACGACGGTAAAACTGAAGCTTCCATAAGTGCTGCAGACCGTTCGGAATACGATCTTTACAAAAAAGCAATGGCCGAGTATGAAAAAGAAAAACAACAGGCCACAGCACAAACTACACAGTACATGGGGATTTTGGAGCAAGTAAAGCCCGCTCATGCTGCTATGACGACAAAATTTGGTAAAGCAGATTACTCAAAAGAAGACCTTGCTGGAATAAGCAACCCTACACCCGCAGAGCAGCAACAAATCCCAATGTTAACTCAAATGTTGAATTTTGGCGATAGTGTTCCAGAGGTAATTAAAGAATTGGAAGGCGGTATTGAGTACTTTGGTGGAAGGCTAGACACACATTTTAATTTGGATAAAGATTTCAGAAAAGAAATGTTGGGAGACAACCCAGATGATAATTCAACGAAATTCTATGGAAATAACGATGTTGACGGTCCAGATCCAAAAGAAGCAGATGCAAAGCACGGTACCCACGTAGCCGGAATTATTGCGGCAGAGCGTAATAACGGTATTGGAATGAATGGTGTAGCAAACAACGTAAAAATCATGGTGGTACGTGCAGTACCAGATGGGGATGAGTATGATAAAGACATTGCAAACGCAATTAGATATGCTACAGACAATGGGGCAAAAGTGTTAAATACTAGCTTTGGAAAATACTATTCTACACATCCAGAATGGGTAATAGAAGCTATTAAATATGCTGAAAGTAGAGACGTATTAATTGTAAACGCTGCAGGAAACGAAGGATTAAACCTTGACGAAAACATTGTATATCCTAACGATCAAACAAAAACAGGTATAGAATACGCTAACAACGTATTAACCGTTGGAGCTTTAAATTTAAAATACGGTGGCGAAATGATTGCTAATTTTTCAAACTACGGAAAAACAAACATCGACGTTTTTGCCCCAGGAGTAAAAATCTGGTCAACAACACCCTTAAATACATACGAATACCTTCAGGGAACTTCTATGGCGGCTCCGGCAGTTGCAGGTGTTGCAGCAGTAATCCGTTCTATGTATCCTAATCTTACCGCTTCACAGGTAAAGAAAGTAATTATGGACAGTGGGTTGGCTTCAACAGCTACCGTTGTATTAGGAGGAGACGCTTCTAATACCGATTCTTTTCAGAATATTTCAAAATCTGGAAAAATGGTGAATTTGTATAACGCTTTAATTATGGCGTCTAAAATGTAACCCAAGCCTCCACCTAACCTCCCCGTCCCCCTCTCGGTCTCCCCCGAAGGGGGAGAGGTAGATATAATTTTTAAAAATAGATAAAATGAAAAAAACACTTTTAAATAGCTTTTGGGCATTGTTGCTGGTTGTTTCAGTAACGGCTCAAAACAACACGGGTTACTGGCAGCAGAAGGTTGATTACAAAATGGATATTGATGTAGATGCCGAGAACTTTCAGTATAAAGGAAAACAAACGGTAGTATACACCAACAATTCTCCAGATGTGTTGGACCGTGTATTCTATCATTTGTATTTTAACGCTTTTCAACCAGGAAGCGAGATGGACGTGCGTTCGCGTAGCATTGCAGATCCTGATGGAAGAGTAACGGATAGGATTTCAAAATTAACACCACAGGAAATTGGCTATATAAAACCGACCATGTTTACACAGGATGATCAAAAACTAAACTATGAGATTGTAGGAACGGTTATGGAGGTTCAATTAAACAAGCCTATTCAGCCAGGACAAAGCACCACTTTTAAAATGGAATGGGACGCACAAGTGCCCGTTCAGGTTCGCCGTAGTGGAAGAAATAATAGTGAAGGCGTGGCACTTTCTATGACCCAGTGGTATCCAAAATTAGCCGAATACGATTTCCAGGGCTGGCACGCAGATCCATACATAGCCCGCGAGTTTCACAGTCCGTGGGGAGATTTTGATGTGACTATTCATATTGATAAGGATTACACTGTAGGTGGAACCGGATACAGCGCAGCAAACGTAAAAGGCGGAAGTTATCCTGAAGTGAAAAATAGTAAAAATGAAAAAAAAACCTGGCAATTTTTAGCGCCAAAAGTTCACGACTTTACGTGGGCGGCAGATAAGAATTATATTCACGACCAGTTTGACGGACCTAATGGAGTAACACTAAATTTTTACTACAAAAACAATCCTGAAATTAAAGAGAACTGGAAGAAGTTACAACCCATGACGGCAGAATTGCTGAAATATTTTAACGAACATATTGGTGAATATCCGTACAAACAGTATTCTGTGATCCAAGGTGGAGATGGCGGAATGGAGTATGCGATGTCAACCTTAATTACTGGGGAGCGTAAATTTGGAAGTTTGTTTGGTGTAACAGCACACGAAATGGCGCATACGTGGTTTCAGTTTTTATTGGCTACCAACGAAGGCAAACACGAATGGATGGACGAAGGGTTTACAAGTTATATTTCAACCCTGGCCGAAGAAGAAATTACAAAAGGAGACAATCCAAATCCAATGGCTGGATCCTATCGCGGCTATCTGTCTTTAGCAACCAGCGGTAAAGAGGAGCCTGCTACAACCCATGCAGATAGATACAACCTAAATCGTTCGTATTCTATTACGGCGTATAGCAAAGGAGCTGTATTTTTATCACAATTAGGCTATGTTATCGGGAAGGAAAATTTAGACAAAACACTAAAGCAGTACTATAAAGATTGGGCTTTTAAGCATCCAACACCAAACGACTTTGTTCGCGTGGCCGAAAAAGTGTCGGGCTTTGAGCTGGATTGGTACTTAATGGACTTTATGCAAACCACCAAAACTATAGATTATGGTATTCAAGGTGTGGAAGCTAATGCGAATGGTGGTACTACAGTTACTTTACAGCGCATTGGTTTTATGCCCATGCCTATAGATTTAAGTGTGATGTACGAAGATGGTAGCGAAGAAACTTTCTACATTCCACTACAAATGGCACGTGCCGAAAAGAAAAATCCATACAGCGCTGTAAAATGGACGGTATTAAAAGACTGGGCCTGGGCATACCCAACCTACAGTTTCGACATTCCAACAGGCAAAAAGGTGAAGAGCATGGTAATAGATGCCAGTACCTTAATGGCAGATGTGAACCGTGAGAATAATACGTTTGGAGTAGAGTAATTTATTCTGAAAATAAGACCTAGACCCTTCAGTTATACTATTGAGGGGTCTTTTTATATCTTTACGCCATAGCGCTCACTTTCGAAAAGAAAGAGAAATTAAAATCCCGTACTTGGGCTACGCTCAGTAACCTAAGATATTGAAACCATTATTGTATGAACCTGTCATTCCCAAAAAAGGAGAAATTAAAGTCTCGAAAACTAATCACAAAGCTTTTTGAGGAAGGAAAAGGGGTGTCAAAATTTCCGGTAAAACTGTTGTATCTCCCTCTTGAAATGCTAGAAAATCATCAGGTTACTTTTGCTGTTCCGAAGAAAAATTTTAAAAGCGCTGTGGATAGGAACCGAATCAAAAGGCAACTTAGGGAAGCGTATCGGCTACAGAAAGAAGTGCTTGTTTCAACTTCTGAAACAAAATTCGCGTTGTTGTTTTTGTATCTTGACAAGAAAAAACCACAATATGAGGAGTTGGAAAAATGTGTTGCTGTATTGCTGAAAAGGTTATTGAAATGACAACTCCACAACAAATATCCCAACTATACCAAAACCTCATCCACGGAGGCAACTACACAGGTGTAAGCTTTCAACAAGTGCTCGCTGATATCACGTTTGAAGAAGCCATCACAAATGTGAGTTCTTTAAACACTATTGCTACATTGGTGTATCACATTCAGTATTATTGCAATGCGGTGGTAGGAGTTTTGGAAGGCGGGTCGCTCAGTGCAAAAGACAGCCTGAGTTTTGACCATCCTCCAGTTACTTCGGCAGCAGCTTGGGAAGAATTAAAAACACAAACTTGGCAAGAGGCCGAAACATTTGCGAACTTGGTTGAGAACCTTTCAGAAGAAAAACTTTCAAAAGAATTTGTAAAAGATGCCTACGGAACTTACTACAGAAATATCCACGGGATAATTGAACACACACATTACCACTTAGGGCAGATTTCAATCTTAAAAAAACTCATTCGGGAGAAATCATTGTAATTCATCTATTTCCGCAGAAATTTTATACCTTTAAAACATACGCCAACTAGCTATTTTCCGTTGTAACACAAAGCCTATCAAGATGAAAAAGAAACTCTTACTTTCGGCACTTGCCGTCACCATATTCTTCACGACCGTTAGTTTTAAAAACGATTTTTTTGAAATTGCGAAACAGATAGAAATTTTCACGACCATGTACAAAGAGTTGAACATGAATTATGTGGACGAAGTAACCCCGGCAACTCTTATGGACAAAGCCATTAAAGGAATGTTGGAAGATCTGGATCCCTACACGGTGTATTGGAATGAGCAGGAAGTGGAAGATGCGCGCATTCAAAATTCTGGAACCTATACTGGTATTGGCGCCGCGGTAAAAACGTTAAAAGAGAAAATTATTATTATAGAACCTTTTAAAGGCTACCCGGCAGACGAGGCAGGATTAAAAGCGGGTGACGAAATTATAAAAGTAGGAACCACTACTCTGGCCAATTTTGACGATGACGCAGGCGAATTGCTGAAAGGCGTTTCAGGATCTACGGTAGAAATCACCTATAACCGCCAGGGGAAAACCCAAACCACGACCCTTAACCGCCGTAAAGTAGAAGTAAAAGCAGTACCGTATTATAAATTACTAGACAACAATATTGGGTATATCGTACTACAAAAATTTAATAGTAAAACCACTATTGAAACCAAAGCAGCGCTCTTAGAATTGAAAGAGCAAGGCGCCGATAAAATAATCTTAGATTTAAGAGGAAACCCAGGCGGACTTTTAAATGAAGCGATTAGCATCGTTAATCTTTTTGTGCCAAAGGGCGAAGTAATCACCACCACAAAATCGTCTATAGAAAAATACAACAAAGTCTATAAAACCACACAAGAGCCTGTAGATATCGAGATCCCTTTGGTTGTTTTGGTAAATGGGCGCAGTGCTTCGGCAAGCGAGATTGTTTCTGGCGGGCTTCAAGACTTAGATCGCGCTGTTATTGTGGGTGCTCGTAGCTTTGGAAAAGGCCTCGTACAACGCCCTCAAAAACTCACTTATGGTACGCAATTAAAAGTAACTATTTCACGCTACTATACGCCTAGTGGGCGTTGCATACAAGCACTCGATTACTGGAACCGTGACGAAAATGGTGATCCCGTTCGTGTAGACGCTAAAGAATATAATAAGTTTACCACAAAAGGAGGAAGAACCGTGTATGACGGCGGTGGAATATTACCAGATATTAAAGTAGAAACAGCCGTTTTTAGCCCAATTACTACTGCCCTGCTTAAGGATCAGGCAATTTTTGATTATGCTACGGCATATTATTACAACAACCCAATGACAGATTGGAAGGGATTTGAATTTAAAGATTCAGATTTTAAGAATTTTATCGATTTTTTGAAAACTAAGGGTTTTGATTACCAAACTGAAACCGAAAAAGAATTTGCTGAAGCCCTTCGTAGTGCCGAAGATGAAGATATTGCCAGTGATATTTCGGCTAGTTATCAAGATTTAATGAAATCGATTGACGCTGCCAAAGAGAAAAAACTAGTCGCCAAAAAAGCCGAAATAAAATCGTTATTATCAGATGAAATTTTGAAGCGCTATTTCTATAAAGAAGGGCTGTACGATTACCAGGTGGTGTACAATCCTGAAATTTTAGCAGGAATAGAGGTGCTGACTAATACAAGTAAGTACACTAAGATTTTAAAGAAATAATTACGGGTTCTCGGTTCCGCTCGGACACCAATTTAACTTTCGTTGGTTTTTCCAACCGGTGTGCGAGCGGAGCCGAGGACTAATCTTATACTATGGACCAATTTCTCCTATTTTTTGAAAGTATGCCAACCTGGATGAAAGCTCTTTGGGTGTTTTTTGTCTTGGGTTTCTTTTGGATTTTGGAAGGGTATTATAGTTTGGTCGTTCTGAAATATAAGAAGTGGAAGCACGCTAAAGTGAATTTGGTGCTGCTGCTTTTCGTAATGCTCATTAACGCAGTTTTCGGAATAGTAACCGTGAGTATTTTTGAGTGGTTAGATACTTCACAATTTGGCTTATTGCACTTGTTTCATGCGCCTATTTGGGTAGAACTACTTATAGCAATAATTCTCTTGGATTTAATTGCCCAGTATTTTGTACATTTTTGTTTACACAAAATACCCGCGATGTGGCGCCTGCACATCGTACACCATAGCGACAAAAATGTAGATGCTACTACTGGTACGCGTCACCATCCTATTGATTTTATTATCCGGGAGAGCTTTGCGCTGCTGGCGGTTGTGATTACTGGAATGCCAATTGCTTTTTATCTTTTTTACCGCATCTTAAGTGTTGCATTTACCTACTTTACCCACGCTAATATTTCGCTTCCAAGAGGGCTTGATAAGGGGTTAAGTTATGTTATAGTAACACCCAATATGCATAAGTTTCACCATCATTACCAATTGCCCTGGACCGATAGTAACTACGGAAACATGCTTTCGGTTTGGGATCGATTGTTTGGTACATTTGTATACGGAGATACAGCGAAAATTCAATATGGGATAGATATCGCAGACCATACTGACGATGAGAGTATTGGGATTCAATTAGGAATTCCCTTCAGTAAAAAAATAAGGTCAAAATCTTCATTTTGAACATCTTAACATTCCTTTAAGTGCTTTCTGAAGACCAATGTTGTATCTTGTCCGTTATGGTACAAATAGATAAACAGGAAAATACAGATACGCTCGAGGAATCGGTTGCGTATTTAGAAAACAAAGGGTTCGAAAACATTAAAGCAGATATAGAGGGCTATGAAACCCCTAAATCGTACAGAAAAGCTGGAAGTGATATTAGTATTACACCAGATATTGTGGCCGAGCGCGCCGGCATTAAACATTATTTTGAAGTGAGCTTAAAAAGTGAAAAACCACACTTATTAAAATCTAAATGGAGATTTTTAGACGTGTTAACACGTATGAAAAATCATCGTTTTAAAATCATTACAAGAAGAGGGCACTACAAGTTTACCAACGATATGTTGAAAGACTTGAACTTAGAGAAAAATCTTATTAAGCTGTAACCATGGCAATATGAGGAATCCCGTCTTCAAGGTATTCTTCGCCAGTAGTTACGAAATTGTGTGATTCGTAAAATTTAATTAAATAGGTCTGCGCCGAAAGTTTTATACTTTCGGTGTGGTACCTTTTTTTTATGGCTAGTATGGAAGCTTTCATAACGTCGTGTCCAAAACCATATTTTCGTTCTTTTACAGCTACCACCACCCTACCAATAGCGGCTTCCTCAAAATAAATTCCTGGTTCGAAACATCGCGTGTAGGCAACTATTTTTCCTTCTTTTTTACCAATAACATGAAGTGCTTTTTGGTCTTTCCCATCAATATCTTGATACACACAGTCCTGCTCTACTACAAAAACTTCACTGCGTAGCTGTAGAATATCGTGTAATTCGTTAAGAGTAAGCTCTTCAAATGTTTTTACAGTTATTTCCATACGTTCAAAGTTATATGTTATTTATTAAAAGTAAATAGTAGGAACCGCTGTATAAAACGCTCCGCTATGGGTAGCCCTTCAGCTTGCGGAAGCGGAACCACCCCGTAATAAATCCGGGGCAGGCTGTTCCCTTATTTTGGAAGGAGCATTTTGGATCTACTTTTTATAATTTTTTAATGCATTTCAATATAGTACTGCCTACTGCAACTGTTTATCTAAAATTAGTCCTGCACCACAATATCCTTTGCATCATCTTTCTTAAACTCTGGCTGAATATTTACGTGGTTTATTCCGAAATCATGATACAACCGCTCTTCAACCTGATCTAATATGGTATCAAATTGAGACAGGGTAATATCTTCGTGAAAATCTATATGCGCCTCTAGATGTGTTTCTTTCTCATTGAGTTGCCAAATGTGCATGTGGTGCACGTTCTTAATTTCGGGAGCTTCGGAAATTGCTTCTCTTAATTTTTCAAGTTGAATGTCGTCTGGTGTAAATAACATTAATATTTTAAAGCTGCTTTTCAGCAAGTCATAGCCCATAAAAATAAGATAGACGGCAATTAAAACGGTGAGTGCACTGTCTACCCAAAACCAACTAAAATATTTCATCAACAAACCACCTATCAATACAGCAACACTGGCCGACATATCCGTTAACAAATGTAAATATGCCGAACGCATATTCATATTTTCTTTGGAATCCTTTTTGAGTAATAAAACGCTTAAGCCATTGACCACGATTCCTAACAGCGCCAACCATATTACCAGTTCACTTTCAATTTCCTGCGGATTCATAAACCGCATGGCTGCCTCATAAATTAAATACACGGCAACAATTAATAAGGTAGAAGCATTTACAAAAGCGGCAATAATTTCGGCACGTTTATACCCGAAGGTTTTGTCGAACGAAGCGGCTCTTTTAGAATACCTATCTGCTACATAGCTTACTATAAGAGAAAGTACATCACTAAAATTATGCAACGCATCACTTAATAAGGAAAGACTTCCTGAAATAAGCCCACCAATTACCTGTGCGATGGTAATAATAATATTCAACCCAATAGATAATAGAAGTTTTCTTCCTTTTAGATCGGGATGGTCGTGTGAATGAGTATGCGAATGTGCCATTATTATTTAGTTCTTCCGCTTAAGCAGCATCTATTTTTATTATCCATTGTGTAGTTACAATACCTTCAATAGTAATAGAAAATTAAAGTACAAAGTACTTTAATACCTAATAGTTAAGAGCAGCCTATTTTTGCAACACGATTTTGGTGTCTGCCGCCTTCAAATTTGGTGTCGAGAAAGGTTTCTACCATGCCAACAGCTTGTTGTAATGAAGTGAATCTAGCTGGAATGCAAATAATATTGGCGTTATTGTGTTGCCTGGTTAAGGAAGTAATTTCTTTGGTCCAACAAATACCTGCGCGTACTTTCTGGTATTTATTAGCCGCCATCGCTACGCCATTTGCGCTTCCGCAGATTAAGATTCCAAAATCCACATCACCGTCGTTTACCGCTTTTGCCACAGGATTCGCAAAATCCGGGTAGTCTACACTGTCCAGTGTATCGGTACCGTAGTTGGTTACTTCAATATTTCTAGACTCTAATAATTTTACAATTGCAAATTTATAATCGGGTCCGGCATGGTCGTTTCCTATAGCTATTTTCATGGTGGGTATCTTTGTGACAAAGATACTATGTATTTCAGTTTTTAAAACTCTATTCAGTAAACAATTGAAATTCAATGTTTACCTTTTCTTAACGCTACGGTGTTATTTTAGTTAATAACATTGTTGATATTTGATAGTTCGAAAAGCACAAAAAAAGTTGCGGGGGCAGAAAGGAATTTCCATATGTTTTTTTAATTGGATTCCACAAAATATAACTTGTGTATTTGTAGTAGAGTTATGCGCATCAAAAGATAGTTTTCAAACAAAATAATTTAATAATCTTATTAAAATTAGGTTGTCAACATGGGTTATGAACAGCTGTTAATAGCATCTTGTAATTCGTTCATACTAAAGAGAACTACCTTCTTAAAAGTATGTTAACAACCCGTATAGAAACGGTAACAAGTTGAATTAAAAACAAACCTTCATAAAGTTATACCCCTTATTAACATGCCATCATAAACATCATTTAATTTTTAAATATTTAAAGAAAAAGAAAATATGATTATATAGTTGTTGAAAAGTATGATAAGTCTACTTCCATATACTTATGAACCTGTTCGGAATTACTCAACCTCATTGTTAGTTGTAAATATTTATAAATGTTTTTATTGAGAAAAGAAAGCGATTATCTTAGCTCTAAAGAGTAGGGTTTCTAAGGTAAAATTATTTAGAATCTACTTCTGAAATGCTCCCTTTAGGGCCGGGGTAAACATTTCAGCTAAACTCAAACAATGTGCAACCTGGAAGGATTATTTAAATTGTTTAAAATTTCGGCTGCTTCCGAAGCATCATCCTTATGAACCATAAGACGGATACCACCAACGGCATTGCTATGAAATGGAAGGACGCTTATCATCGTTTCGTTCTGAAAAACATAACGCAAGTCGGCCTGTTGCAATAAATGTTGCAAAACCGTATATTCACTAGCATACGTGAAAATTGCAATAAGCTGATAGTCTTTCATATAATTTAAAAATCGAACGTATACCAAGGTACTAAATCTTTCACAATGCAACCCTAGGGTTATGTTAATAATAGTACTTTTACGAATCTTAAGAAATAACTATGCCGCAACGTAACAAACGGAGAAATAAAAACAATAAAATAGAAGGATTGAGTAACGATATTTTAAGAATATTAAGGAAAAACCACTCGGAACCCTTTAATTACAAACAAATTTCTGCAAAGCTAGGACTTGACGATCCTAACAGCAGAAACCAAATCACAAAAAAACTGAAAGAACTACAAGGAAAAGGAGAGATCCAGGAGATAGAACGAGGAAAATATATACTTACCCCATCAAAAAATTACTATACTGGAAAAATGGATATTACAGGCCGCGGACGTGGTTTTGTAATTGTGGAAGATCTGGAAGACGATATAAAAATAGCTAACAAAAACTTAAATAAAGCCTTAAATGGCGACATTGTAGAAGTCTATGTTTTCAATAGAAAACGTGGCGGACGCATGGAAGGGGAAGTCACTAAAGTGATTGAACGCAAGCGAACCGAATTTGTGGGCACTATCCAGATCTCAGAAAAATTTGCGTTTGTAGAATGCCAGGGGTATAATATGTATACGGACTTTTTTGTACCCATAAGTAAAATAAACAAAGCTGAAAACGGAGACAAAGTACTCGTAAAAATGGAAGGTTGGGAAAATAATTCTGAATCTCCATTAGGAACTGTACTAAAAGTTTTAGGAAAACCAGGGGATCACAATACCGAAATCCATTCTATTCTGGCACAATACGGTTTGCCGTACGAATTTCCAGATGAAGTTGAAAAGTACGCCAATGAATTGGATACCCGCATTCACGAAGACGAAATTAAAAAGCGTCGTGATATGCGAAAAACCCTAACGTTTACCATTGATCCAAAAGATGCAAAAGATTTTGACGATGCGTTGAGCTTTGAAGTCATGAAAAATGGAAACTACGAAATAGGAATTCATATTGCCGATGTTTCACATTATGTAAAACCAGGCACAGTACTCGATGATGAAGCATACGAGAGAGCAACTTCAGTATATCTGGTAGATCGTGTGGTACCTATGTTACCAGAGATTCTATCTAACAATGCGTGTTCTTTAAGACCAAATGAAGAAAAATATACTTTTTCAGCAGTCTTTGAAATCAATAAAAAAGCAGAAGTAGTTAACAAATGGTTTGGAAGAACTGTAACCTATTCCGACGCTCGATTTGCGTATGAAGAAGCACAGGAAATTATTGAGGCTACGAGTTCGCTCAAGATGCAATTTGGGGATTCGATTGGGAAAGAACATAGAAATATTCCAGCAGATATTTCAATAACTGGAAAAGAATATACCATAGAGGAACCTATTGCCCAGGCTATTGTAGAAATGGATCGTTTGGCAAAAATTCTTCGTAAAAAACGAATGCACGCTGGTGCTATTTCTTTTGATAAATTAGAAGTGAAGTTTATTTTGGATGAAAAAAGCAATCCGGAAGGCGTTTATTTCAAAGAAAGTAAAGATGCTAATAAGTTGATTGAAGAATTTATGCTCCTCGCCAACCGTAGCGTTGCCGAAGTGATAGGAAAACAAAGCCCAAAGAAAACATTTGTGTACCGAGTGCACGACGAACCGGATGAAGAGAAGATAGCAGCGCTGCAAAACATTATCCGCCAGTTTGGATATAAAATGGATACACGTGATAGGAAAACGACCGCAGCCTCTATGAACAAGCTCTTAAAGGATGTACACGGCAAGAAAGAACAAAATATGATCGACACCATTGCCATCCGTACCATGAGTAAGGCACAATACACCGTCCATAACATTGGGCACTACGGCCTGGCGTTCGATTATTACACACACTTTACTTCGCCTATCCGTCGCTATCCAGATGTAATGGTGCATAGATTATTACAACGCTATCTGGATAAAAAAGAAACCGCCAAAGAAGAAACCTACGAAGACAAATGTAGACACAGTACCGAAATGGAAATACTCGCTACCAATGCAGAGCGTGACAGTATTAAATACATGCAGGTAAAGTATATGCAGGATCATAAAGACGAAGAATTTGTAGGGGTAATTTCTGGAGTAACCGAATGGGGAATCTATATAGAAATTGTTTCCAATAAATGTGAAGGAATGGCACGTCTACAAGATTTAAACGACGACCATTACGAGTTTGACAAAGAAAACTATGCCGTAGTAGGCCAAAAAACCAAAAACGCTTACGTCTTAGGGGATGAAGTGATGGTAAAAGTAAAAAATGCCGATTTAGTGAAGAAGCATTTAGATTTTACGATGTTAGGGCATTATAAGGGGTAACCGACTGATTTTATTGAAATTTTTATACATTTAATTTGGACATCCATTTTTAATTCCAGGGATATCCTGAGGTTAGTATAAAACAAGATTGGTAATTAGTATTCACAAACTGAATTTAAGTAAGTTTTCCATATTTAAATTAGATACAAGGTTACTCTGTTGAAAAACGGATTAGAGTAACGTATATAGTTTATAGCTTAGATAGTTAACGAAATTAAAAGTCGTATAAAATATAATTTAGTAAATCTTATAAAATTTTATCGCTACGCCATTACTCTGCTTACGCTGAAGTTAAATGCAGCACCTACAAAGAAATAAAAACGATTACTGAACACCGATGCTATGATAAGTACTATTTCAGTTCTTACACGTTATCCAATCATTTTATTTTTTAATAGTATCACTAATAATAAGTCTACACTCCATAAAATATTTCCGCTTGAGATACGATGGAAATAAGAATCGGTATTCAAACGTATTGTATCTTTATGTTTTAAAAGAAAATATTATGAAAGGAATCTTCACAGTGTTATTTTTTGCTAGCATTTCAATGATTGCCCAGGAATCTATCGAGAAAAATGTTGGCGACTTCAGCGAACTAAAAGTCTACGATTTAATATACGTAAACTTAATTCCTGCTGAAGAAAATAAAGTTGTTTTAACAGGCGAAGACGCTCAGGATATTTCCCTTATTAACAAAGATGGGGTTCTTAAAATTAGAATGGAAACGTCCAAATTATTTAGCGGAAGTGACAATGCTGTGGTGGTGTATTATAAAAACTTGATAATTATTGACGCCAATGAAGGCACACAAATACGAAGCGACCAAACTATAAAAAGAGACGTCTTAAAATTGAGAGTGCAAGAAGGCGGCGAGATAAAACTTACTGTTGATGTAAATGAACTGGTTTCAAAAGCCGTTACGGGCGGCAAGCTCCAGTTAAAAGGTACTGCAAAATTACACGACCTGAATATTAATACAGGAGGCATTTCCAGCGGAAAAGAACTTACTACCGAAACTACCAAAGTTAAAATAAAAGCAGGAGGCGAAGCAAACATTAGCGCAAGCGAGCTTGCCGAAATAAATATAAAAGCAGGTGGTGACGTGTTTGTCTACGGAAACCCAAAGGTGATTGACCAGAAAAAATTGTTTGGCGGGCGTGTAAAAGTAATCAAAGAAGCTCCGTAACAAAACCGCAAATCTTTGTAAATTTACGTTTCTATGTTTGACGGTTTACTCTTTGCAGCGTTTTATGGGTTCATTATGGCATTTGCTGTAGGGCCTGTTTTTTTTACGCTTATTGAGACCAGTATTACAAAAGGTTTTAGAGCAGGAGTTGCTTTTGATTCGGGTGCTATTTTCGCAGATATCATTTTTATCCTTATTGCCTATTTCAGTACTACAAAGCTTTTGGAACGAGTAAAACACGACCCTGCACTTCTCATCTTTGGAGGAGGTTTATTAGTGGCTTATGGGATTATTTCTTACATACGAACTACCAAGAATATCTATAAAATAGTAAGAGATCACCATGCTTTGGAGGTTAAAAAGAACTTAGGAAGCCTTTTTGTAAAAGGATTTTTTCTAAATTTTGTAAACTTTGGCGTCTTAGCTGGTTGGGTAGGAATGATTATTATTGCAAATGCTCATAAAGCAACAGAACGTGGAGTTTGGTCTTTTATCATTACAGTGCTAATTGTTTTTATCTCCACAGATATTTTGAAAATTGCCTTAGCTAAAAAGCTAAAAAACAAAATGACTCCAAGATTTACTGTGAAAACTAAAAAGTGGGTGTGTATTTTAATTATAGTTTTTGGGGTTTTTATGTTGTTTCAAGGCGTATTTCCAAATCAAGTTCAGAAAAGCTTAGAGAACATTCCCGATAAAAAAGAACTTATAGACAAACCTATTCCACCTTTGGAAGAGGATATTATTGAGACACAGTAAGGAAATTACCCAGTGAACCAGTAAGTGTTTAGTAGAAATTTTTTTACTGAAAACAATTTTATAAGACACTCAATCAAGGACATACCTAATAACGTCAAACTAAAAATCCCAACTCGAAAGAGTTGGGATTTTTTCTGAGGCATCAAGCGGATTCGAACCGCTGTAGAAGGTTTTGCAGACCTCTGCCTAGCCACTCGGCCATGATGCCAGTATGAATTGGCAAATATAGAAATTTAATACAAAAGCAAACAACTTAATCCTTTTTTGATTTTATTAAACCATCCTTTAAGGTTTAGATATAAGCTTGCTGAATTTAAAAGACCGAATTTAAGGAAGTCCTAAAAAAAATATAAGGATTTTTTGACAGCTATTTATTAACTCGTACTGAGCGGAGCGGAAGCCGACATAGTTACAACAACTTCCGCCACATCACCTCCAATAGGCGGATTCAGTTTTGAAATTGAAACTTTTGCTTTTCTAACAAGCGGAATTTCAGTAAAAACGCGATCGATAATGCGTTGCCCTACTTGTTCTAGTAATTTACTACGTTGTGCCATTTCGGTTTTAATGATATGTTGCAGGTGTACGTAATCTACAGTATCATTAAGACTATCTGTTTTTGCAGCTTCGCTTAAATCGGCTTTCACAGTTAAGTTTACCAAATAATCACTTCCAATTTTTTCTTCTTCAATCAAGCAACCGTGATTGGTGAAAATGCGAACGTTTTTAAGGCGAATGGTACTCATAGAGGATCTTTTTACAAAGATAGAAAATTCCTTCCTCTTGCATCCTACGAGCTAATTTTAAGCGAGAGGAATGCACCTTGGGGTGTGTTTTTCATTAACTTTGCATATCTTTTAGATGTCCGGTCGAGCGCAGTCGAGAACTTTTTAGTTTGGGAACATCAAAATAACCTCTCGACTGCGCTCGAGGAGACCATTGTAACATGACAGAAGAAAAGGAACCACTCAACTTTATAGAACACATTATAGAAGACGATTTAAAAGCATCTTACTCAAAAGATGATCTACAGTTTCGTTTTCCACCGGAGCCTAATGGATATTTACACATTGGGCACGCTTCTTCTATTTGCTTAAACTTCGGCTTAGGATTGCGCTACAATGCTCCTGTAAACCTTAGGTTTGACGATACAAATCCGGCAAAAGAAGAACAAGAATTTGTAGACGCCATTAAAAAAGATATTCTTTGGCTAGGGTATGAATGGACAAAGGAATGCTATGCTTCAGATTACTTTCAGCAATTGTACGATTGGGCTGTTCAGTTTATAAAAGAAGGTAAAGCGTATGTAGATTCGCAAACTTCCGAACAAATTGCAACTCAAAAAGGAACCCCTAACGAGCCTGGAGAGGAAAGTCCTTTCAGAAATCGTCCTGTAGAAGAAAGTTTAGAGCTTTTCGAAAAAATGAAAAATGGCGAAGCAGCCGAAGGTTCTCACGTATTACGCGCTAAGATAGATATGACCTCTAGTAATATGTTAATGCGAGATCCCGTGATGTACCGCGTTTTGCATAAAGCACACCACCGTACCGGTACCGATTGGAAAATATTTCCTATGTACGATTGGACGCACGGCGAAAGTGATTACATAGAACAAGTGTCCCATAGTTTCTGTACGTTAGAGTTTCTACCTCATAGAGAGCTGTACGATTGGTTTTTGGACCAAGTGCACGACAGCGAGACGTTACGCCCTAAGCAAAGAGAATTTGCCCGCAGAAACCTAAGTCATACGGTTGTGAGCAAAAGAAAGTTAGCAAAACTGGTAGAAGAAGGTGTGGTAACTGGCTGGGACGATCCTAGGATGCCCACCATCTCAGGCTTACGCCGAAGAGGTTACACCCCAGCTTCTATTAAAAATTTTGTAGATAGTATTGGCGTTGGAAAGCGAGAGAATTTAATCGATGTTTCGCACTTAGAATACAACGTTCGCGAAGATCTCAACAAAAAAGCAGACCGTGTGATGGCGGTGCTGGATCCATTAAAAGTGGTAATTACCAACTACCCTGAAGGTGAAGAAGAATGGCTGGAAGCTGAAAATAATCCAGAAGACGATGCTGCAGGAAGCAGACAAGTTCCTTTCTCACGTGAAATATATATTGAACAAGACGATTTTAAAGAGGAAGCCAACCGAAAATTCTTCAGACTGAAATTAGGCGGCGAAGTACGATTTAAGAACGCCTATATTATTAAAGCTGAAAAAGCAATTAAAGATGAAGCCGGAAATATTACTGAAGTGCATTGCACCTACGATACCGATAGTAAAAGTGGTAGTGGTACCGAAGCATCATTGCGCAAAGTAAAAGGAACCTTACATTGGGTATCTGTTACACACGCACTACCCGTTGAAATACGTTTGTACGATCGTTTGTTTACCGAAGCTTCACCAGATACGCACAAAGACAAAGATTTTATGGAGTTTATTAACCCTAATTCTTTAGAAATTATTACGGGATATGCAGAGCCAAGTTTGGCAAATCTTATACCTGAAGATACCGTTCAATTTCAACGATTGGGATATTTTACTGTGGATAAAGATTCAACTGAAAATAAAATAGTTTTTAACCGTACGGTGGCCCTCCGAGATTCTTGGACAAAAATAGACGGTTAGTAGCTTAAATTTTAAGAAACAAGACCTCTATTTTTTGAAAACTTTAAGATAATTTGGCAGGGTTTAAGTGTTTTTAAGAAATCTTTATCATTTGTAATTTGGGTATTAACCGGTTGTTAACAATGCTTAGAGGATTGTTAAACTATCTTTGTTAGAAACAACAAATAATAACTTAAAAACAACGAACATGGCATCAAATACAGGACAAACCTTACTCGCACTACTAACCGGAGCAGCAATAGGTGCTGGAATAGGTATTTTATACGCTCCAGACAAAGGATCTAATACGCGAAGTAAAATTGACAAAGAGCGCAAAAAAGCTCAGAAAAAATTAAACAAACAATACCACGATACAAAATCTAATTTAACCGAGCAAGCTCAAAAAGCAAAGTATAATTTTCAGCAAAAATTAGATGATACCCTATCATCAGCAAGTCACAAAGCAGATGATATTTTATTGGCAATGGAAGACAAACTAGAAGCGTTGCGTAAACAAAATGCTAAGTTGCAAAAAGACGCAACTTTAGATAAAGTAAAATCTACTGTGAAAAAAGCAACTGTCTAAGTATGGCTTTTAAAATGCTAACTGAAAACCTGAGCGAATCGGGGACCAAACTGCAGGAATACATTAAAAATTCGGCGGAGTATTATAAACTTCGCCTTTTTAAGCATGCCATGAAGTTATCTACTTCTTTAATCAATATGTTGGTTTTAGGAGGTATCTTTATGCTGTTCCTGATGTTTTTTTCTTTCGGGATTGCTATGTGGCTAGGACGCATTTTAGATAGTATGTTATTCGGTTTCTTTATCGTAGCAGGTGTTTATTTATTAGTGTTTTTGCTAATTTTATTCTTCGGAAAAAAACATATTGATAAAGCAATACTTTCAAAATTTTCAGAGCTTGTCGTGGAAGATATAGAGAAAGAAGAGCATATGTTTGATGATGATGTTTCCTTTGAAGATTTCAATGAAAAGAAGCTGCCAAATGAAAACGAGATACCATGAAAAAAAAATACACGACATTTGAAGAGCTGGATCAAGATATAAAACGAGCCTATTTACGATCCGAGATTGATAAAGAGGAATTAAAGTTAAGCTTGAACGAGGCTAAAGATAGTTTAACACCTGGTAAAATTGCCACAGCAGTTTTAGGTGGCGTTGCAACCAGTGCCGTTCTAATTAAACTACTTACGCCTTTAGCTTCTTTTGCGATAGGCAGATTGCTTCAAAAATATAAAGAGTACTAAGCAAGTGTATTCCAAACAAAAAAGCCCGATTTCTATTAGAAATCGGGCTTTTTTTATCGGCCATATTAACGATAGGAGGAATTAAATGATATTAAACACACACGAGTTAGAGACCCCAAACATATACTAGGTTCAGTATGCTGTGTACTATATCACTGCCTTACAAGATGATTAGTACTGTACATCCTCATCTCTTTCTGGTGGTGGCGTACGCTTTCTGGTTTTGGAACCTATACCTTTAGCAGCGTTGGTCTTTTTCATCTCTTCTCCAATCTGGTTGCTGGCTACAAAACTGGCAATCATATCGTTCAACATATTGCTTCCCGCCTGGGGAGAATTAGGAAGTAAAATTAAATTGGTATTGGTTGCTTCCCCAATACTTTGTAATGTATCGTAATGTTGTGTTACAACAATTAACGCACTAGCTTCTTGGGAATTAATTCCTACATTGTTTAATACGTCCACACTTTCTTCTAGTCCGCGAGCAATTTCACGACGCTGGTCTGCAATACCTTGTCCTTGTAAACGCTTGCTTTCGGCTTCTGCACGAGCTTTTGCAACTATTTTAATACGCTCTGCTTCTGCTTCGTATTCTGCGGCAACTTTTTCACGTTCAGCAGCGTTAATTCGGTTCATTGCTGCTTTTACTTGTACATCTGGGTCAATATCGGTAACCAGAGTTTTTATAATGTCGTACCCGTAGTCGCTCATCGCTTCGTTCAGTTCAGACTTTACGGCGATGGCAATATCATCTTTACGTTCAAAAACATCGTCCAGTTTCATTTTAGGAACTTCGGCACGTACCACGTCAAAGACATACGATGTAATTTGATCGTGCGGGTTCTGAAGTTTATAAAAAGCTTCATACACCTTTTCACGAATTATTTGAAATTGTACCGAAATTTTCAGCTTTACGAATACGTCGTCTTTCGTTTTTGTTTCAACAAGTACATCCAGTTGCTGAATTTTTAAATTCACCCGTCCTGAAATGCGTTGCACGACCGGAATTTTGAATTGAAGTCCAGAAGTCCTAATGCTGCTAAACTTTCCGAAGTTTTCAATAAGTGCTGCTGTTTGTTGCTTTACTACAAAAAAAGAGGAAAGTAATAAGAAGAAAATAATAATCCCAAGGGGAAACAATAAAATAAGCGCTACATTCATGATGTAAAAATATTAGTTAATATATTCCGTTCAAGATACGAAAATAAAGCTATTTTTGGTTTCAAAATTACATCCTCATGACGCGTTTAAAAACATTCCTTTTCCTTGCTGTTACAGTCTTACTCGCTACATCGGTCCTAGCTCAACGGAATTATAACGATTACAATCGCATAGGTATACAAGGAGGAGTCTCTTTATTCGACATTAATACCTCCAATTTTGTGACCGAGCGACAAACGGGTTTTGCTGCCGGGTTTACTACGAGAGGGTCTTTTAGAAATGATTTTGATCTTATTTATGGATTAACTTTTTTTAGTAATAAAGTTGGGGTTTTAGGGTCTAATCTGGCCAACTCACCTTTTGAGAAACAATTTATCACCTATACAATTCCCAATGTGCAGCTTAATTTTCTAGGGAGTTATAATATTGTAAAGCATCATTTTAGTATAGAATTTGGACCAATCCTGAATGTAAACGGGAATATGAAAGTAGATAGCGAGCGGTTAGAAAATTATATTCTGGACGGATATACAACGCTGCGGGCTCAAGATATTGAAGACATAAGTCCAATAAATTTTCACGTAATGGGTGGAGCTACCGTAGGTTTGGAAAGTTTTAGGCTAAGTGCACAATATCAATATGGGGTTACCAATATGTTTAATAAACTGAACGACCAAAATCTGGAAAATCCTTCTGGCGATCCCTTCAAAGGAAATAGCTCGACCATTGTACTAATGGCGGTCGTTTATTTTTAGGTTTCAGACCTTTTTAAAAACAAGTTATTACGCCATAAAAACAACCGCCGCGTCAACACGGGCAACCGCCTCTTTTTTCCCTAAAATTGAAATAATCTCAAACACATCCGGGCCTTTCATTTCGCCCACCAAAGCTAGTCGTAAAGGCATCATTACTTTACCAAAACTAATTTCGTTGCTGGTAATCCACCCTTTTATATTGTCTGAAATATTTGTTGCTGAAAAGTCTTCCGTAGCATTTAATAGCTCCACAACTTTCTGAAGTAGTTCCAAAGTATCTTCTTTAAAGGCTTTTTTGGATGCTTTTTCGTCATAGGTTGAAGGTGCCTCAAAGAAGAAACTGCCCTGTTCCCAAAGATCTTGCACAAAGGTAGCGCGCTCTTTCAATAGAGGAACAATAACTGAAACATCAACGGAGTGCGAAACACCTTTCTCGTCTAAAAACTTTTTAAACTGAGCTGTCAAAACCCCTTCGTCCATCTCCTGTAAGTAGTGATGTTGGAACCACTTTGTTTTTTCAGGATCGAACTTTGCCCCCGATTTGTTTACGCGTTCCAATTCAAAAGCAGCGGTTAATTCTGCCAGGCTGAAAATTTCCTGTTCCGTTCCAGGGTTCCAGCCTAAAAAGGCGAGCATATTTAGAACGGCTTCAGGTAAATAACCATCTTCTCGGTAGCCTGAGAAAGTATCGCCCTCTGCTGTTTTCCACTCTAGCGGAAATACAGGAAAGCCCATTTTATCACCATCTCGCTTGCTTAGTTTTCCTTTACCCACAGGCTTCATTAATAAGGGGAGGTGCGCAAATTGTGGGGCATCCCAACCAAAAGCGCGGTATAACAATATGTGTAGTGCCAGTGAAGGCAACCATTCTTCCCCACGAATTACGTGGCTAATTTCCATTAAATGATCATCTACAATATTTGCCAGGTGATAGGTTGGCATGCCGTCGCTTTTGAAGAGCACTTTATCATCTAATACATTCGTATCAATCTGCATAGTACCTCGCACCATATCAGTTAGTGGTAAGGTCTCGTCTTGTGGTGTTTTAAAACGGATAACATAGTCTTCGCCAGCGTCTAATTTTGCCCTTACTTCAGTTTCAGAAAGGGCCAAGGAGTTATCTAGTTTGAGACGGTTGTGCCAATTATAGATAAATGTTTTACCTTCTTCTTCGTGTTGTTTTCTATGCGCATCCAGTGCTTCGGAAGTATCAAAAGCGTAATATGCATTACCACTATTCAGGAGTTGATCTGCATAATTTCGGTATAAACCCTTGCGCTCACTTTGTCTGTAGGGACCAAAATTGCCGCCAGAAACGGGACCTTCGTCTGCTTGCATATTCAACCAGTTTAAGGCTTCAATAATATAGTCTTCGGCACCCTCGACGTAGCGGCTTTGGTCGGTATCTTCAATTCTAATAATAAAATCACCACCGTGTTTCTTGGCAAATAAATAGTTGAATAAAGCTGTCCGAACTCCACCAATATGTAAAGGACCGGTTGGACTAGGAGCAAAACGTACGCGAACTTTTTGAGACATAAATTATATTTTTTCTTTCCCGCCCTTCGAGTTACCTCAGGATAAACTTCGGCGAGAAACTTATTAAAATTTCAGCACTTTAAATAGGCAGCAAAGGTACAGAAACTGTTAATGATTATTTTGAACCAATTCGTATCTTTTACAGCGAAAGAGAGATATTTTTGGAATAATTGTTGTTGCTTAAATTGCAAATTAACCTAAACTAAATTTAATGAGAAACACACTACTTATACTTTTATTTGTGTCAATTACAATCACGTGTAATTCTCAATGGGCACAAATTGGAACGACTTTTTTGGGAGATGCGACTTCAGATGAATTTGGAAAAACAGTGGCCATGAACGAAACAGGAAATATAATTGCTGTAGGAGCCCGCCTTAATGACTTTGCTGGATTCGAGAATGGACAAGTAAAGGTTTATCAGCTTCAGAATAATACCTGGCAACAACTAGGAAGTGACCTTTTAGGAGAAACAACGGGGAGTTTTGGCGAAAAATTTGGCTGGGATATTGACTTAAGCGCTACAGGAACAAGACTTGTTGTTGGTGCTCCGTTCTATGTAAATGGTTTAATTATTCCAGGCGCTACACGAGTTTTTGAATTTAATGGAACAGCTTGGGTACAATTAGGCAGTACAATTGAGGGTGAAAATAGTCAAGATTTATCAGGATGGTCTGTATCTATAAACAATGATGGAACAAGAATTATTATAGGCAGTAGCGGAAATAGTGATAATGGAACCGGTTCAGGTCAAGCCAGAGTTTATGAATATGACGGAGCCAATTGGACTCAGTTAGGAAATGATATTGAAGGTGAAACAGAATATTTCGCTGGAGGATCAGACGTAGCAATTAATGGCATAGGAAATATGATAGCTGTTGGTTTCGCCAAGAACAACAGTCCGAGTTTGGGATCAGGTAATGGAATAGTCCGAATGTTTGAGTTGCAAGGCGCAACATGGCAGCAGGTAGGAGAAGACATTGTAGGGGAAGCTGAATTGGATGGGTTTGGAGAAGCAATAAACTTGAATACTTCTGGAACTAGAATAGCCATAGGAGCAAGATTGCACAATGGAATTAAACCTTTTTCTGGACAGGTTAAGGTTTTTGAATTGAACGGGGCTAATTGGACACAGTTAGGCACAGAAATACTAGGGGAAGATTTTGAAGCATTGGGAGTTTCGGTCGACTTAAATTCAGAAGGAACTATTTTGGTTGCTGGTGGTAGGGCAAATAATCCAACCGATCTTCAAAAGGGTATTGTAAGAATATTTCGATATATAAATGGGAATTGGGAACAAGTTGATAATTCAATCTATGGCGAAAATAATGAAGATCAGGCCGGTATGGGAGTTGCAATGAATAGCTTGGGAAATCTTGTGGTTATAGGAGCCCCTTTTTCAGATGCCAACGGAGATAGTTCAGGGCAAGCTAAGGTTTTTAAAAATGAGAACATTCTTTCGGTCTCTGGACCTAGTGAGGCGTTCTCACAATTTGTTGTCTTCCCTAACCCAAACAAAGGAATCTTCAACATCTCTTTTACTGAAATTCAACAGCGCGTAACTGTTAACATTGTCGATCTTTTAGGAAGACAAGTAGTTAATATAGATTATTTTAAGACCAATACAATTAAAGTAAATGGAAATTTGAAAACAGGTGTTTATTTGGTTGAAATCTTAGCAAATAGTGTTTCAGAAACCGTTAGAATTTTAATAGAATAAATAACATTGGCGGCTTTTATTTCTTTTAGAAACCACTTCTCTTAGGTAATAGCTAATCAATGTATTTAATATCTTCGCAAAAAATTTAAAGATGAAAAAATTAGCGTTTCTATATATTTTTCTACTTGTTTCAACACTAAGCTTTGCACAATGGGTGCAGGTTGGGACAGATATAATTGGACCTACCGAAGGGGATTTTTATGGGGCCGATGTTTCTTTAAATGCATCAGGAAATAGAATTGCTAGTTTTAATGGGGATCGAGATAATGATGACAGCGGAGAAGTTCAGGTTTATGAATTTACAGAGGGTAGTTGGTCTCAAATTGGACAAACTGTGCCGGGAGTATTTGGCACAGCTAATTCAGGAAATATTGGAAATGTACGTCTAAATGCAGAAGGAAACAGATTTGTTTTTGGGAATCCTTTTTCTAATGTAAATGTTCCCAATGAAGGAGCTGTGCGTGTTTTTGAGCTTCAAAATGGGAGTTGGATTCAATTAGGGCAAACAATCCTGGGAGATAATGAAAACGATAAA
The DNA here is from genome assembly GCF_050859505.1 of Rasiella sp. SM2506. GTDB lineage: Bacteria > Bacteroidota > Bacteroidia > Flavobacteriales > Flavobacteriaceae > Marinirhabdus. The sequence goes on along the minus strand of NZ_CP193934.1, from coordinate 949,597 downwards.
CTTGGTGCGAGTGTCGACATAACTGCCGCTGGAGATCGAATTATCGTTAGCGCAACGAAAATTAATCCCGTAACTGTAGAGAATGGATATGCTCGTGTTTATGAACTGCAAGGGACGGACTGGGTTCAAATAGGGCAAGATATTAATAGTCCAGATGGCACTACAATGTCTGTGTCTATTGCAGCGAATGGTACCGTAATTGCGGTTGCAGAACCAATAAATAGCGAGAGCACAATGTTTGCAGGCAAAGTTCGGACACTTACATTACAAAACAATATTTGGCAACAGGTAGGCGGAGCTATTTTTGGAGAGAATCCAGGGGATAGATTGGGCTTATTCCCACCAGAAGCAGGCTGTTCTATTAACCTAAATAATGACGGAAGTATTCTTGCAGTTGGTGCTTATAATTATGATCAAAATAACGAGAAGGGACAGGTTCGAATTTTTCAATTTGAGAATGATCAATGGAGTTTAATTGGAACGCCTATTACGGGTACTTCAGAAAGTTTCTACTTTGGCGGTTCTTTAGAGCTAAGTGGTGATGGGAGTACCATCGCTATTGCAGATATTGATTCTGCAAGTCTTTATACATTCGACGGTGGGGATTGGCACCAAAAAAAACACGACCTTAGGCGGATTGGGATACAAAATCGCCTTGAATGAAGCGGGAACTAGAATTGGCAACGGGCAATCAAGTTATATTAATAACAGTTCTAGAGGAAAAGTTTCTATTTATGATGATGGCTCTGTTTTGAGTACTATCAATTTTGAAAAAAGTCATTTATTCAAACTCTACCCCAACCCAAACAAAGGAATCTTCAACATCTCTTTTACTGAAAGCCAACCACGCATTACCGTTAACATTGTCGATCTTTTAGGAAGACAAATTGTTACAGTAGACTATTTCAATACCAACACTGTTGCGGTGGACGAAAACCTAAAAGCTGGAGTTTATCTAGTTGAAATTTATGCGGAAGGTATTTCTGAATCCGTTAGAATAGTTGTAGAATAAGCTTTTTTTGGGACCTGCCCGCCACATATTTAAAATATAAGAGGCAGGCGGGTTTGTTTTTTTGAGCTTGGAATTTATCCAGCGGGTCTCATCTCCAACGGAATCCGCTTATTCATAATCGCAAACCATAAGGGTGGCACCAAAGACAATAGCATAGAAGTAGGATACCCAAAAGGCATTTGCGGACTTATATCATGATATTCTAAGGTTTGGTACTTTTTGGTAGACTTAAAATGATGGTCACTATGCCGGGTGAGTTCGTAAAGGATTACACGACCCATCACGTGGTTGCTGTTCCAGGAATGAACTTCACTCACACGCTCATAACGACCACTTTTTGTTTTGTTGCGGCTTAGACCATAATGTTCAATATAATTAATGGTTTCTAACAAAATAGCGCTGGTAATGCCTATGCCTATTGCGATGCCAGCGGCAAAAGGTCCCAGTAAGTAAGCAATAATTCCTAAATACAATAGCTGAATGATGGTATAAAACAACATATCATTCTGAATGCTGAAAAAGGTTTTGTTGGCACGTTTCAGTAAATCTAATTGTATTTTCCAGGCACTTGCGTATTGCCGAAACATAGACGTAAACCAAAATGAATATACGGTTTGATTGTAACGTGCACTTGCAGGGTCTTCGGCAGTGGCAGCATTTAGATGATGGCCATAATTGTGCTCTACGTAAAAGTGCATATATAAAGCAGGAATCAATAAAATTTTTGCTAGTATCTTTTCCCAGCGTGTTTTACGATGTCCAAGTTCGTGGGCCACATTTATACCGTTGCCGCCCACGGCAATTCCTACAGAAATTGTTAAACCAACCAACTCGGCCGTAGAATACTCAAACCAGCTAAGGCTCCACAAAAACCATCCTACAATACCAAATACTAATGGTAGATTAAGATACAACAACAGATCGAAAAAAGGATTTTTTAGTTTTATCGTAACTTCTTCTGCATTCAGATTTTCAGTTTTAACAGGTAAAAGCAACTCAAAGATTGGAATAATGACAAAGGCAAAAATTGGTGTAAAAAAAGCCCAGTTTCCTTTCAGAAAAAGTCCAAGAATAGCCGCCAAGGGAATGGAATACGCGGCTAGATATTTTAAGTCTTTCATAAGGTCATTGTTTTGGACTTATTTTTGATAGGTTTGTAAACAAAATAAAGTTGTATTTTAGAAGTTTACAGTAATAGAAATAAGACACTTTACGTATTTTATTACGAATGTCACACTGAGCGCAGTCGAAGTGCATTTTACTTCTGATATATTAATTAGTCTTCGCCTGCGCTCAGCCTGACATATTGCTTTATTATATACCATATATTTTATTACATGAGCACATTTAGCATCATTCAGCAAAAGCTGGAACAATTTATAAAAAAATATTATACCAATGAGTTGATCAAGGGTGCCATTCTATTTTTTGCTATTGGATTGCTATATCTTCTTATAACCCTGCTCGTTGAATATTTTCTTTGGCTAAGCCCATTGGGGCGTACGGTTTTATTCTGGACGTTCGTAGTTGTAGAGTTCGGACTTTTTGTACGGTTTATTGCATTTCCACTCGCAAAACTTTTCAAATTACAAAACGGAATTTCACAGGAAGAAGCGGCAAATATTATTGGGAATCACTTTCCGAATGTAAGTGATAAGTTACTCAATGTTATTCAGTTAAATCAAAACTACCGTGAAAGTGAACTCCTCGCAGCAAGTATAGACCAAAAAGCAGGTGAGCTACAGCCCGTTCCTTTTTCCACGGCAGTAAATTTTAATAAGAACGCTAAGTATTTAAAGTATGCCGCGATTCCTGTTGTCATTTTTATACTCTTCAGTCTTTTTGGTGAAAAAGATACCTTCAGCAGTAGTTATAACCGTGTGGTGAATTACGAAACCGCTTACGAACCACCAGCGCCATTTACATTTTATGTGGTTAACGATACTCTTACTGCAGTTGAAAACAAACCCTTCACCTTGCAAATTAGAACTGAAGGCAAAGCAATTCCAGAAAATGCAAGTATTGTTTATAACGACGAGACGTATTACCTAAAACAAAATGCCCCTGGGGTTTTTGAACACACTTTTGAACAACCCATAGACCCTATAAATTTTAGCTTAGCGGCAAATAAAGTAAAAAGTAAGCCGTACCTCTTGGAGGTAGTAAAAACGCCCTCTTTAGTAGCTTTTGAAATGGTGCTTGACTATCCGTCGTATACGGGAAAGCGTGATGAAACCTTAAAAAGTACAGGAAATGCTACCATTCCCGAAGGCACAAGAGTTACGTGGAAAGTGAATACCAAAAACACAAAAGAAGTACACCTTAAAATGAAGGACAGTACCTACTTTTTTACTGAAAAGAAACAGGAATTTACATATAATAAAGGGGTATACAGAAAATTGGATTATGCCATCACCACCTCAAATGACTTTCTAAAAGAATACGAAAACCTTTCCTTTACATTGGGTGTTGTTCGTGATGCCTACCCGGAAATTGAAGTACAATCCAAGCAAGACAGTACAGATAGCCAGACCACGTATTTTCTGGGTCGTGTGAGCGATGATTATGGTCTAAGTAAATTGCGCCTTGTATACTTTCCAATTGGCGAAGAGGACTCTAAAAAGACCGAAATACTTCCCGTTAATAAAACTACAGTCGATCAATTTGTATACACGTTTCCTGGAGAATTTCCACTAGAAGATGGTATGGCATACGAGTATTATTTTGAAGTTTTTGACAATGATGCCATTCATAAATATAAGTCCAGTAAATCTGGAATTTATTCTTTTAGGAAGCTTACAAAAGATGAAGAGGAGAACGAGCAATTACAAAATCAGGATAAATCCATTAAAGGAATGGACAAAACCCTGCAGGATTTAAAAGATCAGGAAAAAACATTGGAGGAGCTTTCAAAACTTCAGAAAGAGAAAAAGGACCTTAACTATAACGATAAAAAGAAACTAGAAAATTTCATCAAGCGGCAAAAGCAACAAGAGGATATGATGAAGAAATTTTCCGAAGAACTTAAAGAAAATTTGGAGAACTTTCAGCCAGAGAATGAAGAAAAGGATCCTTTTAAAGAACAACTAGAAAAACGTTTGGACGAAAATCAAGAACGTTTAGAAGAAAATGAAAAGCTGTTAAAAGAGCTGGAAAAACTGCAAGAAAAAATTAATAAGGAAGAGTTGACTGAAAAGTTAGAGAAACTTTCCAGGCAAAATAAAAATCAAGAAAAGAATTTGGAGCAATTGCTGGAGCTTACCAAAAGATATTATGTTACTAAAAAAGCTGAAAAACTTGCGGAAGAAATTTACAAACTAGGAGAAGCGCAAGAAAAACTAGCAGAAGTTCCCGAGGACGAAAACACCAAAGAGAAGCAAGAAGAACTAAATAAAAAATTTGAGGAGTATCAAAAACAAATGGATGAACTTCAGAAGGAAAATGAAGGCCTTAAAGATCCAATGGATATCCCAAACGAAGAAAAGCAGGAAGAAGACATACAGAAAGAACAGGAAAAAGCTACTGAGAATTTAAGCCAGCAAAAAAAGCAGGATGCCAAACAAAACCAAAAGAAAGCGGGTCAGAAAATGAAGCAGATGGGACAGCAAATGCAAATGCAGATGCAGGCTTCTTCGGGCGAAAGTATGGAAGAAGATGCTGAAATGCTACGTCAAATTTTAGATAATCTTGTGGTGTTTTCGTTCGAGCAGGAAGCGGTGATGGAAGATTTTAAAATAACAGATTATGGCAACCCTGTTTTCGGAAAAAAACTGAATACCCAAAACGATTTAAAACTTAATTTTCAGCATATAGACGATAGTATTTTTTCGTTATCATTGCGTAATCCTATGATTAGCGAAACGATAAACTCTACATTAACAGATGTTCAGTATAATCTGGAAAAATCGTTAGAACGGTTGGCCGAAAACGAAATGAGACAAGGGTTAAGCAACCAGCAATACACCGTAACTGGAGCAAATGAGTTGGCTATTTTATTGAGCGATGCTTTAAATAGTATGCAAAACCAAATGCAATCTATGGGTCAAGGCCAGGGCCAAGGCAAGGGAAAAGGCCAGGGACAGGGAGAAGGCGAAGGAAAAGGCTTCCAGTTGCCAGATATTATTAAGAAGCAGGAGAGTTTAGGGGAAAAGATGAAAGAAGGAATGGGTAAGAAAAAAGGTGAGGGCGAAAGTGGTAAAGAAGGGGAAGGAAACAAAGGCGAAAGCGGCAAAGGTGAAAGTGGAGAAGGTCAATCTGGCGAATCCAGTGGCTCTCAAGGAGAAAATGGTCGCTCTGGTGAGGGGCAAGGGAAGGACGGAAAAGAAGAAGGAGATGGTACTGGCGAAGGTGGTGGCAACGGAAAAGGAAATAAAAACGGAGATGGCGAAAATGGTGATGGTGACGGGTATAACGAAGATTTAAATGGAGAGCTGTACGAGATTTACAAACAACAACAGCAATTGCGCCAACAGTTAGAAGATAAGTTAAGTAAAGAGGGCTTAAAGGGCGCTGGAGGCAATTTATTGCGCCAAATGGAACAGGTAGAGCAGCAGTTATTGGACAAAGGATTTAATGAACGAACCTTAGAAAAAATGTTGAATCTTCAATATGAATTACTTAAATTGGACAAAGCAGATTTTGAGCAGGGTCAAGAGAGCCGTCGAGAATCTACTACCAATAAAAAGCAATTTACAAATTCACTACGCACCAACCCTGAAGAAGTTAAAAAGTATTTTAATACAACTGAAATTTTAAACCGAGAAGCACTCCCGTTGAAACCTATCTACAAGGAACGTGTTCAAGACTATTTTAAACAAGATAATGATTGAGTTTTATTCTGAAAATGATTTCGAGCTAACCCAGGAAAAAGAAATTTCCAGTTGGATCTCTGCCGAAATTAAAGCACGTGATTTTGAGGAAGGTGAGATTGCGTATATTTTTTGTGACGATGAATATCTTCTAAAACTGAACATACAATTTCTTAATCACGACACGCTCACAGATATTATTAGTTTCGACAATTCTTTAGGGACGTTGGTAAATGGAGAAATTTATATTTCCACCGAACGCGTAGCTGAGAATGCAAAGGAATATGAGACGGGATTCACGAACGAATTGCATCGCGTCCTTATCCATGGAATTCTCCACTTTTGTGGTTTAAAAGATAAGTCTGAACAAGACGCCAAAGCGATGCGAAATGAGGAAAATACTGCATTGCGGAGAAGGGACTTTGTCTAGATTGCTGATATTCAAGAAATTATGCATTTAACTTATTGGTTGTTAGATATTTACGTATCTTTGCCAACTTAAAATCCAACGTGATTGTTTCACGTGGAACAATTTTACTTATGTTTCAAACAGAATACGATGTTATTGTAGTGGGTGGTGGTCATGCGGGCTCCGAAGCTGCTGCTGCTGCTGCTAATTTGGGTTCTAAAACCCTGCTTATTACAATGAACTTGCAAAATATAGCACAAATGTCCTGTAACCCCGCCATGGGCGGAATTGCGAAGGGGCAAATTGTGCGTGAGATTGATGCCTTAGGCGGATATAGCGGGATTGTTTCAGACACCTCTGCGATACAATTTAAGATGCTCAACAAATCTAAAGGGCCAGCTATGTGGAGTCCGCGTGTCCAAAGTGACCGCATGCGTTTTGCTGAAGATTGGAGATTGATGCTTGAGAAAACGAAGAATTTAGATTTTTATCAAGAGATGGTTTCTAGTATTATTACGGAAGGCAGTAAAATTGTAGGTGTAAAAACATCCCTCGGATTAGAAGTAAGAGGAAAATCGGTTGTACTTACAAACGGTACTTTTCTCAATGGACTAATTCATATTGGCGAAAAACAGTTTGGAGGAGGAAGAGCTGGCGAAAGAGCTGCGACAGGAATTACTAAAGACTTGGTCGAGTTAGGGTTTGACTCGGGCAGAATGAAAACTGGGACGCCTCCAAGAGTAGACGGAAGATCGTTGGATTTTTCAAAGATGTTAATTCAGCCTGGCGACGTAGATCCACAAAAATTTTCTTATCTGGATCGTACGAAGCCATTAACAAAGCAACGTGCCTGCCATATGTCTTACACAAGTGAGAAGGTTCATAATCTATTGCGCGAAGGTTTTGATAGGTCTCCAATGTTTAATGGGTCCATTAAAAGTATAGGCCCAAGGTATTGCCCTTCCATTGAAGATAAAATCAATCGATTTGCAGACAAAGATAGGCATCAACTTTTTGTAGAGCCTGAGGGATGGAATACGGTGGAGTATTATATTAATGGGTTTTCCACTTCATTGCCAGAGGATGTCCAATTTAGAGCATTACAACAATGTGATGGATTTGAAAATGTGAAGTTTTTTCGCCCTGGATATGCCATTGAATACGATTATTTCCCGCCTACACAATTACAGCACACTTTGGAGACCAAATTAGTGGAAGGATTGTATTTTGCTGGACAAATAAATGGAACTACAGGCTATGAAGAAGCAGCTTCACAAGGATTGATGGCTGGAATTAATGCACATCTTAAAGTTCATGAAAAAGATCCGTTTATCTTGAAAAGAAACGAAGCTTACATCGGGGTTTTAATAGACGATTTGATCACAAAAGGAACAGAAGAGCCTTACAGGATGTTTACTTCCAGAGCGGAATACAGAACTTTATTGCGTCAAGATAATGCAGATTTCAGACTTACCCCTAAAGGATACGAAATAGGACTAGCCTCTGAAGAACGCCTTAGAAAAATGGAAAAGAAGGAACAAAATTCCAGTGGTTTTGTGCAATTTTTTAAGGACACCAGTGTGTCTCATACCGAAGTAAATCCTATTCTGGAAGCTAAAGAATCTGCTACAGTAGATCAAAGTGACAAGATGTTTAAGCTGTTTTCTCGCCCGGAAATTATTATGGAAGATATGAGAAAAATAGAATCTGTATCAGCTTATATTGAAGATCATAATCTTTCTTTTGAAGAATTAGAGCAAACTGAAATACAAGTGAAGTATGCTGGTTATATTGAAAAGGAAAAAAACAATGCTGATAAACTAAACAGGTTAGAAGGCATTAAAATTCCCAGAAACTTTGATTATTCAAAGTTAAAATCTTTGTCTCACGAAGCCAAGGAGAAACTCAATGCTGTCCAACCGGCAACCGTATCACAAGCCAGCCGTATAAGTGGTGTTTCACCAAATGATATTTCAGTTATGTTAGTGTATATGGGGCGTTAGACCATTGTTTCACGTGGAACGTATACTGCATTTTAAATATTTTCAATCACTCAACCCTTAGTTTTGTCCCAAAAACCAATTTATATTTTAGCAAAAGATTATTTAGTTTCTGGAGAGGAATTTCAATTGCAGTACGATTCAGAATTTGAACTACTCATTACGAACCCATGTCCGGCAGAGGAGGATTTGGGAAAGTATTACGAAAGCGAAAATTATATTTCGCACACCGATGAAAAAAAAGGAGTCGTATCTTTTTTGTATCAAACGGTAAAAAACTATTCTCTGAAAAAGAAAGTCAACCTTATAAAAAAACTACATAACGGATCAGGAAAATTGTTGGATATTGGTGCGGGAACGGGTGACTTTTTAGTAACAGCAAAAAACAAAGCGTGGGATATAGCTGGAGTAGAAATAAATCCTAATGCCAGAAGGCTAGCTAAAAAAAAATCGATTTCACTCGAGAGCACCGTTACTAATTTTAAGGGCGAAAAATTTGATGTTATCACAATGTGGCATGTGCTAGAACATATTTCAAATTACAAAGAAGTGCTTGAAACCTGTCATTCGCTTTTAAATGAAAAGGGTGTTTTGGTGATAGCTGTTCCAAATTATAAAAGTTACGATGCGCAGTATTATAAAAATTATTGGGCAGCATATGATGTTCCCAGACATCTTTGGCATTTTTCAAGGAAGTCGCTTCCTAAAATTTTAAAAAATACTTTTCAGCTTATTTCAATTAAACCGATGGTATTCGATTCTTTCTACGTGAGCTTATTATCAGAAAAGTATAAAACAGGGAAGAAATTTTCTTTGCGAGCCTTTTGGGTAGGATTACAATCTAATCGTAAAGCTAGAAAGACTAAAGAGTATTCTTCATTAATATATTGCTTTAGAAAGAGCTAGTTTACGTGTTTTGTAGCGATTAAGGAAGCATAAACCTGTTGGCATATTTCTCGTTGCTTTTTCTGAGAAAGCAGCTTAAATGGCCTGAAAACCGCTCGATTATAATAAATAGTTGTTATTGAATTCGCAATGCTAATAAGATATATCTATGCAAGTTCTTTTCTATGAATAAGTCGAGTTAACTGAATGCTAAGATCTGAGAAAATTAATTTAGCATTTCCATTTCTTTCAATATGGTAGGATGCATTTTCTAGTGCTTCAGTAATCTCAAAAATATTGTTTTGGTGGACAAAGGGAGCAAATTTTGAAATATCAAAACTTCCATCGGTACTTTCAAAAAACAAAAGAGAATCTGCTTTGTAATTTTTCAACATAGCTTGTCTAAAAACTTCAATACAATAGTTTAAAAATTTCTTCTGTGTTTCGCGCCCCACACCTGCTAAATCCTCACTCCATTTTAAAAGCTCGTGGATGGCCTTTTTATTACCCTTTGCTTTAAAAGCTGTGCGTACCCATGTTACATACCATTTTTCAAAAACAGACGCGTCACCATCTTGCTCTAAAAGTTGCAACGCACGTTGGTAATCGCCTCCGGCCCGATGTGCAATTTGTTGCGCAACGCCATCTTTAAGGCTTTGTTTTTCAACTAGACTAGAAGACATATCACTTTCAGATAATCTTGGAAAATGAAGTGTTTGGCATCTAGATCTAATAGTTCCAATAAGCTGTTCTTCTTGCTCGGTAAGGAGTAATAAAACCGTTTTCTCTGGGGGTTCTTCTACTAATTTTAAAATTTTATTAGCGCATTGGGTGTTCATTTGGTCTGCCATCCAGATAATAACCACTTTATAACCTCCTTCGTAAGATTTTAAGGAAAGCTTTTTAAGCAAATCGGCTGCTTCATCTACATTTATATTTCCTTGTTTGTTTTCAATTCCCAGTGATTGAAGCCAATAAAAGAGCGAACCGTACGGATTTTCTTTTACAAAAAGGCGCCAATCTTCCATAAATAAAGAAGAAACAGGATGCTTTTTCACGGTGTCGTTCGTATTTACTGGAAAAACAAAATGAAGGTCTGGATGTGCTAATTGTGCCAGTTTTTTTCGGCAAAGTGCCTGTTCTGGGCTTCCTTCTTCAGAATGTTGGCAAAGTATCTCGCTGGCATATGCAATCGCCATAGGCAAAACACCAGTTCCCATGGAACCTACAAACAATTGTGCATGGGGAATACGACCATTTTTTATGGTAGTTCGCAAATGCGACTTAATATGTTTTTGACCAATAACTTCAGAAAAATCCATACGCAAAACTACGCAATTAAGCGGTATTCACAAGCTGTGCTCAATACTACAAAAATGGTATCTTTGTCTACTTAAATAAGGAGCATGAAAACCGTAAAAGACGTAAATTTTAATAATAAGAAAGTATTGGTGCGCGTAGACTTTAATGTGCCATTAAATGACAATCTGGAAGTGACAGATGCCACAAGGATAGAAGCCGCTAAGCCAACTATTTTCAATATTTTGGAAAGTGGTGGATCTTGTATTTTACTATCTCATTTAGGCCGTCCAAAAGGTAAAGAAGACAAGTTTTCACTGCGACATATTATAAATAGAGCAACTAAAATCTTTGGAGTACAAGTTAAATTCGCTGAAGATTGTATTGGCCCGGCTGCCGAAGAAGCTGTTTCCAACTTAAAGCCAGGTGAAATTTTGTTGTTAGAAAACCTACGCTACTATACAGAAGAAACTGAAGGAGATCGTGACTTCGCCGAAAAACTATCAAAACTGGGCGATTATTATGTAAATGATGCCTTTGGAACGGCTCATAGAGCACACGCATCCACCACGGTCATAGCTCAGTTTTTCCCTGAAAACAAATGCTTCGGAATGTTGTTAGCTTCAGAAATTGAAAACGTTAAAAAAATACTTACCGATGGCCAATCTCCTGTTACTGCTATCATTGGCGGAGCAAAAGTGTCTTCAAAGATTACGGTTATTGAAAATATATTAGATACAATTGACCACCTTATTATTGGAGGAGGAATGGCATTTACTTTTATAAAAGCAACTGGTGGAAATATTGGAAGTTCTCTGGTTGAAGACGATAAATTGGATACAGCTTTGGATATTCTGGAAAAAGCAAAAGAAAAAAATGTACAGGTGCATTTACCGGTAGATGTAATCGCTGCAGATAGTTTTTCAGAATTTGCAAATACTACAAACGAACCTGCCGATGCTATTCCCGAAGGCTGGTTGGGGTTAGATTCCGGACCACGGTCTAATGAACAATTTGCCAACGTAATTTTAAAATCTAAGACTATTTTATGGAATGGTCCTGTTGGAGTTTTTGAAATGGAAAAATTTGCTGAGGGTACTATAAAATTAGGGGAAGCCATTGCGGAAGCAACTGCAAATGGCGCATTTTCTTTAGTTGGAGGAGGCGATTCAGTAGCAGCAGTACAAAAATTTAACCTTGCAACTCATATGAGTTACGTTTCAACAGGGGGTGGTGCTATGTTGGAGATGTTGGAGGGAAAGACCCTTCCGGGCATACAAGCGCTTCTGGAATGATATATCTAAAAATGCGAGTGTAGTTTAAAAATTTGCTCAATCCGTTTGTTTCAGTACTTTTGACCATACTTTAATTTATAAAATTGCGTTCCCTACTTATGAAAACAGTTATCCTAAGCTTATTTACTCTTTTTGGCAGCTTTTGTTTATTGGCGCAAAAAAAGCCGTTGGTAGATTCAATTCAGAAGCAAAAATTACAAATAGTAGATTCTATTACCGTTACATCCATTTCCGGCGACTTACCAACTACCGTAGTCTCCACTAAGATTAAGGACACTATGGTTTTTAGCTTAGAAGACATGTCGCACGCCAGAAAAATTGATAGTATTTGGCTAAAAGAACTTTTTTCAACAGGCCGTTTTGAAGAAATGTATGGTAGTGTTTTGGACGAAAATCATGAACCTGTTGAATATGAAGAACTCCCAACCGAAGTTTTAAAACAGCGCCTCGAATTACTTAACGCCAGAACTCCGTTTAATGTAGAATATAACACATCCTTAGAAAGCGTAATCAAAGGCTATCTAAAAAATAGGCGAAAAAGCTTGGCGCGATTAATGGCGTTAAGTGATTATTATTTCCCAATGTTTGAAGAGGCTTTAGATAGACATGGGCTACCCTTAGAGATGAAATATTTGGCCATTGTAGAATCGGCCTTAGAACCACGAGCTACTTCGCGCGTGGGTGCGCAAGGGCTGTGGCAATTTATGTTTAGTACTGGAAAAATGTTTGGACTAGATGTAAATAGTTATGTAGATGAAAGGTCGGATCCAATTATGGCAACAGAAGCCGCCTGCCTGTACCTTAAGAGTTTGGAAAAAAGTCTGGGCGATTGGGACTTGGCATTAGCAGCGTATAATAGCGGTCCAGGAAATGTTGCAAAAGCGCTACGCAGAGCAAATGGACAGACTAATTATTGGAATATTAGACAATACCTTCCACGTGAAACGGCGGGCTATGTACCCGCATTTTTAGCAACTATGTATATTTTTGAATTTGCTGAAGAGCACGGCTTTAAAAGCAATGGACCTCAATTTCCTTTTGTTGCTACCGATACCATTAAAGTTCAAAAAATGATCACGCTTCAGCAGGTAGCCGAAGTAACCAATCTGGATATTGACGAAGTTCGATTCTTAAATCCTTCCTATAAAAAAGACGTGATTCCTTTTATAGAAGACGAAAATTATGTGCTTCGTCTCCCTATAGATGCGGTCGGTAAATTTGTAAGCAATGAACAAGCTATTTACGCCTATGTAGAAAAAGAACTGGAAGAACGTGAAAAACCCTTACCCGAACTTTTTGAACAAGAAGATAAAATTAGATATCGGGTGCGTAGTGGGGATTTCCTTGGTAAAATAGCGGAAAAATACGGAGTGTCTGTTTCTAGTATAAAACGATGGAATGGTCTAAAAAGCAACAGATTACGAGTAGGTCAACGCTTAACTATTCATTCAAGAAACCCAATCAAATCCACAGCCTCAAAGGCTGGTTCGAAAACTGCTTCTAGCAACAGTGAAAGGACTTATACAGTTAAAAATGGAGACTCTCTCTGGAGCATTTCGCAAAAATTTCCTGGCGTAAGCGTAGACAATCTAAAAAAATGGAACGATATTGGTGGTACAAATCTGAAACCGGGAATGAAATTAAAGATCCAAAAAGGATAATTGTTCCCTTCAAACTATATCCATGAAACCAATCTACGCCGCTTTATTGGGCCTTTTTTTTGTTGCTACTTCCTGTGGTGACGGCTCAAACTCTACCAGTACATACAGACCAGATTCTGTAGGGAATATTAACTCGCTTCAAATTGTAACCTCCGAAGAACTCTGGAATGGAGATGTTGGAGAATCTATTAGAGAATACTTTGCTGCTCCTGCAGATGGTCTTCCTCAGGATGAGCCACTGTATTCAATGGTACAAATGAAACCATCCAGCTTTACAGACTTTGCACAGCGGTATCGTATTTTTTTACACGTTACAATAAGCGATTCTACAAATTTTAGTCTAAACCAAAACAGTTTTGCCAAGCCACAAACGGGTGCTTTTTTAACCGCACCAACCACAGAAGCGCTTATTGCGTTACTTCAAGAAAATCAAGAAAAGATTAAAGCTGCTTTTTATGCTTCTGAAATAAAAGAAAAACAAAAAAGAATCCGGTTATCACTTCGAAAATTGGATACGTTACAACAGGAGTTTGGCGTGACTTTAAAAGTGCCAACAGCGTATAGAGTAGCAAAATCTGGTGGGGATTACTACTGGCTTAGAAAAAGTATTGAAGCTGGAACTACCAACATATTTATTTACGAAGCACCGCTAAATGCGATACGCAAAGACAGCGCAATGGCAGATATCATCAATGTACGAAATACAATTGGTGCAGAATTATTACCAGTAGAAGACGGTAGTAAATTTATAACAGAAGCCGCCTATTCACCACTTTTATTTTCTTCAGAATTGGACGGCAAGGAGACTTATATCACCAAAGGAACCTGGGAAATAACAGATGCTTATATGGCAGGACCTTTCGTGAACTACGCCGTAAAAGACGATGCCAACAACCGCTGGCTTATTCTGGAAGGATTTACATATGCGCCTTCTGAAGAGAAAAGAGACCTTCAGTTTGAACTGGAGGCAATTATCAAGTCTGCTAAAATCAAGTAAACTTAAGCTTAAAGTACTCATGAAAAAACCCGCTAAACGATATTGTTAGCGGGTTTTTCAGCTTCATAAAAGAAACTAACTTATTTTTTGTCTTCAATTTTTTCGTCATTGTCTTCCTTAGACGCGTCCTTAAATTCTTTAATTCCGCTTCCTAAGCCACGCATCATTTCAGGAATTTTACGTCCTCCAAACAATAGTAATACAACCACAACAATTAAAATTATTTGTGGCCAACCAATAACCATAGGGATAAATAGTGCTTCCATAGTATTCAATTTTATTATGGCAAAGGTAACAAGTTTTTACTAGAAACAACGTTTTGCATACAAGATACCTGCAAAACGGTCTTCATTTATTTTATATTTGTACACGGTATGGCACAAAAAGAGAAACGGTCCAGAAAAATCAAGAAAAAGCTACTGCATAAGTATCGCTTAGTGGTGCTTAATGAAGATACTTTTGAAGAGCGCTTTTCTTTTAAACTCAATAGACTAAACGTTTTTGTATTCAGCACAATTTTCACGTTGTTGTTAATTATAGCCACGACCATACTTATTGCTTTTACACCCTTGCGGGAATACATACCGGGGTACTCATCTACCTCCTTAAAACTTAAAGCAACCAACCTAGCATACAAAACAGACTCTTTACAGCAAGAATTAAATGTGAATCAGCAATACCTCGCCTCCATACGTAAAGTGCTCACAGGGGACGTTAAAACAGTAGATTTTAATAAAGATTCGATAATTAATGCCGCCCAATTGGATCCTTCCATAGTAAATTTTAATCCCTCTACCGAAGACTCCTTACTGCGCGAGAAGGTGGCGCGAGAAGATAAGTACAATCCACTAGCCAACACAGGCGAAATTAATGTGGTTCTTTTCGCACCTGTAAAAGGAAATATATCCTCTTCTTACAATCCAAAGGAAAAACATTTTGCCGTAGATATAGTAACCGTAAAAGATGCGCCAGTAAAAGCTGTTGCAGATGGAACGGTAATTTTTGCTGCATGGACTGCAGAAACTGGATATGTCATGATTATTGAACATAGAAACGATATTATTTCGGCATACAAACACAATGCTTCGCTAAACAAAGAACAGGGAGAATTGGTAAAAGCAGGAGAGGTAATTGCCACAGTAGGTAACACAGGAGAGCTTACCACAGGACCTCACCTTCATTTTGAACTTTGGAGCGACAGCTATCCAATAGACCCAACCAACTTTATAGATTTTGAATAACTATGTCGTTAAAATCTTTCGCCGCCAAAATTTTCGCTAAAGTTGTTGTTGCCAAGATGAATCGCTGGGTAAACAACCCTGTGAAAGCACAAGAAAAGGTTTTCAAGAATTTAATAAAAAGTGCTGCGGAAACTTCCTTCGGAAAAGATCACAATTTTAAAGACATTTCAACACGCGAAGACTTTGCAAACCAAGTACCCATTAGAGATTATGAAGATTTAAAGCCTTATGTTGAAAAAGTTGTGCAAGGTGATAGTGATGTCTTGTGGCCAGGAAAACCATTGTACTTTGCTAAAACTTCTGGGACTACATCTGGCGCAAAATATATTCCGTTAACGAAAGAATCTATGCCTTCGCATATTCAAGCGGCTCGTAACGCTATCCTTTGCTATATTAATGAAACTGGAAATGCCAATTTTGTAGATGGAAAAATGATTTTTCTACAAGGAAGCCCGGAAATGAACGAGAAGAACGGGATACAACTGGGCAGGTTATCAGGCATTGTAGCGCATTATGTGCCTAATTACCTTCAGAAAAACCGCCTGCCCAGCTGGGAAACCAATTGTATTGAAGACTGGGAAACCAAAGTAGACGCTATCGTTGAAGAAACCAAAAACGAGGATATGACTGTGATTAGCGGCATCCCGTCCTGGGTACAGATGTATTTTGAAAGACTGAAAGCTAAAACGGGTAAACCAGTGGGAAAACTTTTCCCAAATTTCAACCTGTTTATCTACGGAGGTGTTAATTATGAACCGTACCGTGCCAAATTTGAAGCGCTACTGGGTAGGAAAGTGCCAAGTATAGAGCTTTTTCCAGCTTCGGAAGGTTTTTTTGCCTTTCAAGATAGCCAGAAAGAAAAAGGAATGTTGCTTCAGTTGGATAGCGGGATGTTCTACGAATTTGTTAAAGCAGATCAATTTTTTGAAGAAAACCCTCGGCGATTAACCATTGGCGAAGTGGAATTGGATATAAATTATGTACTTATCGTTTCTTCAAATGCTGGTTTGTGGGCCTACAATGTGGGAGACACGGTACAGTTTACCTCATTAAAACCTTACCGGGTGATTGTCTCAGGACGCATCAAACATTTTATTTCGGCATTTGGGGAACACGTCATTGGGAAAGAAGTAGAGCAAGCGATGAAAGAAGCGATGGAAGCTTTCAGTTTTAGTATTTCAGAATTTACCGTCGCCCCACAGACCGAAAGCTTGGCAAATGAACTACCGTATCATGAATGGTGTATTGAATTTGAAAGTGAGCCCGAAAACCTTCAGCAAATAGCAGAAAAACTGGATGCTTCAATGCAGCAACAAAACAGCTATTATTTCGATTTAATTGAAGGAAAGGTGCTGCAACCTTTGAAGATAAAGGCGTTGCCAAAGAATAGCTTTCAGGCATATATGAAATCCCAAGGCAAATTGGGTGGGCAAAATAAGGTGCCAAGGTTGTCTAACGATCGAAAGATTGCAGATTTTTTTAGAAAATAGTCTAAGGATTTTCTTGGAAAACCTGCGAGGTATGAGGAGGAATAGCTTGTTCCAAAGTATTATCGGGAAACGATCCTTGCAGACCTCTCCTGTACTCACCCCTCAAAGCAAAGCGAACTCAGGCCTCACCACTAATTAACCAGTTAACCAATTCACAAAGTAACGAAACTAGTATCTTTGCAATCAAAATGAGTTTAATCAATACACATAAAAGAACCCGGGCGCAGGAAAGTACAGGCGCCATTGAGCGTTTGTACATTACGATGCGCCATTTATTTAATCGCGGATTTTACAAGCCTATGGGGATTTCTGGGGAAACCTTGCGCGAATCTTTGCTAATATTACGCCCAGAAATATACGGAAGCATCGCAGAAGAAAAAATTGAATTACAGGGCTTATTATACGTTATAGATCGTCTTCCCTATGGAATTGAAGAGTGTACCTTCATAAATTTAACAAGTGACGAAGGCTATGCCAACTCACATTTTGAACCCATTATTCCCTCCAAGCGCCGTCGTAATTGCTACCGCATAGACGAAGAGCAGATGAATATTGAAGTAACTCGTGGGCGTTCAGAAATTTATGATGTCTTGACTCACCTTACTTTTTTGTACATAGAGTCTCATAAGATTATGAAACAGGTGATTATTAATGATGATGGACACGTAATTCGAGATTGGAAAAAATTAGAGGCAGCGGTTGAAAAGAAAGGCAAATTAACGCAAGAAGAAACGGAAGTTGCCTTAACACACACGGCAAATTTTTTAGGTCGCACTTTTGATGAGGTGAAAAGAGTATTCCCTTTATTTGCTTGTGAGAATAACCCCCACCGTTTTTTCAATATTATTTATTATTTAGGAAAATTAGCGATTGAAGAAGCATTGGGTGACCAAAAACGTATTATTACCTTTAGTCCCGTACTCCGCGAACGTTTAGGGCACCATATTCACGGCGAAAAATGGGCAAGAAATATAAAACAAACCCTAGTAAAAAAAGACCTTCTTAAGCGCCCTATTCACATAATTAGTGCCAATATGCACAGTGTGATGAATACACTTTTTGCTGAAGTTGCGCTTCCTGCTGAAAAAAAGAAACTGAAAGGCCTAGAACTCTACGAAGCATTGAGTGATGGTAAAAATGGAAAATTACGGGATAAAGTTTCTAAAAAAGCGTCAGAAAATGGAATGATCTATCTGAAGGATACCAGCGGCGCTAATATTAACGTACAAGTATTTGATACGGCTCAGTTTCCAAAGGAAATTTATGATCATTCAGAAAAAGAACTAAGCGAAAAACCCGTTATTATTGTGATGGATTATGCTTTTGGAGAGCAGGCATACGAAACTATGGACGAGCTTTTAAAACCTTATGTAGGTGACAATGAAAGTTTATATTTTATGAATGTTGCTTCCGTAAGTATTATGGGAAAAGCTGGAATTCTGGAAGGTGGGAAAGGAGATGTAATGATCCCTTCTGCACACGTTTTTGAAGGAACAGCAGATAATTATCCCTTTAAGAATAGGCTAAAAAAATCTCATTTTGAAGATGATGCTATAAAGGTTTGTACGGGCACTATGATTACCGTTTTGGGAACTTCGCTGCAAAATAGGGATGTCTTGAGGTTTTTCCACGAAAGTACTTGGAATGTAATTGGGCTGGAAATGGAAGGCGCACATTACCAAAAAGCAATTCAAGCGGCAGCCAAAATTAGAGGAAGTATTAGTGCCAAAACAAAAGTAAGATATGCTTATTATGCAAGTGATAATCCGCTGGAAACGGGAAGCACTTTAGCGAGTGGCGGCTTGGGTACAAGTGGGGTAAAACCAACGTACAAAATTACCGAAAAGATGTTAAATCAGATTTTAGAATAACCTAAAAATATATTTTGAAGAGCAATAAGGTATTACTTACAGGGGGCGCAGGTTTCATTGGTTCTAATTATGTACAGCATGCGCTAGAAAACACACAAGATGAAATTTTTGTCTTAGACAAGCTTACCTATGCAGGAAATTTAAAGAATCTTGAGGGCTGTTTAGGAGCGCATGGGGCCACTTTTATAGAAGGAGATATCTGTGATGAAGCCTTTGTAAAATCACTTTTTGAAACCTATACATTTAACCGTGTTATTCATTTTGCAGCGGAGAGTCATGTAGACAATTCCATCACGGGACCCGCTGCTTTTATTGAAACAAATATTGTAGGAACGTTTCATTTACTTCAGAATGCTTACAAGCTATGGATGGAGGGTCCAAATCAATTAAAAGAAGCGTTTAAAGACGCGAGATTTTTACACGTATCTACAGATGAGGTGTATGGAACTTTAGGAGAAACAGGCTTGTTCACCGAAGAAACCCCATACGCGCCTAATAGCCCGTACAGCGCGTCGAAAGCGTCTTCAGACTTTATTGTGCGCAGTTATTTTCATACCTACGGAATGCCTGTGGTGACTACCAATTGTTCTAACAACTACGGTCCCAATCAGCATAAGGAAAAATTAATTCCAACTATTATTAGAAAAGCAATCTCTGGTGAGCCTATCCCAATTTACGGTGATGGGAAGAATATACGTGATTGGCTGTATGTGTTAGATCATTGTAAGGGTATTCAACTAGCTTTGGATAATGGGAGATTAGGCGAAACCTATAATATTGGCGGTCGTAATGAGCGTCAGAATTTATACATTGCGCATACCATTTGTGATTTGTTGGATGAAATTCAGCCAAAGGGAGAAACAGAAACCTATCGGGATCAAATTACTTATGTGACCGATAGACCCGGACACGATTTTAGATACGCCATAGACGCTTCAAAACTAGAAAAAGAACTTGGCTGGAGTGCCGAGGAGAATTTTGAAAGCGGGATTAAGAAAACTATTGAATGGTATTTAAACCATAAAGACAGATTGTTGTAGCTATAATTTGAATTTAAGAACAGAGAACAGAGAACAGAGAACAGAGAACAGAGAACAGAGAAAACTTTTTAACTTTAGCGCACTCATAACTCTAGGCACTAAACAAATAGGCACTTTACACATATGAAAGGAATCATTTTAGCAGGAGGTTCAGGAACTCGGTTACACCCCATCACACTTGCGGTGAGCAAACAGTTAATGCCGGTCTATGACAAGCCCATGATTTATTACCCCTTGTCTACATTGTTATATGCTGGAATTAATGAAATTTTAATTATTTCTACACCACAAGACTTACCCTTATTTCAAAAATTACTGGGTGATGGTAAAAAGTACGGATGTGACTTTCAGTATGCAGAGCAAGCGCAACCTAATGGTTTGGCCGAAGCTTTTATAATTGGAAAGGAATTTATTGGCGACGATAAAGTGGCTTTGGTATTGGGGGATAACATTTTTTATGGCTCTGGATTAAAAGAATTATTGCAACAAAATAACAATCCTGAAGGCGGAATAATTTACGCGTACCACGTTCACGATCCAGAACGTTACGGAGTAGTTGCGTTTGATGCGCATGGAAAAGCGCTTTCTATTGAAGAAAAACCGAAACACCCGAAATCTAATTACGCAGTTCCGGGAATTTATTTTTATGACAATAGCGTTATAGAGATTGCGGCCAACATAAAGCCCAGTCATCGTGGAGAATTAGAAATAACAGATGTAAACAACGAATACCTAAAACAAGGTAAACTAAACGTGAGTATCCTAGATAAAGGCACTGCTTGGTTAGATACAGGTACCTTTGCCTCCTTAATGCAAGCCGCACAATTTGTGGAGGTTATTGAAGAACGTCAAGGCCTAAAAATAGGCTCTATTGAAGAAGCTGCCTATGAAATGGGATACATCACAAAAGAACAATTAACGAAACTAGCCGAACCCTTACTAAAAAGTGGCTACGGAAAACCATTATTAGATTTATAACCATTTTGGAGCTACAACAAACCCCATTAAAAGATTGTTTTATCGTAATTCCACGTGCTTTTGAAGATGCGCGAGGTGTATTTTGTGAAACCTACAACCAGCAAACATTTCAAAAAGTTACCGGATTAACCATTGATTTTGTACAGGACAACCAAAGTGCTTCTAAAAAAGGCGTGCTTCGCGGACTTCATTATCAAACAGGAGCGACGGCACAGGCAAAATTGGTTCGGGCTGTGCAGGGCAGGGTTTTGGATATTGTGGTGGACCTTCGGAAGGGTTCGAAAACATTTGGGCACTCTTTTTCGTTGGAATTAACTGCTGAAAACAGGAAACAACTTTTTGTCCCTCGAGGATTTGCACACGGGTTTATTACCTTATCAGAAACTTCAGTTTTTGGGTACAAGTGTGATAATTATTACGATGCGTCTTCGGAAGGAGGAATCATCTATAACGACGCAACCTTAAACCTAGATTGGTATCTTCCCGAAGAACAATTTATTGTTTCAGAAAAAGACCTACTACTTCCCACTTTCAAGGAAGCAACTTCATGAAAAAAATATTGGTAACAGGTGCTAACGGACAATTAGGGAGGTGTATACAGGATATTGCGCCTTCTTTAGAGGGGCTGTCATTTGTTTTTGCTACTAAACAAGTGTTTGATATTTCCGATAAACAATTAGTTAGCGACTATTTCAGCAACAAGAATTTTGATTATTGCATCAATACAGCGGCTTACACCAACGTAGAGCAAGCCGAAAAAGATGCTGAAAACGCTTTCAAAATCAATGCTGAAGGAGCGAAGAACTTGGCGGAAGTCTGTTCGGCAAATCACACCACACTTATTCATATTTCTACAGATTACGTTTTTGATGGGGAAAAAGGAAAACCGTATGTTGAAACAGACGCTACCAACCCCATAAATGTGTATGGCGCTTCAAAATTGAAGGGGGAGCATTATGTGCAGGAACTATGCCCACAGCATTATATTTTACGCACTTCTTGGTTATATAGCCAGTATGGACATAATTTTTTTAATACTATAATCAAGCACGCAAAAGCAGGGAATCCACTATCTGTTACAACAGAGCAAACAGGAACGCCCACCAATGCAAACGATCTGGCATTTTTAATTGTTGAAATCGTTAGAAAAAACCTAAACACTTATGGGTTGTTTCATTTCAGTAACGCAGGAAAAGCTACCTGGTACGATTTTGCCGAAGAAATTTTAACAAAACATTCACAATTAACCACGACAAATCTTGTTAAAACCGAGCATTATCCTACTTTTGCATCACGGCCAAGAAATAGTGTATTAGACACAGGGAAGGTTACAAAAGTGTTCGACATAGAAAATAAGGACTGGAAAGAGAGTTTGCAGTCTGTCATGTCAATTTCAGAAACAATGTAATATAGAATTATGGCACAAGAACATAACGACGAAGTAGATTTGGTGTACGTCATCAATAAAATTAAAGAAATTGTAAAAGGTTGGATCGTCCTTTTATTTAAAGCGATAGATTATGCTATAAAATTTTGGTGGGTAATCCTGCTTTTAATTATTGTTGGTTTTGGTTTCGGTTGGTATAAAGTAAAAGATCAAAAACTATCAAGAAAGTCTACCGTGGTGGTAAAGTTGAATTATGACTTGCAGCCCTATGTGGATAACGCTACTTTATTGTATAATTCCAAAGCGAAAAAATATGATTCTATCTTTTTAACCAAGACGGGCTTTAGCCCTTGGAATCCCGAGGTAAAAGAGGTGTTTATGGAGCCAATTATAGACTTTAAAGACATTACAGACGAGTACCAGATTAACGAAAGGAGCTTAGACATGTTGCTAAGCAGAATGGAGTTTGATGAAGAGAACACCTTAAATGATGTATTAGTTAAAAAATACGATTATTTTAAGTTGGATCTCTCACTTTCTGGATATGCAACCCCGGAAGATGTTCAAAAGTTTATCGATTATATTAATAATGACGCCCGCCTTAGTACCTATAAAGCCGAAGCTCAGAAAAACATGGAGGCGCAAATAGCGCACAACGACAAAAGCTTGGCGCTTATTGATGGAGTTTTTGAGAGCTATTTAAGCACCGAAAATGGCGGAACCGATATAGGACCAAGAGACAAAGGCTTTGACCTTAACGAATTGATGGATGCTAAATTATTGGTTCAAGACAGAAACCAGATTCTGAAAGATGAGATGGTTTTATCGAAAGACATACTAGTGCCATTGCACGAATTGCAAACGCGCGATGCAGATGGCAGGTTACTTAATAAAAAACATATTATCTACCCAATTCTTCTCGTGTTCTTGTTTTTCTTATTTGCTTACCTACGGTATGTTTTTGTATACCTGAGAAGAATAGCTAATGAAAATGAAGCCTAGACGCTAGATGAAAAAGAAAAACCTAATTGTATTTGGCACCCGTCCTGAGGCTATAAAAATGGCTCCTTTAGTGAAAGCTTTTCTTCAAGATTCAACTTTTGAAACAAAAGTATGTGTTACGGCACAACATAGAGAAATGTTGGATCAAGTTTTAGAGTTTTTTGAAATTACACCAGATTTTGACTTAAACGTCATGAAACCAAATCAGAATCTATACAGCCTTACTGCTACCATTATTGAAGGTATGAAACCGGTTTTGGAAGAGGTGCAACCAGATTATGTTTTTGTTCACGGCGATACCACAACTTCTATGGCGGTTGGAATTGCAGGGTTTTATGCAGGCGCCAAAGTATGTCACGTAGAAGCAGGTTTGCGAACCTTTAACCGGCAGTATCCTTTTCCGGAAGAATTTAACAGGCAACTTACCGGGCGTATTGCAGACTATCATTTTGCTCCCACGAAGCTTTCAAAAGAAAATCTTCTGAAGGAGAATACCAAAGATGAAACCATTTTAGTTACAGGGAATACGGTGATAGATGCGTTGCTCTTCGGGATTGAAAAGGTAACAACCAAGGGTTATAGTGATAGTGAAATTGAAATGCTTTCAGCAAAAATAGAACCTTCAAAAAAGATAATTTTAGTGACTGGCCATAGACGTGAAAATCATGGCGAAGGGTTGCTAAATATTTGTTCCGCTTTAAAAACCATTGCTCAAGAGCATTCAGAAACACAAATAATTTACCCTGTACATCTTAATCCCAACGTAAAAGGCCCAGTTCACGAACTGTTGGCAGGCGTTGATAATATTTTATTAGTACCCCCATTGGCGTATCCAGCATTTATTTGGTTAATGGAAAAAAGCTATTTAATTATTACAGACAGCGGCGGTATACAGGAAGAAGCACCTAGTTTAGGAAAACCAGTTTTAGTAACCAGAACCACCACTGAAAGACCTGAAGCGGTAGAAGAAGGAACGGTGCTGTTGGTAGGAACAGATAAAGAACAAATAATTACAAAGACAAAAGAATTGTTAGAAGACAGTTCGTACTATAGAAATATGAGTCAGTTACACAATCCGTATGGCGATGGGAAATCGGCTGCACGTATTGTAAACTATATAAAAGCATTGTAAAATGGAGCATAAACCGAGCGTGGTGATGATGGGATTGGGCTATATTGGCCTTCCAACTGCGGCCTTGATTTCTAGTAGAGGGCTACAAGTTACTGGAGTAGACATTCGAGAAGAAGTTGTGGAAACCATTAACCAAGGGAAGATACATATTGTAGAACCAGATTTGGACGGTTTGGTGCATCACGTAGTAAACAAAGGATATTTAAAGGCGGCAACGGCACCTGTTACGGCAGACGTCTATTTGATCGCTGTTCCTACGCCTTTTAAAGGAGATCACGTGCCGGACATCTCTTATGTAAGCGCAGCGGCCAGAACAATTATTCCAACGCTTACAGAAGGCGCTTTGGTGATTTTAGAATCTACCAGCCCCGTGGGTACTACGGAAAAATTACAGAATTTAATTTTTGCTGAAAGACCAGAGTTAAAGGGAAAAATATTTATTGCCTATTGTCCAGAGCGTGTATTGCCCGGGAACATCTTGCATGAACTGAAGCATAACGACAGAGCGATTGGCGGCATAGATGAGGCTTCTACGCAAAAAGCCATTTCGTTTTATAAGCATTTTGTAGTGGGCGAATTACACCCAACGAATGCCAAAACTGCCGAAATGGTGAAGTTGGTTGAAAATGCTTCACGAGACAACCAGATTGCCTTTGCCAATGAGCTAAGCATGATCTGCGACAAAGCAGATATCAACGTTTGGGAGATGATTGCTTTGGCCAACAAACACCCGCGGGTTAATATTTTACGCCCTGGAACAGGAGTTGGCGGACATTGCATTGCAGTAGACCCTTGGTTTATCGTATCAGAATTTCCTGAGGAAAGTCAAGTAATTCGCAAGGCACGAGAGGTAAATAATTATAAGACGGAGTGGGCTATTGAAAAAGTAAAAAATGCGGCACTTCAGTTTAAAGTTGAAAACCACAGAGAGGCTGTAATAGCTTGCATGGGATTAGCATTTAAGCCAGATATTGACGATTTGAGAGAATCTCCTGCTTTGTATTTAACCGAAAGTTTAGAAAAAGCAAATTTTAATGTACTGCGCGTAGAGCCAAATATTGAGAGTGAAGAGAACATGAATCTTCACTCTATTCCCGATGCTATCGAAAAAGCAGATATTGTGGTTTTTTTAGTAGCTCATAATGAATTTAAAAATGTAACTATACCTGCAGACAAGATTGTGATTGATTTTGTGGGATTAAAAAAGTGATTCAATGAAATTTTCTCAAGCTTTTGCTTTGCTAATATTCAGCATCAATATATCTTGTGATACGAACGTGGCATCCAAAGAGCAGGTTGTAAAAAATTTTGACGATAATATTGAAGATTCGCTAAACTCTTTTTGGTATACACATCAAGTAGCACATCCAGATAGGTTACAAATTGTAAAGGACCCCGACAATAGTGAAAATGATTTGCTTAAGGTTTCCCTAGAACCTGAAGATAAAGTTGCGAAGGGAAATAGAAGTGAAATTGTATTTAAACCGAAAGATTCATTTGGCTACCGTAATAGGTATTCTTTTAAATTTAAATTCCCAAAATCTTTCTTTAAAAAACAAACCACGCAAGGGCATATTTTATTAAATCAATGGCATAATGTCCCTTATCCTGGGTATAATTATGGTGATCAAATAGTAAAGGTACGGGTGCCATTTGCATTAATGGTAGAGCATCAACCAGATGGAACATTTAAAATGATACTGCACTATGGATTAAGAGTGAATACGTTAAATGATATGGTCTGGGCTGTCTGGCCTGGGGAATTGGGGCCAGATGTTTGGTATACTTTTGAAAATGAAATATTTTGGAGTTTGTATAATGATGGCTATACAAAACCGAAATTAAACGATATATGTTTCGAAGTAAAAGGAGAGCAGAGATGTAACTTTGAAGGAGCCAATATGTATCATATTTTACCCCATGATTATAAAATGGGTCTCTATTGGAATGGCAAACAAGAGAACAATATTCATATATTTTATGATGACTTTAAAATGACAGCAGAACGTATTGGTTATTTCCCTCCAATTACTAAAAAAGACAGTATAGTGAACAAGAAGAAATAATAAAATAGCCAATATGCTCTTTAACTCTTTCGATTTTGCAATTTTTTTCCCAATCTTCTTTGTGTTGTATTGGGTGGTGCATAAAAAGCTAACGCTTCGTAATATATTTCTGTTGCTTTCAAGTTATGTGTTTTATGCATGGTGGGATTGGCGGTTTTTGTTTCTAATTATTTTTAGCTCGATCGTAGATTTTGTGGTAGGTGGCCAAATAGCCAAAGCCAATACAAAATCGGCTAAAAGAATACTGCTTATTGTTAGCCTAGTGACTAACTTAGGGCTTTTAGCTTATTTTAAATACGCCAATTTCTTTATAGATTCGTTTATCAATTCTTTCAACTTTTTGGGCGGAAGTCTGGATTCGTACGCGTTAAATATTATACTTCCCGTGGGTATAAGTTTCTACACTTTCCAAACGTTGAGTTATACTATTGATATTTATAGAGGCCGATTACAACCTGTTAAAGAATGGCTTCCATTTTTTACGTTTGTGGCTTTCTTTCCGCAGTTGGTGGCAGGACCTATTGAGCGAGCATCACACTTACTTCCCCAATTTTATAAAAAATACGACTTTGACTATGACCGTGTAAAAAGTGGGCTGTTGCTGGTATTATTTGGGCTGTTTAAAAAAATGGTCATTGCAGATAGGGTGGCTATATTAGTGAATCAAGTCTATAACAATCCAACGGATTATTCGGGTATTGAATTAATTATTGCCACGGTATTCTTTGCGTTTCAAATTTATTGTGACTTTTCAGGGTATACAGATATTGCTATAGGTATTTCCAGAACGCTAGGGTTTGATTTAATGAAAAACTTTAAAAGTCCTTATTTTTCAAAATCCATAACCGAGTTTTGGCGAAGATGGCATATTTCGTTATCTACCTGGTTTCGGGATTATGTTTATATTCCGTTAGGCGGAAGTAGAAAAGGAAACTATAGAACCTACGCGAATTTATTTATTGTATTCTTAGTAAGTGGTCTTTGGCACGGCGCGGCTATTACCTTTATAATATGGGGTGCCGTTCACGGCGTATTTATTGTAGTTGAAAAGATATTGAAAGAAAAACCCTGGACCCATGAAGGAGCTGTGGCAAGATTCAACAAATCGTACGTCGGACAAGGATTTTGGATGGGCTTCACCTTTGTAATAGTTTGTTTTGCCTGGATCTTTTTTAGAGCAAATTCTTTTGCAGATGCTATTACTGTTGTTGTAAAAAGTTTTCAGTACAAAACAATTACCAGTAAATCCATCTATGGAATGGGGCTGGATTCGGCAGAGTTTAAAGCGGCATTGGTATTTATAGGATTGTTACTATTGTTTGAGGCTTTTCATAATAAATTTGGTGCATTAAAAGTGTTTAATAAGCAGTTTATTGTTATTAGATGGGTCTTTTATATAGTAGCAGTATTTGTTATAATAATTTTTGGGATGTATGGTGATGCCGCTCCTAAGGAGTTTATTTATTTCCAGTTTTAGATGAGAAAGTTTGTTGTCAAAATATCCTTCTTACTAGCAATTATTGTTTTAGCACTAACAGTATATCTAGATAGTTATTTTAGAACGGACGAAGCTTATGCAGCGAATATGCATGAATATGTTGAACAAGATAAAGTTGAGATTGCCATATTTGGCAGTTCGCATGCCTTAAATGCTTATGATCCGCGTGTGTTTGAAAATGAACTAGCCTTGAACACGTATAATTTTGGGGGTACTTCCCAACAATTAACCACGACAGAAGTGCTAGCTAAAATGGTATTAAATGAACACGATGTCCGCTTGGGAATTATTGATATATTTTCAATGTCCGTGTGGCCTGTGGTAAATGAAAGAGGTAAGTCACTGCAATTGCATAGTTTGGATTATGTTCCTTTTAGTGTTGCTAAATCAAAGAAAATGATGGAAATGTTTGATATGGCAGAGTGGCCCTATGCATTTTCTGAAACCTTACGATATCATGAAAAGTGGTCGAATACCGATCTTTCCGGCAGTCCATTCACTGAGCCGTATATTTGGAATGGTATCGATGCCTACAAAGGCTATAGAACTACGGGGTCTGGTATAGAAGAAAAAACATGGAATGAATTTCTAGGAGTTTATAAACGAAAAAACAAAGAGGAAGGAGTCCCTGAAGGTTTGACCCATGGAGAAAAACAGAGTATCGATGCCATCATAGATATTTTTAAAAAACACGAAACACCAATCTTGTTTGTAAATGCCCCATCTTACTTGAAAGATCATTCTAACGCAGACATAGCGTATGTTGGCTACATTAAAAGTTACTTAAGTGACAAACACATACCTTATATAGATTTTAACCAGTTATGGGAACCTTTAGAGCTAGATGCAACGTATTTCAAAGATCCTAATCACGTTAATTCAAAAGGAGCACTTTCAGTTTCATCATATCTTACAAATTACATACGTGATTCTCTAAAAATAGTTGGGAATCATGGAAATACAGAGCGCCTACAGAATCGATATTTTCATATAGAGGATGATTTTAAAAAGGTGTTGTTTTCTAAGAAAATGGATACGCTTACTCAAGAAAAGTTATTTGGGATTACAAGCGTAAACCTATATAGAATAGAAGACAATAGAATAGAGTTATTGTTTGAAGTGGAAAATGATACTACAACCACGCAACCTATAAGGTTAGAAATAACTTTAACTGAAGAAGAACAGCAATACTATCCCCCAAAAGCAATAATTTATGCCAAAGGAAAAGCAGTTTTATATGGAGAATTTAATAACCAAAGTATCATAAGCTATAAAGGGGTTAATTTTATTCCCTATACCTTTAACTTCCCTTTTGATAAAATCAAAAAAATGGAATTTTTTGCAGGACACCAACGAAGAGTCAAGGTATTTACCATTGAAAATTTAACGACAAAACTTTAATTTGTCCTTGATATAAAATTGTTTAACAAATTTATTAAATAACAAAAATGTTTACTAAAATAGAAATAACACATAGAACATGGTTGTATTTAGGGTTGATAACAGCGTTTTTGCTTAGGATTTTCAATTTAAATTATGAGGGTCTTTGGAATGATGAATTGTTTACTGCATTTTCTGCTAATCCATCTACATCGTTAGGGTACACTATTAACTTTGTAGGGGGCGATGTCCACCCACCGCTACATAATATTTTATCTAAATATTGGGCTGAAAATTTTGGTTATACCGATACTTCGCTGAGAATGTTAAATGTTATTTTGGGCGTTATAGGGGTGCTGTCAGTTTACCACGTAGCGAAGCTTTTAATCTCAAAGAGAGTAGCTATAATTGCCCTGTGGCTTGCTGTTGTTAATTCATTCTTAATAGAATATAGTCAAGAAGTACGCGCGTACATACTATTGTTTGTACTGGCCAATTACTCCTACTATTTTTTTATTAAATTTATAAGAAGCCCAAAAGATTCTAAGAGCTTACTCTATTATATCATTATAACTGCAGCGGCATTGTATACTCATTATTTTGCCTTATTTATAATGGTTAGCCAGGGAGTTACTCTTTTGTTTGTTATGGATTATGGAAAACTCAAAAAACTCTTTGGGCGTTATATCTTACTTTTTGCAGGACCATTAGTCTTGTTTGTTCCTTGGATGCCCTACTTTTTTCGTCACATGCAGCAACCATTTGTTTGGATTCAGAAGGCAGAATGGTCCATGATATTCTCTTTTCCACAAGCTTTTTTTAACGACTTGCTTTTAGGTACACTAGTGGTTTTGCTTCTCCTACTATTGTTGGTTTATTTCCTTACTAGAAGGATAAAGACCATAAAAGTTCTAGAGAATGCCTTTAAGGAGCATTATAATGCGCTTCTTATTTTGGTACTATGGATTCTAATATATTTTGGTGTCCCGTTTGCGAGATCTTTTATTTCGACAAGCAATATGAACGACAGGTATTTTATTGCCATTATTTGTCCTTTGTTGATAGTAGTAGCGTATTTTATATCTCTTTTTAGACATCGGAAAATTCAAAATACGGCCATACTCCTAGTGCTTATGTATAGTTTGCTTACTATTGCCTTAAACACTCAGCCTTACAAAGACAATAAAGGAATGTATAGAGATATTGTAGCTGAAGCAACCGAAATTGAAGCAACAACGCCAATATTATACTTAACAGCCAGAACTAGGAATTTTGATTATTATCTGAAACAAGCAAAATTTAGACAACTAAGACGAAGAGTCGTTGATTTTGATAAATTTATAGAAGAAAATCAACCAGAAGAATATGTTGTATTCATAGATTTGCACCATAAAATCTACCAGTTAGATAAGGTGTTGGATGAAGATAAATTGACATACAGTGGGTACGAGTTGATCCAAATGAAAGAAAAGAAAAACATAAACAATATTAAAACTGCACGTATGTTGCATTACAAGAAATCTAAGGATTCATTATGATGAAAATCTTCAACTTATTTAGAGTTCATCAATGGGTAAAAAACCTGTTTGTTTTCTTACCCGCATTTTTTGCAGGCAGATTGCTTGAGACAACTTTTTTTACCGAGTCCGTTATTGCTTTCTTTCTTTTTTCCTTTACAGCCAGTATTATTTACATAATAAATGACTATAAAGACATTGAAAAAGACAAACTCCACCCTGAAAAAAAACATAGGCCTCTGGCCTCTGGCGCCATTTCAAAACATACGGCACTACTACTACTAATTCCTTTGGTGGCTTTGGTGGTCATTGGCGCTTATTCTTTTTTGAATATACAAGCCATAGTAGTATTGGCAGCATATTTTTTAATGAATCTTGCATATACTTTTTATCTAAAAAATATTCCTATTGTAGATGTCACTATTATAGCATTAGGTTTCGTGTTCAGAGTATTGTTCGGAGGATTTGTAGCTGTAATATTAGTATCTAAGTGGGCACTATTGCTCACATTTTCATTAGCCTTAATTTTGGCTTTAGGAAAGCGAAGAGGAGAGTTGGTTTTAATGCCATCTAACACACGCAAAGCTTTACAGGGCTATACAGTAGAGTTTTTAAATATTGCGCTTACTATCGCCATTTCTATCACGCTCGTTTCTTACATTATGTATGCCGTGTCCCCAGAAGTAATTAAAAATTTTGGCTCGGACTATTTATATGTTACAACCTTGTTTGTATTAATGGGTTTGTTGCGCTATTTACAGCAAAGCGTGGTCTTTAATAAAACGGAGTCTCCAACAAAATTTCTATATAAAGACCATTTTGTACAGCTTATGGTTTTTCTTTGGGTTGTCTCTTTTTTCGTAATTATCTATTTAAATAAATAGGATGAAAATTGAAAAAACGATTAGCAATTGGGGCAAATTTCCTAAGATAAAAGCCTCAGAATATCTTTTCGAGAATTTTAGAAAAACAAAGGATGTCTTACAAGAAGAAAAAACTGTTTTAGCAAGAGGAAATGGTCGTTGTTATGGAGATGCAGCCTTAAATGACACCGTAATTTCTACACTTTCCCTCAAACATTTTTTAAAATTTGATAAAACCGAAGGCATTCTCACCTGTGAGGCAGGCGTACTTTTCTCAGATATTTTAGATTTCGTGGTGCCGAAAGGTTTTTTCTTACCTGTAACTCCCGGCACAAAATTTATAACGGTAGGTGGCGCAATTGCAGCCGATGTGCACGGAAAAAATCATCATAAAGATGGTTGCTTTTCAGAATTTGTAACACAATTTAAACTAGTTGTTGAAACAGGCGAAACTATCATGTGTTCAAGAACCGAAAACACAACGCTCTTCTGGGAGACCATAGGCGGGATGGGACTCACTGGAATTATAGTTGAAGCTACATTTCGGCTAAAAAAAATAGAAAATTCATACTTTTATGTAGAGAGTATAAAAGCAAAGAACTTACCTGAAATATTTCAACTTTTTGAAGCCTCTAAAGATTGGACATACACCGTAGCGTGGATAGACTGTCTTCAAAAAGGGAAGCATTTGGGGCGCTCCATATTAATGCGGGGCGAACACGCTACGCAAGAACAACTCTCTGCCAAACAACGGCAAGAGGTATTAAAAACTACACCCAAAAAAAGCATTAAAATACCCTTTAACTTTCCTGGTTTTGCGTTGAATACTTTAAGCGTAAAACTTTTTAATCTGTTGTATTATTACAAACAAACAGCTAAAATAAAAAAAGGAGTTACTCACTTTGAGCCTTTTTTTTATCCGCTAGATGCTATCTTGGAATGGAATAAAATCTACGGAAAAAATGGCTTTATTCAATATCAATTCGTGCTACCAAAAGGAGCAGGAATGGCTGGGCTTCAAGAGATTCTGGAAGCAATTGCAACCAGTAAACAAGGCTCTTTTCTTGCTGTGTTAAAACTATTTGGCGCCAATAACCCAAATGCACATAATTCGTTTCCCATTGAGGGATACACCTTAGCACTAGATTTTAAGGTGAATAAAAAACTATATACCTTAGTCCCTAAGTTAGACGCTATTGTTAAAAAGTACGGCGGGAGAATTTACAGAGCAAAAGATAGCTTGTCCGAAGCTTCACTTATGGAGTACGTAAACATACAGACCACTAAGTTCAATTCGGTTCAAAACAGAAGAATAAACCAGACACCCAAATGATTGTATTAGGATCCAATTCAGATATTGCACGCGCGTTTGTAGAAAAAATGCTAGAAAAAGAAGCGGTGCCACATGTGTATTTATTTTCATCGAATATTGATGCCTTAGCATCTTTTAAAAAGCACATAGAGGTAAAATATACTACGGAGGTCACTGTTTTTAAATTGGACCTCTTAGAACAAACCAAGTTCGATTTCTCGGCATTAACGTATAATGTTGCTTTTTGTGCAGCAGGATACCTTGGGGACACTAGCGAGGGAGTAATCGCAAAACCTGAGGACGTGGCGAGGATACTTCAAATAAACTATGCAGGTTTGGTGCCGCACCTAAATGCTATTGCAAAAGACTTGGAAAACAAGGGAGGAGGAAACTTAGTTTGTTTAAGCTCGGTTGCAGGAGAACGTGGACGACAAAGTAATTTTATTTATGGGAGTGCCAAAGCGGGATTAACGGCTTATTTAAGTGGTTTGCGAAATTTGTTGGCCAAGAAAAACGTTCACGTTATGACCGTAAAGCCAGGATTTATGGATACTAAAATGACCAAAGGAATGGATTTACCTGGTCCATTAACCATCTCTCCAGAAAAAGCAGCAACCTTAATTTACAAGGGCTACAAAGGTGAGAAAAACACCATTTATATATCAGGAATTTGGCGCCTTGTTATGTTTATAATCCGAAATATACCAGAGTTTATTTTCAAGAAGCTTTCATTATGAAAACGTTGTATTTGTACGATTTTGACGGAACCATCACCAACAAAGATTCTTTGTTCGAGTTTCTGAAATTTGCGACACCATCACTACACTACAACTTCATTTTACTGAAATTTGCACCTTTGTTTTTAGTTGCTAAATTAGGGTTGTTGGATAAAGGAACTACCAAACGAAGTTTTATTTCAGCTTGTTTAAAAGGGAAGACCCGAGAAGAAATTTCTAAAATTTCGAAAGCCTTTTTGGGACACATTCAACAAGGTGATTTTTTTAAACAGAACGCATTAGCGACTATAAAAAAGCATAACCAAAAAGGCGATGTTTATATCGTTTCGGCATCGTTGGATTTGTGGTTAGATGCCATTGCGCAACAGTTGGGCGTAGGCCTTATTTGTACCCAAAGTGAATTTAAAAACGACGTCTTCAGCGGAAATTTTAAAACCCCCAACTGCAACTACGAGGAAAAACCTAAACGCGTAAAAGCCGAAATAGACCTTTCTAAGTACGCCGAAATTATGTACTATGGAGACTCTAAAGGTGATATGGCTATGAAACCCCTGGCAACAAAATTTCACTACAACAATTTTTAATGATACGTTTTCTATTAAAAGCTATTTTCTTAATTACCCTTGTTGGTTTTATTCTTCAGGAAGTAGACGCCTATTTTATTAAAGATAGTTTTTACAGGGATTCCATACGCACATTCCAATCTTCAGACCGTAATTTCGACATTGTTTTTTTTGGAAGTTCACATTCGTATAGCACTTTTAATCCCGCAGTTATCGAAAATGAATTGAACGTGACGGCAATTAATTTAGGCTCCTCTGCGCAAAAATTAATTGCAACCCAGGTTGTTGCTGATATGGTATTAAAAAAAAACAGACCAGATCTTGCCGTTATCAATGTGTTTGCATTAAGTTTTAATGAAGAGAAAAATGAAGGTTTTACATCCTCGAACTTGCTTGCGATAGATTTTTTACCACAATCTTTTTCAAAAAGTTCTTTTATTCTTAACACATTTCCTGCCAATGAATGGCCTATGGCATTTTCAGAAACCATTAGAAATCACACCGAATGGCCAGAATCCAAAAAGCCTAGTAAAACTTTTAATTATAATAATGACCACAACCATTATAAAGGGTTTCTTACTTCAAACAGCACTTTTGATGATGGCACTTTTCTCAAATTTGAAAAGAAATATAAAGCACAAAACAAGCGCTTCGATACATTACCAGATATCGCGAAAAAACGCATAGATGACATTGCAGATTTATTTAAAAATAATAATGTGCCTGTTCTCTTTATTAATGCACCTTCCTATGTATATGATGTGAGTCCGAGCCACAATAGCTATGCAAAGTCTATAAAATCGTACCTAACGGAAAAGGGACACAATTTTCTAGAATTTAATGAGGTTAAAGAAGAGATTGGAATTACAAGGAGGCATTATAGAAACCCAAATCATTTAAATACAAGAGGGGCCATACTTGCATCAACATATCTATCTGCATACATAAAAGACAGCTTACACATTCCACTCACCAAAACACCTATTAATTTAAGTGGAAACCCGTATTATCAATCAAATCCTAAAAACAATAGCTTGTTTTATAAGGACTTAGACTCAGTTACTGAAAAAAAATTGTTTGGAATCACAGACGCAAAGCTGTATAAAACGGGAGAAGAAACGTATAATGTATTATTTTCACTTTCTGCAGATACTATTGGGTCACAGCCTTTCCGCTTAGAGCATGAGGTAACACTAGAAGAGCTCAACCAATATGGGGAACAGAAGATTTTTCAGAATAGAAACAAAACAAAAATTGTTTATTATGGTGATTTTTCAAATATAGATGTCCTTACATATCAAAATAAAAGCTTTGTAGTTTTTTCATTTAAAAGCCCCTTGAAACAGTTTAGGAATTTAAGTTTTCATGCGGGGGATAAGCGGGGAACCACTGTATTTTCAATAGATACACTCTCAGTTAAATAGTAATATATATAGTATCTTTGAAAAAAAATCTTAGATACTTGAAAACAATAGCCGAAAGCGCCTTTAACCACAACGGAAGCCTCCCATATACCTTAGAACTTGCCAAAGCAGCCAAAGATGCTGGAGCAGATTATTTTACAATTCAAGTGATGGATGTTGCTGCCTTTTGTGTAGAGGATTACAGCAAATATGAAATTTACGAAAACAACACCCTTTCTTTTGAAGAATGGAGCAAGGTGTTTGCGTATTGTAGAGAGCTGGAAATGCCAGTAATACCTTGTGTGTTGGACATCCCGTCTTTCGATTTTTGTTATGCCGAAGGATTCCGCTTTTTAAAACTACACGCTACAGATATTACCAACAAAACCATGTTGGACAAAATGGCAACGTTTAAGGATGTTACCTTCATTTTGGAAACCCAATGTGCCACTAACCTGGAATTAAAATTTGCACTGGACATTATAGGCGATCAGGTAGAATGTTTAATGCATGGATTTAGCAACTATCCTACTGAAGTTGAAGATCTTAATTTGAATGCATTAGACTATTTCAAAAATGAATTTCCTCAATACACCACAGGGTTAGCAGACCATTCCCTAGATACAGCTAACATTCCGTTAATGGTATTAGCAAAAGGATGCGAATATCTTGAAAAACACATCACTTTAACGCGTAACAACCGTAAATTCGATTATCAAGTATCGCTCTATCCGCACGAATTTGCCGTAATGGTGCAACAATTGAAACATTACCAGCAAGCTTTAGGCGATTATAAAAAACACCCCACCAAAACAGAATTGCCCTATCGCGATGTGATGTATAAAAAAGTATTAGGCGGTGGCGACTTTAAAAGAGCAGATGCTGGCGTAGATTATATTACCCATCAATTCAATTCTTTTAAAAGAGCAGATGTTGGCGTTGCGCTCATTGCGCGTTTAAAGTCCAAAAGATTGCCTTTAAAAGTGCTAAAGCCCTTTGGAGGAACTAGTATCATCGATTTTTTATACCAGCGTTTAAAAACCGCTAAAAAGGTGAAAGATGTATTTCTTTCCACCTCAACCTTAGCAGAAGACACTCCGTTGGCTGAGGTAGGTCATCAAAACGACCATAAAGTATACAGAGGTCATGCAGTTTCAGTGTTGGATAGAATGCTGGAACTTTCGTTACAGGAAGAATGGGGTGCTGTTTTTAGAGTAACAGGTGACAATCCATTTACAGATCCGGAATTGGTGGATGAGATGATTACGTTGATGGTTGAAAACGATCTGGATTATGTGCGTGCCAACAATGTGCCTTTTGGTGTTTCTGCGGAATTGTTCAGCACAAAATATCTTTGGAATTTGTATCTACATATGGATAACCCAATGCATTCGGAATACCTAACACTTTTTATTTTGAATGACGAAGAAGCTAAAAAAGGATGTATCGATATCGTTTCGGAAGTAGAAGATCTTAAATACATTAATCTTTCGGTAGACTATCAAGAAGATTATGACCGCGCCTTAAAGCTAGAGGAAGCAATAGGTTCAGAAAACTTAAAAGAATGTACCTTACAGGATATGGTTTCGGTTATTGGTGAGTTCAAAAGAGAAGATAAAACGAAACTTATAAAACTGCCTGAGGGCGAGGATGTTCCATTTTCAGAATTTTTGGGTAGATTGGAAGATCAAACCTATGTAATTAGAAAGAATGTAACCTTGTAAGATACTCTAGTATGAAAAGATGCGTAGCAATTTTCTTTGTATTCATGACAGTGGCATCGGTCTTTGGTCAAGATCTTGTTTGGGATAAAGTAATGCCTTTTACTACTCAAAATATAACGAACCAGGCAGGAAGGGCCCCAGCTACAATCGTTATTTCAGATAAGATTATGATTGCTGGAATTGTTGAGGTGCCAGAATGGATTACTTTAAAATTCCAAAACAATGGAAGGTTAAAGATAGAAAATGAGAGCTCTTCTCTATATATTAGAGGAAAAGTATCTGTGGGGCCTCAGCAAATTTTTGATCTTACCAATAGAGGTGTTTTGACCTATGATGGGACTTCTATTTCTAACATTACTTTTTTCCAGAATAAAGTATACCATCCAGAATGGTGGGGGCTTATTCCAAATGAAATCCCTACAAGACCTGATGGGACCTCAAAGAATTCAATAAATTATCTGCTTGCAAAAGAAATGATGCTGGATATAGCTGCCTCAGGAGGAGGTGAACTTCATTTTTCTGAAGGTGTATATTACATTAGAGATTTTGTAATTGATTTTGACAATATAACTGTAAGTGGTGAAGGAAGAAAAACAATATTGCGTTTCGATAGATCAAACTTTGAGACATCAACAAGGCGTGGAGGTCTCTTTACAATTCAAGGACCCACAACAGAGAAGTATTACAATAAATTAATTCCTGATGGAGCATATCAAACAGGAAATTTTATTTTCAACTCACAACAAAAAACAATACAGAATATAGTAGTAAAAAACATTTCGATAGAATGGGACGAGCAATCTGCGCTAGAAGATCCAGCGATGAATGGATTAACCATCGTGAATGCTCAAAATGTAATTATTGACAATGTCCATGTTGATTTGAAAGGCGCTAATAGAGCGTTTTATATAGGAACTTTATTTGATGGCGATATCACTGAAAATATCACTATTCAAAACTCTTCATGTGTTGCGAGTAGAACAGGCGTTCTTATCCTGCACGGCTTTGATAGTTTAGATACCATACGCCGTAAGATAATATTGGATAGCATCATAATTAAAAACAATGATTTTGATGTGGTGGGACTGCCGTCTATTGAACAGGTAAAAAACGGACAATTAAATGTTGATTATTTGGATAGGTACGGTTCTGGAGTGCTCTTTGGAGGTAGTGAGTTTACCACAACTTTTGATAATATGGGCGATACTATCTACAGAAGGATTGGTTCAATCTTAATTCAAAACAACACGATAAGGAATGCGGATTTTGGGGTTTTAGCAAACTTTAGTAATAAGGATGAAAACAAAGGATTTGTACACAAGGTTACCCTAAATAGCAATAGTTTTATTGATTTTAAATACATTGGCATTCTTTCTCCGTTTACAAATGCAGTTATTACTAATAACACATTTAAGGTTATTCAATTAACTCCTATTACAGATAACGTATTAGACTCAGGAAAAAAAGGATACATTTCTTCAGCCATTCATATTGTAAAAGCTCCCTGGGAATTTTTTAAATCGAAGCATGGACCAGAAAATATTACCTTAGAAGGAAATAAGGTAATAGGCTGTTTTGAACAAAACACCCCCTTTATTATTCAGCCTAACAGAGATGCAACGATCACTATAAATAATAATATTTTCGATTATGATAGCAGTTGTTCACAACCTCAGAACGATATAATTATAACTACTAGCCGAAGAAAGTTCAGAACTAAGAATGCCACTGTTGTATTGCAAAATAATATACACGATTCCAGCAACCAAAGTCAAGAACCGGCATCTGTATTATTAGATGTTAGAAGAAAAAAACACATTACACTTATAGAACAATAACATATGACCTACGTAATAGGAGAAATAGGCCAAAATCATAATGGCTCGGTAGATATTGCAAAAACAATTATAGATGTGGTCTCAAGACCTGTTCATGATAAATTGTTTGGCAAAGAACTACCCAGAATGGACGCTGTTAAGCTCACTAAAAGAGATTTAAGTCAAGAGCTATCAGCTTCGCAAATGTCACGACCGTATGATACGCCAAACTCTTTTGGAAAGACGTATGGAGCGCACCGTGATTTCTTGGAGTTAGATGATGCACAGCATTACGATTGCTACCAGTATGCCAAAGAGAAAGGATTGGATTTTGTAGAAACCCTATGTGCCATTGGTTGTTTAAGTATTTTAAACAATTTTACACCAGACAGGTTAAAAGTAGCTTCCAGAGATTTAACCAATTTACCCTTATTGGACGCCCTAGCACAAACTAAGATTCCCATTATAGTTTCTACGGGAATGGCTGGCGAACGAGAATTAAATGAAGCGCTAGAGGTGCTTTCTAAACATCATGAAGATATTTCAATCTTGCACTGTGTTTCTCAGTATCCTACGGAGTATGAAAATGTAAATTTGAATACTATCAAATACCTGCAAGAAAAATATCCCCAATATACCATTGGATATTCAGACCACACCATTGGTATTGCAACACCTATAGCTGCCGTAGCAATGGGTGCCCAAATTATTGAAAAACATATTACTTTAGACCGCCAGATGAAAGGTACGGACCAGGCAGGTTCTCTGGAAATAGATGGTATATACAGGATGATGCGTGACATTAGAAATTTGGAGTTGTCTTTTGGCACAAAAGAAATTAAGATCGAGGAGTCTGTAAAAGTAGCGCGTGAAAAACTAGAGCGCTCTATAGCAACCCTTAGAGCCTTGCCAGAAGGTCATATTGTTACCATTAATGACATTCACTTATTAAGCCCAGGTGACGGCATAAAATGGATGGATAAAGCTGAGGTGTTAGGTAAGAAACTAAACGCGGCTTTGCCTAAAGACGAAATTATCTATAAATCGAAACTCAAATAATGGCTTTACCAAAACTCGTTATAACCGATATTGATGGTGTCTGGACCGATGGTAGTATGTATTATGATGATACTAATCAGGAATTTAAACGGTTTAATACCAGTGATAGCGTTGGTGTGTTATTTTTAAAATATCTGGAAATTCCTTTGGTAATTATGACAGGCGAAAATACTCAAATTGTGCAACGCCGTGCCAATAAATTGAAAGTTGAACACGTGCATCTGGGAGTTAAAAATAAATTGAAGCTGGCAAAAGAAGTCTGTGCAGCACATAACATTACACTTGCCGAGGTAGCTTTTATAGGAGACGATATAAACGATTTGGAACTCCTGCAACACGTTGGGTTTAGCGCTGTACCCAGCAATGCGCCTTCGTATGTAAAAGATAAAGTAGATTTGTTGTTAGAAACTAAGGGAGGTGATGGTGCTTTTCGTGAGTTTGTAGAATATTTTGTTCAAAAATATAGCAGTATAGACCTTATGTTGCAACGCTACACAGAAGAGAAAAATTTAAGGCAGTAGTTATTTAATTTTAAAGAAAAATCGTGAAACGAACTTTTATATTACTAGTAATTTTAAATAGCTTTTTGAACTTTAGCTGTTCAGAGCAAGATGATGAATCAGAAAAGGAAAATCTAGAAACATTCTTCTACAGTAAATCAACCAAAACCTCAGATTTTTTAGGAGTAGTTTCATCTCAAGAGGTTTTGTATAATTCAAACAAAAAACCAACAAAAGTAGTTACTAATAGAGGCTATGAAATTGTAACGTTAGATATCTCATATAGTGAAGGCCAAGTATCTAAAATAACAAAATTCATAGATGTTGAAGATGATATATATGACAAGGTTGAAAATTATGAAGTAATTCTTGAAAACAACTTGATTACATTAATAAACTCTGACAGGACTGACACTATCACCGAAATAAGATCAACTAATGGTTATGTAGATTCATTCAAGGTTTCTAGGGTTTCGGTATTTAGAATTTTTGAAGATGACCGTTTTGTTCGAGATTCAGAAAACAATATTATTAGTTTTGATGGAGGCCCGTTGTTTTTCGAATATTCCAACCATGACAAAGGAAATAACATGCCTTCTCCTGGTCTCAGGGATTTTTCAAATGATTTTTTTATAGCATTTAATTTGAAAACGAGCAATAAATTTCCTTTAAATACAAAAGTTACTTTTGAAGACCAAGCTGGGAATATTGTAACAGAACAGTATAATATCAATTCTGCACATTTGTTTTACGATGCTCATAATAATATTTTAAAATATGATAGCGGAGCAGGCTCAAGATATGAGTTTGAATATATCAAACTATAAATATGGTTTTAATCGCTTAATAAATGTAAAATTGACTAATCCCTATCCAGAAGATCAGTATCCATTTGCTAGATACGTAAGTTTACTGTAAGCGTGAGGATAAGTTCGAATAGTCGGCAGTAAAATATAAAGTAACATAGCTAATAGCTTAGAAAAATTAATGGAGAAGCGGAGTCCAGAAAATCTGTAGTGAAAGCATTTTAATTTTCTTGAAAATAATACTCCTATAATGAAACAAAAACAAAGCAAACTAGCTAGAAACGCTGCTATTTATAGCTTTTTCAGTCTATTGCAACGTGGTTTGGGTTTCTTTTTGCTTCCTGTGTACACCACGGTTCTAGCAACCGAACAGCTGGGAATCATCAGCACCGCAACAGCGGTTATTTCCTTTTTAGTTTTATTCTTTGGGCTCTCATTTCGGGGCTCTGTAGCATTTTATTACTACGAATATAAAGATGAAAATGTATCCTACCTCAAAAAAATATACGGGACAAGTGTTATTTTTATACTCTTGTTCTCGGTATTCAGCATTCTATTTCTGCTGGTCACCAAAGAGTGGATTTTAGATACCCTTTTTGAAAACATTGCCTTTGATCCTTATGTGGTGCTGTCACTTGCCAGTATTTTTTTACAACCGCTTTATTTTTTCTACCAATCTGTATTAAGAGCAAAGCAGCAAGCTAAAAAAGCATCTGTTTTGG
Source organism: Rasiella sp. SM2506 (assembly GCF_050859505.1). GTDB lineage: Bacteria > Bacteroidota > Bacteroidia > Flavobacteriales > Flavobacteriaceae > Marinirhabdus. The sequence goes on along the minus strand of NZ_CP193934.1, from coordinate 907,123 downwards.
ACTTTGTCTATTTCGGGGTGATGATTGGGCTCACCCTGATATTTATCCTAGGGTTTAATTTTAAAGCTGAAGGAGCTCTTTTGGCCAATGCTATTGCTAGCTTTTTGGTATTTATTATGAGCTTGATAGGGCTGCGGAAAGAAATTACACTGTGTTTTGTCCCCAAAATTTTAAAGAAAGTCTTAAAGTACTCATTGCCATTATTGCCGCATAATATCTCTGGTTGGGCGATGAACATGGTAGATAGGGTTATGCTGAATGCTATTAATTCATTGAGCGTAGTGGCACTCTTTGATGTAGGTTCACAAATAGGAAAAGTGGTGAATATGATTTCGCTGGGAGTAAACTCGGCGTATGCCCCGTGGTTTTTCGACCAGGTTAAAAATGACACCAACAGCAAAAAAAACATAGTTGCCGTAACCCAAAAAATTGTCATTTTGTATGCCGTGGTTGCAGTTTGTGTAAGCTGGTTAGCACCAGAGCTCCTCAAAGTAATAAGCAAACCGGCATACCACGCATCGTGGACAGTCACGCCACTTATTGCAACTGCTTTTGTAATTAATGGCTTTTATTTTACGTTTAGCAGCGTTTTCTTTTTGGAAAAGACCAAATACCTTTCCTTTCTAACCATTAGCGGAGCGGTTGTAAACATAGTGCTCAATTATTTTTTAATACACGCCTATGGCTTTCTGGGAGCGGCCATTGCGAGCCTGCTTACCAAGATCTTTTTTACGGCGCTCACCTATTATTTTAGTCAGCGTATTTATCATATTCCATATAATTTAAAGGCGATTCTCTTTATTATTTTTGTGGGGGCTGTACTTTCTTCGGCACCATATTTTTTTCAACCTTTTTTGGAAACCTATAATCTATGGCTGGTGGTTTGTGTTAAGTTGTTAATTCTAGGTACTTTTAGCGCGGGATTTGTTTATAAGAATATGTCCGAATTCAAAAAAATACTGCAGAGAAAGAATGGCCGCTAGTGATATCTTGGATACAATTGAAAATACCTATGAGGTTGAGGATATTACATTGCTCAATGGAAGAAGAGTATGGCCACTACTAAGACAAAAAATTATTTTTGAAACTATTAGAGAATCTCTTGGATATGATAATAAGCTACGAACAAGGAATAAGAAACAATTAGGGATAAATTTTTTTTCAGGTATAAAACAGCTATTTCGATTAAAGAAGTTCGATTTTATTTTTTTTAATAATACCGATAAAAGGGTTCTTCTCGACGGTACTTATTTTGATATCTTTTTTGATGCCTGGGCCGATAAAGTTTTTCAAGAAAAAAGTCTTTTTATTGAATGGGCAAAGGATAAACATCTAAAACAAACGGAAACATATTCTTCAAATATAATTTCAGATTTACCTTTCAAGTTCGTGATTGCCATTGTTTCAAAGTTTGTGAATACGAAGCTTAAGAGCGAATTGCTCTTGGACACTATTATTAATGAAAATAATATTTCCAGCGCTATTAAAAGAGAACTTAAAAGCAAACTAGCAGAAATTTATGTCTTTAAACTTTTTTTCAAAATCGTAAAACCCAAAGCTATTTTTGTTTTGAGTAGTTTTACCAAAGTTGGGATAGTAGTTGCCGCTAAAGAACTAGGAATAAAGGTTTATGAAGCACAACACGGGTATATAGGAGACGCACATACGTTTTATAATGCCGAAACACAATTTAAAGAGGCATATCCAGATTATTTACTATCGTTTGGAACGTATGAAAAACAAAAGGCAAGTGCTAAGTTGATTTTTAACCCCGAACAAATTATACCAGTAGGAAGCTTTCAGTTAGAATTAATAAAAGCGCACACAACCCCGGAGGAACTTCTGAATCTAAAGAAAAGTTATCGTTTCGTCTTTTGTATCACATTACAAGCAATTAAAGAAGAAGAAATGTTAGGGTGGTTGCTAAAAGAAGCGCAACTTCATAAGGATTGGTTGTTTATAATTAGGGCCAAAAATGCAGATTTGGAGTATTCAAAATTTACCAAGCAACCTAATATTATTGAGCGCAACGATTTCAATATTTACGAAGTACTTAAAATTTCAAACTATAACATTACCATTTATTCAACAACCGCTATTGAAGGGTCATTTTTAGGAGCGGCACCCATATTTTTTAATGTGAATAACCTTTCCAAAAATCATTTTGATGTTGTAAAAATGAATGCTATTGTAGTGGAAGAAGGCGAATTATTAAACGAAGAGAGCTTGAGAAAACAAGCAAATAAAGAACAATCGTTTTTTGTAGCGAACTATTTGGAGAATGTAGCTAAAACAAATTTATGCTTCTAAGGAATTTATTATTTATGTTGCTCATCCTGCAACCATTTATAGACAAACTGGCCAGAAAAATAGGTTGGAGCATAAATATATTTAATGAACTTTTAAGTATAGCAGTTTTTGTGGCGTTTATATTGGTTTTAGTACATAGAAAACGACTCAATAGCTTGGCGCTGCTTATGTTCGCTTTTATTGGCTATTGTTGCTTACTGGTTGTCTATCGAGGGGTGTATCCCCTAGGCTTTTTTCAAGTAGTAATTTACAGTCAGTTTTTCTTTTATTTCTTTTACTTTTTGACGCTTTCCAACGAAGCAAAGAACCAGACGATACTTTCTTTTAAAAAGATAATGACGGTATTTGTCTACGTTATTGCCATTTTAGGAATTTTTGAGGCACTAGACCATACTACATTTCGAAACTATATGGGAGTACATAGTGTAAAAAGAGGGATTAATTATTTTTATTTGATTTCATTTTTTGGGTCGGGTCCAAGTTTGGCTATTTTCATCACCATTTTTGTGGCCATTTGGCATTATTGTCACTATGCGTTGCAGCAAACCATACAGAAAAAGCACATAGTTACTTTGGTGCTGGCTATTTTGTTAGGCATATTCAGTTTTTCAAGAAAAGAAGTGCTCTTTATTTTTATTTTTTTGGTGTTTTTTCCATATCCATCAAGAAATTTGATCAACAAATGGTTAAAGAGGCTCATTTTTTTCACCACCATGTTTACAGGATTACTAGTATATTATCTAGCATTTTTTGCCTCTGCCAACACGGTGGCTTTTGATAAGGACTATGTACGGTACAAAATTATTTCGAAATCTGCCGAAATTTACGCAGATCATTTCCCCTGGGGTTCTGGCCCTGGAACGTGGGGGTCTCGGGTTTCCTTATGGACTAGAGATATTTACGAACGGTATGATATTGGGAGAGATCTATTAGGCTGGCAAGAAGTGAACCCTCACGGCCCCATTTATGATGCTTTTTTGTTCAGTTTATTCACTGAAATAGGAGTTGGAATAATCTTCCTTTTGCTCTTCATATATAAAATTATAGAAGCCCGCACTATTAATCGTGATGTGTATGGAAGGTTTGTGAAAAACTTTTTAATTATATTTTTATTGGCGTTAGGACTTTTTGCACCTATGTTTACCAATAATTTTGGTTTTGTAATTATGGCCTTTACTGCAATGATGATTGCTAATGTCTCGCTTTTTAAATATAGAAAATGGTATGCATAAACTGAAACTAATCTTCTATTATCTGTTTATTCAAAAGCTCCCACATTCTAGATTGTGGGGTGGTTTTAACAGTATGCGCAGAAGCTATCTGGCAAAAGTGCTGAAAGTAATGCCTAACGACACTAACTCTAAGTTTGAGAACGGCATTTACATTTCGGACGCTAAAAAATTGAAAATTGGAAACTATGTACGCATTAACGAACACGTCTTTCTGCAAGGCGAGATAAGCATTGGGGATTATGTAATGATTGCGCCCTATACGGCAATTTACACGAATGCCCATGAGCATAACGACATAGAGATGCCTATGGTACAACAAGGAAACACTGCTATAAAAAAAGTATCCATTTGTAATAACGCTTGGTTAGGTAGAAATGTAGTTATATTACCAGGGATAACTGTTGGAGAGGGAGCTATTGTTGGAGCAAATTCAGTAGTGACGAAAGATGTTGCTCCTTTTACGATTGTGGGTGGCGTGCCTGCAAAACTTATTAAATCAAGGATTTAACCCAAAAGCAATATGCAAACTTCTTGGGGGAAAATAATAGGATACAGTCTGCTCACACTCGTGCTGCTGAATATCCTTTATGCTTTTTTTTTGTATGAAAAAAGATATGAACCCATTACAATTACCCTTACAGTCGAAACAGATTTTGACTCGTATACGTGGTATTCTTTGCAGCCCAACTTTAGCGATTCTATTAGCAAGACGGAAACCTTACCATTATTCAAAAACAAGCTCAATACCATAGTAACAACTATAAATCAGCCAGAAGGGCTTCAGTTTTTTGGGTTTTATTGGAGTGGTAGTACTAAAGGGAGCATCATTATTAAAGATGTTACGCTTGCCTCCAAAAACAAAGTTAGAACTTTTAACAATCTCGACAAATTTGTAAACTATTCGAGCACTAATGTGACTCCGGTGAGCACTCAGAATTCGATTATAGCTACTGCAGGCCAAAAAGGAAATGGGTGGTTGATGTTAAACTTAGAAGGATTTGAAAAAATTGCCAAAACGAAACAGTTTACACCCTTAGGCTGGGTAACAAATATCCTGTTGCTTATGGTATTGCTTGTAATGGGCAGGTTTTACATCAATACCGTACCATATAATTTTACCAATCTTAAAGTTGAAGGCAGTGCTCTCTACAAAGCCAGGAATTACCTCTTCTATCTCTGGATGTTCTTACTTCCTTTTTGGCTTATTATTTCGCACATTTTGTTAGCTGTTTCCTTGGCGCTAACTCTTGTACATTTTATTGTTGAAAAAGAAAAATTTCATTTTCGAGAACTTAAAAACTTTATTCCATTAGGCACACTGTTTTTGGCAATTATGATAGTGAATGTCTTTTTCCATTTTGAAACCATCGGTACCGATTTTGGGAATTATAGCTACTTTTTATTAGCTCCCTTTCTTTTTTTAGGGGTACAGCGCGCTCAAATGGTTAAAATTTTTAAAGTCTTTCAAATAGCAGTTGTAACATATGTTTTTCTTCTAGTTATTGCAATAATTGAACGGTATCTACACCTTTCTTCCAATTATAATTTTACACGTTTCTTTTTTGAGACGGTGGAGCAATATTGGCATTCCAGCTATTTGGCAGGGCTTATAGTGGTCGCACTTCTTTTCGAATTTCAACGAAAAAAAATCAGGATTTCAGTAATGCTTTTTTCAATGTTAGCATTTGTATTTATGTATCTTTCGCAAGCAAGATTGCCTTTACTTATAGGGTTAGTTCTAATGGTTAGTGTAACAATTATACAATTCCCAAAAAAATTAAAAACAATCTATATAAGTGTCGGTGTTTCTTTAGTTCTCTTGGCAGGTGTATTTGTATATACTTCTAATGAAGCAAGAGAGCGTATTACAACTATTTTTTTGGTAAATGATACTAAGAAAATGGATGCCCGTCCCGAACTTTGGCGGGAAGCGTTCGCTATTTCAACAACACATTTGGTTTCGGGCATTGGATCCCAAAATGTTCGGGATGCGCTCTCAAACAATTTAGAAGTTGACTCGGAAATTAAATATAGACGCTACAATGTGCATAATCAATATTTAGAGTTCTTATTGGCGTATGGTATTTTAGTTCCAACAATGCTAATTTTTGTAATACTCATACCCATTATTTTGGGTTTTAGGACTACCACATTATTTCTTATATACTTTTCTATTGCCATGCTAGTGGAATCTTATTTTTCAAGGCAAGCAGGTGTAGTTGTATTTAGTATATTTTATTGTTTCTTTATCTTTTATGATTGCAAAAGCAAACAACATACTGAGGCTAGTAGCCAATAATAAGCTTGCACTTATTTTTACCCTCTTGGTGTTATCTGAGTTTGTGTATAAAATTTGTATCAAGGAATACTTTCACGCTTTCAAAATTTCAGCTGCTCTCAAAACTGTATTACAAGTATTTTTTGTTATACAAATACTACGGAACGACTATAAAAAACTTTGGCCTGTTGTAGCGCTCACAATGTTATTTCTTTCAGGACAAATAGGGTTTGCGCCCTGGGAGCAACTGCAAAAAAATCTTTGGTTTTTAGATAAATACCTTTTTGTGGTTCTTGCATTCGTGTATGTACAGACCATTGAGAATGTGTCGAAGTATTACCCGCTGTTCTTTAAGGTTTTTGAAGTATTCATTATCATAAATTCCATCTGTATTGTCTTGGGGTTGTTTTTGCCAACCGATTGGTTTAACACGTATTATGGCACGGCAAAACGCTTTGGGCTTAATGGTACTATTTTACGTTCCGGAGCCTCCACCTATATTTACTGGATTGCACTTTTTTACTATGCTTGTGAATGTTTTGTCCTAAAAAAGAAAAAATACCTTCCCTTTGGTCTTGTGTTTATTGCTTCGCTACTATTGGGCACCAAAGCCATCTTTATAAGCTATATTTTTCTAGGATTTTTTATTTTTATCTTACTGCGCGGACATAAAAATAAATGGGTGCTCATTTCCGCCATAGTAGTTGCGCTTTCAGGATTTGTGTTTTTTGATAATCTATTGCATTGGCTTGTCGCGCAATCCCCTTCGCTTCAGAAAGTATATGATGAAAGAGGAATTTGGTCGGTTGTTTTTTCTTTACGCGACCAACACCTGTTAGAGGAAATGCTCCCATTAATCCAAGAAAAATGGACGTGGCGTAATTACTTATTTGGTGGGGGGTATGATATGCACTTCCGTAGCCAGTTTGGGTTGCTGGATCTTTTCTATTTTTTCGGTATTATAGGAATGGCAGCATATCTTTTTATCTTCGCAAAATTATTTTGTAGCTTTAAAATAAATAATATAACGAGTCTCTTTTTACTTGGTACTTTTGTGCTAATGGCTTTTAGCGCCAACTTCTTTTACGAAACCATATTGGCGTTTCATTTGGTGTTTGCAAAGAGTTATTTTGAACGCATCGATCCATAAAGAACGTTTGTAAATACAATTAATGGCAAAGAGTTTTTGACTTTCTTTTAGGAGGCTTCATTTTTTAAAATCCCGTTTTCAATCAATTTATCTATAATGGGAAGCAGTTTTTTTATGGGATATTTAGATCTTTCTGACATAGCAATTAAATCATGGGCTCCGTCAGCCAAATTTAATATCCACATCATAGCTCTTATGTGGTCATCATTGCCAGTTTGAGTAAAAGTTGGGTACAACCCACGTTTACCTAATTGCGGCTCGCCATAAGGCATAGTATTAATATAATTTTCATTTCTTTCAATCAGCTCGATAATCTCTAAATACTTGTTTACAGTGCCTTCCATGGCTTCAAAAGAGATAAAATCTTTATTATCTGCCGAGGTATGATACTCAGGATACACAGCATACATGGTGCGCATTAAAGAACCCATTGGCAAATTAAATCCTGGGGAACAGTATTGTCTTTCATCACTACCATTAGGAAAAAATTCCACAAGGTTAAAATCTCCTTCAGACTGATTTAGGATGGTTAACGCTGCTCTATCTGAAATACTATCACCTCTCCTGCTTTTTTTGTAGGTGAAATTTCCTGGGTCACCTACACAAGTAAGAATAAAGCCTGCGTGTAGGTTTTTTTTCCAGTAGTCTCCATATTTGGAAAGTATATAAATAGCTCCAATGGTTTCAGGCACAAAAACAAATCGGTAGGTATATTTAAGGTCTTTCTGCTCCTTTAGTTTTTTATAAATAAATGCTGAGACTAAAGGACCCGACAATTCATTATTTGCCATGGAGGGATGACAAATGTAGGTTGAAATTAAAATTTCTTTTTCGGAGGTACCTTTAATAACCGCTTCAGCAATGGTCATAGAACCACCAGAGTCTAAAGAGGAATCTATAAAAACTTCATAGGTATCATCTTGATCAAGTTCTAAAAACTGATTATGAGACAAACAAAACCCCCACCGTTCTTTGTAATAAGAACACAGATAGGGTATTAATTCTGGTTGGTCGGGCAGTGTATATAAATGCTCTTTTAATTCGGTATAGGTAAGGGTTCCTTGAAACGGAACAGAATACCCCAGGATATGTAGATTGGTAACTGCAAAATCTACAATTTTTTCGCCTTTGCTATTTTTAATCCACGCCTCTTTAATGTTCCATTCTGGCGGCACTTTCCAGTCGAAACATTTAGTACCCGAAGGTACTTCCGTAACTTTTAAATCGATTAATTCTTTTAATATTTCGATTGTTTCCCTGTTGCCGTTTCCCGTAAGACTTCTGCTTATTGGCCAAAGTCTATCGAAATACGCTTCCATTGTATCTTTCATACTAGTTCTTTGGGTAAAATTTAATCTTTACTAATAGAAATTTCATAAACTCTATTTCCTCTTCAGTTAAGCGCTTAGTGTACGTTCGGTTAGAAACGTCAAAAATTGTTTTATCACTTTCTTCCAGATTTGTGGAGTCTTTTACAATGATTATTGATTTTGGAAAGTGAGGATTTTTTTTATAAAAGATATCTAATTGCCCAGTCATCACTTCATATTTTTTGTCAATGGGGACATCTTCATATTGAGTACCAAGTTTATCGGTTATATCTTTAGCAGGGACCCCTGCATAGATATGATTTTCTTCCATATCTCTGGTAATGACAGAGCCAAGCATGGCCATGCTTTTTGCTTTGGCATGAATGGGAGACACAAGGCAGTGCCCAACAAACCAAACATCGTCTTCCACAACCATAGGCGCCACAGATTCCCATTTGCATCCCTCCAAGGTATCACCAAAACGAATATGTGACCAAAGCTGGCTACCTGCGCCAATTCCAACGCCGTTCCCTATGGTAAGCCCACCGTGAGTATTTAAGATGCACCCTTGACCAATCCAACAGCAACTTCCTATTTTTGCGTCTTTATATCCGGAAATCATAGTGTCTTCCCGAATCATGGTATAATCTCCAATTTCAATAGAAGGGCAAATAATCTCTATGTTTGAGGCAAGAAAAACACCATCTCCAATAATCACTTTTTTTGCAGGAATTGGTGTGCTGGTAGCATAATCATATCCTCCTGAAATTCTTACGCCATCTGCTATTCTAGCTCCTTTTCCAATGTGTATTTCGTCTGCACTAATGCTGTATTTTTTTTCTTCTGCCATTTTTTCTGTTTTTCAAGTTCGACCATAGGAGTATACTTTTTAAAACGATACAACTTGCCTGACTACAAAATTAAGGGAATTTTTATGAATGCTTGGGCTATATAAAAAGGAATAATACTGATGATCTAGGCTACACAGTTGTTTTTAAGAATTTTTTTGTACTTTTAAAATAAACCTTCCAACAAACATCTTTTTATGAAACCATTTTGGCGTTTCATTTAGTGTTTATAAAGTGTTATTTTGAAAAATTTAAAAAAGAATGAAAAATCCAATCTATTTAATCTGTCTGGCAACGCTTTTCCTTGCCGCCTGTTCCAGTAATGATGACACCTTAAATGAGGAAGAAGAAGTAACGCTGGCCACGGAAAAAATATATTTACATAGGTGGATTGATTTTAATTCTGATTTGAGAATAAATGTACAATTCGACCAATTGGATTTGTCTACGAATACAATCGATTCTACACAGATGGGAGTCTTAGGATATGATCAGTATGGAACAGCTGGTTATTCGTCTTCAAGAAATATTTTAGGGTATAGTACATATAAACAAGGAGGTGGTATTGCAGAGCCCGAAATTTCTACCAGACAATGGGTAGACCTTGATAACGAAACTAGCTATGATTTTGATCCAACGAATAACAGGTTTATGACCACTAGTGAGAATTATGGATTCTTCACCAATGTTCCTTTTATACCTGCTTCAAATTTTCCTTTGATAGATCGCTTTAAAATCTTTAGAGTAAATTTCGAAACCTCAGAACAAGACATAGTTTTTAATTATGAAAATGAATTACACGCTTATAACCTGAACAAGAGTTTTTATAAAGAAGAAACCAATCAATTATTCAGCATTTCAAAAGATGAGAATGATAACCATATTTACTCAAAATTTGATCTGTCTACAAATCAATTTCAAATCTATTCATTAGAAAACCTATATCAAAATATTGTATACACGCCAAATGGGGATTTATATGCTACAGAGAAAAATGGCAATACAATTTCGGCTCTGGTACAGCTCAACCCAAATACAGGAGAAGTAATCAATGAGATTGCTACGTTAAATTATCAGGGAAAATCAAGCCTAGAGCATATTGTTGCGTCAAATAAATTAATCCTTCTACACAATAATGACTCATGGGAATATGATTTTGAACGAATCGTTACCATCGATTTATCTTCAGGTGAGCGTTCACAAATCGACTTACCTCACTCATATATTGAATTAATAGTAGACAACATCTTGTAAATAAACAGACAAAAGCTACCTTTGCCCCCAATTAAAAAACGGGCAACCCTTTGCAACACCTACCCAAAATAAACATCCTAAATACCACCATCCATAATCTTTCCATGAAGGAGACATTGGCGTTGGTATCTAACGCTATTTCTGAAAAAAAGCAACTACATCACGTGGTTGTAAACGCAGGAAAGATTGTAGCCATGCAAAAAGATGAAGCCCTACGCAAAAGTGTCATCGAAAGCGACATCATTAACGCAGATGGCCAAGCGGTGGTCTGGGCAGCTAAAATTCTAGGAAAGCCTTTAAAAGAACGTGTCGCAGGCATCGATTTAATGGAGAATTTGGTGGAACTGGCACACCAACAAAATCATAAAATATTTCTACTGGGCGCCAAAGAAGAAGTAGTGCTTAAAGTTTCTGAAATTTATCAGGAAACGTATAATACAAACATAATCGCAGGCTACCGGAACGGATATTTCACAAAGGAAGACGAACCCCAGATCGCTCAACAAATCGCCACTAGTGGTGCCCAAATGCTTTTTGTTGCCATTACGTCCCCCATTAAAGAAAACTTTCTTTACAATCACCGTGAATTATTAAAAGACGTGCCCTTTGTCATGGGCGTTGGTGGCAGTTTTGACGTTATTTCAGGACTTACCAAAAGAGCACCCGTCTGGATGCAAAACGCAGGCTTGGAATGGTTTTACCGTTTCCTACAGGAACCACAACGTATGTGGAAACGGTATCTTGTAGGGAATAGCACCTTTATTTGGTTGGTGCTGAAGGAGAAATTCAGTAAACAATAAATTGGAATTGTCACTCTAGGGTTGCGGCAGGATTTTATGAAGCAGCATCAAAATAGTACCGAAGTGAAAATTCAAAAATCTACAATCCGCAATCTACAATCGTTAATCATTTTTTCTCACTATCTTTCAAATCTCAAAAAAAACCGCAGTTTTAAGTCATGAGAATACTACTTCAGTCCATATATCCGTACATGTTTCTGCTGTTATACCTCACCATCCCATTCGATAACTATATGCGGGCCTTGCCTAATATCTTGCTTATCGCGTTGGCAGTTGCGTTTCCCTTTGTCGTTTCAAAAAACGATTTTAAAAAATTAAAAAGACTCCCTACCTTACTTTTTATTGGCTTGGTCCTTTTTGTTTTGGTACAAGCACTAGTTTTAGGAAGACTTCAAGTAGACAGTCCTGTGCTGGAGAAAATAAATCTGGCAATTGGCCTCGTCATTTTATATGTGCCCATACAAGGGTTTCAAAAAATAAAAAAAGCCATTATCTTCTCTTCCGTAGCGGCGATACTTTTTTCGGTCGTTAGTATTGTAGTAGGGGTCTATCAAGGAGCTGAGTTTGAATTGTTGAATTCCGGAAACCTCATTGAGGTTATGCTGGTAGATCGTCTGTATCTAGGCCTCTTGTGCGTACTTAGTATTGTAGCATCCTACAGCTTATTACAAAACAAATACCATCCAAATAATAGTTATTATGTGGTGGCCATTATTCTCAATGTGTTATTTATTTTACTCATAGTCTCTAGAATTGCCATTATTGCGCTTATCATACTTTTTATTTTAGGATTTTTCTATAAGAGGAGCAAAGGAACGCAGGTAATTTTTGTGGTGGCAACGCTTTTTTTGGGTCTTGTATTAGTGTTTATTCTGAATAACGATTTCAGAAAAAAGATATTCTACACCCCAACCAACACAGAGAGTAAGGGTCTGGTTGCCAACACGCTAGAAACGGAGCCACGAACCATTATATGGAACTGCGCTCTGTCAATTTCTGAAATTAATACCGAGTTCTGGAACGGTATCGGTTTTGCCAATACCAATGAAGAACTCATAAATTGCTACCAGAATAGTATTGAAGATGAACAAAAAAGAGCGTGGTTGGTCGCAAGAAAATACAACACCCACAATCAATTTTTAGACATGTACCTTGCGACAGGAATTATAGGAATTGTATTGTTTATTGGTTTTATCCTCTTTGTTTTTCTTCGGAATAAAAGACAGTTTTTCCCCACAGCATTGCTGGTTACTAGTATGATGTTTTTGTTGGTAGAAAACCTATTCCATAGACAAATTGGAGCGTATTATTTTGGTTTTGTACTTATTATGCTATTAATTAAACCAAATAAGCTTCAAAATGAAGAAATAGAAGCCGTGTAAAAGCACAACAAATTGTACTTTTGCCGCATGAAACAGAAGAATAAATTCTGAAAATTTTAGTTAGATGAAGATTACAGTAATAGGAACAGGATATGTAGGATTAGTTACGGGTACCTGCCTTGCAGAAACGGGCAACGAAGTGGTATGCGTAGATATTGATGCCGAAAAAGTAACACAAATGAAAAGTGGTGTCGTCCCCATTTACGAACCACATCTAGATGTTTTATTTGACCGTAATATACAAGCAAAAAGACTTTCCTTCACAACCTCTTTGGACGAAGGTCTGGAACACGGACAAATAATATTCCTAGCCCTGCCAACCCCAGAAGATGAAGATGGCTCTGCCGACTTAAGCTATGTGCTTAATGTTTCTGAAGAAATTGGACAAAAAATAAAAGACTATAAAGTAATTGTAGATAAAAGCACCGTACCCGTAGGAACTGCAGAAAAAGTACAGGCTGTAATTGCCAAAAATGCTTCTTGTGAATTTGACGTAGTTTCCAACCCAGAATTTCTACGCGAAGGCTTTGCAGTAGATGATTTTCTTAAACCCGAACGCATTGTGGTAGGCTCCAGCAGCGCGCGTGCTACAGCACTAATGCAAAAGCTCTACGCACCGTTTGTGCGTTCCGGAAATCCAATAATCATTATGGATGAGAAATCGGCAGAGTTGACCAAATATGCGGCCAACTCATTTCTGGCTGCCAAGATTACCTTTATGAACGAGATTGCCAACTATTGTGAAAAAGTGGGTGCAGATGTAGATAAAGTACGCGTAGGCATGGGAACCGATAGCCGCATAGGAAAACGTTTTCTCTTTCCGGGCATTGGCTATGGAGGTTCTTGCTTTCCAAAAGACGTAAAAGCCTTGCAAAAAGCAGGGAAAGATCAAGGGTTCGATTTTAAAATACTGGACGCAGTTATTGAAGTAAACAAAAAACAAAAGACCATCTTACTGCCTAAAATTGAAGGATACTTCAACAATACTTTAAAAGGAAAAAATATTGCTATTTGGGGATTAGCCTTTAAACCTGAAACTGATGATGTTCGAGAGGCGCCATCCATAGATGTGATGAATGCGCTCATAGAAAAAGGCGCAAACCTCACGGTTTTTGATCCAGAAGCGATGCCTAATATTAAAAAACAGTTTGGGGATAAACTTACGTACGCCCATTCTATGTATGACGCTTTAGAAGGAGCAGACGCATTAGTGATTTGTACCGAATGGAGTATTTTTAGAACTCCAAACTATCAAAAACTAAAGCAACTATTGGCAAACCCCGTCATTTTTGATGGAAGGAACTTGTACAATGTAGAAGATATGGAAGCAGAAGAATTTACGTATTATTCCATAGGTAGAAAAACAGCAGAATAGATATGAAAAAGAGAGTTCTCATAGCAGGTGCAGCAGGATTTTTAGGATCTCACCTTTGCGATAAATTTATGGCAGAGGGGTATCGTGTTGTGGGAATGGATAACCTAATTACGGGGGATCTTAAGAACATTCAGCATTTATTTGAAAAAGAAGATTTTGAGTTTTATCATCACGATATCACAAAGTTCGTACACGTACCAGGACGGATAGATTATATCCTGCATTTTGCATCACCAGCAAGCCCAATAGATTATCTTAAAATACCCATCCAGACTTTAAAAGTAGGATCTTTAGGAACACACAATCTGTTAGGATTGGCAAAAGAGAAAGGGGCAAGAATTCTCATTGCTTCCACGTCCGAAGTATATGGAGATCCTTTGGTACATCCACAAAGTGAGGAATACTATGGCAATGTAAATACCATTGGTCCTCGGGGTGTCTACGACGAAGCAAAACGTTTTCAGGAAAGTATTACCATGGCGTATCATAGATTTCATGGCTTGGAAACACGCATTGCCAGAATTTTTAACACCTACGGTCCAAGAATGCGATTAAACGATGGTCGTGTAATCCCAGCATTTATAGGACAAGCGCTTCGTGGCGAAGATTTAACTGTCTTTGGAGATGGACAACAAACACGTTCCTTTTGCTACGTTGACGATCAAGTTAATGGGTTGTACCAGTTGTTGTTGAGCGATTATTCATATCCCGTAAACATCGGAAACCCAGACGAAATTACCATCTTAGAATTCGCCGAAGAAATTATCAAACTTACGGGCACTGCACAAAAGATAATCTATAAGGAATTACCAAAAGACGATCCTTTGCAGCGACAACCTAATATTGAAAAAGCAAGAGAAATTTTAGGGTGGGAACCAAGGATATCACGAAGCGAAGGCATGAAAATAACGTTCAATTATTTTAAGAGCCTCTCCAAAGAAGAGCTGTTCAAGAGTGAGCATAAAGATTTTACCAAACACAACAGGGGGTAATGATATTTAAAAGCGGTAGATACTCAGGGTTTTTAAGACCTCTTTCCTATGCAATGGATTTAACCATCATTTTTGCATTGGCTTTCTATTTTTTTCAGGATAGGTTGCTCTATTTTCAATACGTAGTTTTTATTTTATTGGCGTGGGTAATACTCTCATTAAAATCCAATTTTTATGAAATTTATCGATTTACTCATGTTTCAAAAATAATGTCGCTCATTGGAAAGCAGAGTATTGTTTTCTTCTTAATTGTTTTTTCATTTTTCGGATTTTATAGCGAATTAGATATTAACGCCTGGGAGGTTGTAAAGTATGTGCTTACTACTATCCTGTGTATTACCATCTTAAAGTTTACTGTTTTCTTTATTTTGAAACGATACCGAAAACGTTTTGGCGGGAACTCTAGGAAGGTTGTTATCATTGGTCTTAATAAGAAAACAGACCAACTCCGAAAGTTTTTCAACCGAAACCCAGAATACGGGTACCGATTACAAGAAATATTCGACGTAAAAGATTCAGACGATAAACTGGACGCATGTTTCGACTATATACATAATAACGACGTAGATGAAATTTACAGTTCTATAGGTCAATTAAGTAACAAGCAACTCTCAAAGCTTATTGAATTTGCAGACAATAACCTTAAACTACTCAAGTTTTTACCAGATAATAAGGAGATTTATAGCAAGCAATTAGATTTCGATTATTATGGCGTATTGCCCATTTTATCGATGCGTAAAATACCAATAGACACCCCTTTTAACCAGTTTGTTAAACGTACTTTCGATATCGTTTTGTCAGTCTTGGTGATTGTAGGCATACTTTCTTGGCTCACTCCAATTCTAGCATTGTTTATCAAGTTAGAATCTAAAGGCCCCGTATTTTTTAAGCAAAAAAGAAATGGCTTAGATTATAAAGAATTTAACTGCTACAAGTATCGCTCTATGCGTCCCAACCCGATGGCAGATTTGCATCAAATTCAGAAAAACGACCCTCGGGTGACCAAAGTAGGGAAGATAATTAGAAAGACCAGCATAGACGAACTACCACAATTTATCAATGTATTAAAAGGCGATATGTCTGTAGTAGGGCCACGGCCCCACATGGTAAGTCATACACATATGTACGCCGAACGAATCGATAAATTTATGGTGCGTCATTTTATAAAGCCCGGCATCACAGGATTAGCACAAGTTAGTGGCTATAGGGGCGAAGTGGAAGACGACAATCATATTATTAACCGTGTGAAGTACGATATTTTCTACTTGGAGAATTGGTCGTTATTTTTAGATCTTAAAATAGTTTTCCAGACTATTTATAACGCATTGCGTGGTGAAGACCGGGCGTACTAGAGGTTTTCCAGTTGCTTTTTAAATCCCTCAAATTGTAGGTTGAAATCAAATACATCCATGGCATTTTGTTGCACATTTTCCTTCGGAAATTTTTGAACTTCAGCAAGTGTTATAGTGTTTAAAAATTGTTGAAGAATTTTAAAATCCTGAACAGGAACCACCCACCCAAGCTTTTGTTTTTCTACTAAGTCGCCACCTTCTCCCCCTGCCATATACAATAAGGGCAAACCCAGTCTTGCATATTCAAAAATCTTGGAAGGCACCGAACCATAAATCCGATTTACTAAAGGAATAAAAGCAATATCATACTGAGTGAGCTCGTGATGTAACTGGCTTCTGGTTACAGAACCGTGATAAATAATGCTATGGTTTTTAGGTTGTGAAATAACTTCAGCATCTGGACCCTCTCCATATATATGAAATTCAACCTGTTCAGGAATCGTAATTTTCGAAAAGATATAAGACAGTCCTTGTGCGACTCCCAACAACCCTGCATAAACTATTTTAATGGGGAGTTGGGGTGTTTTAAGTGTAATTCGGGCAGTTTGAAAGTTTGGAAAATTTCGATACAAAAAAAGCAGTGTCTTAGGATTCTTGGATTTAATATGCTCTAAAATCTCTTCAGATTGCCCTAAAATCAAATCGGCTTTTCGGTAACAGAAGCTTTCCATTTTTTCAAGAAGTGAATAATAGAACCCTTTGTTTAGCAGCCCCATTTCGAATCCCGCCAATGGCCATAGGTCCGAAACATTCAAAATAGTTTTTTTCCTAAATAACCAACTCCAAAAAACTGCTGTAAAACCCACAAATACGGGAGAATACTGTATGAAAACCTGTTTTGGAATGGGTTTCAGTATAAAAAATAGAGCTAGGCTTTTTGAGAAAGATAGCATACTCCATAACCGCACAAACTTGTTGGTAGATTTGCTGGGCCATACCCATAATCTATAGACGGTGATGCCGTTTTCAATGGTCTTAGCATATAGTTTCCCTCTGAATTTTGAAAACACCCTTCCCGTAGGATAATTGGGGAATGGGCATACCACTTGTACTTTGTAACCACTGGCTTGTAAAGATTGCGCCAGTACCTCTATTCTGTTAGGTGCCGCTCCTTGCTCTGGCGGATAATAATTACTAACCAATAAAATAGATTTAAACGTCATCTACAGGTGGGATATAAATTGTTTCAACTTACCGCGATGGCTTCTGTCAAGCAAAGCCACTCTTTTACACTGCAAATTTATAGCGATTCCTAAATACGTGTATAAGGACTCGTTTAGGGTATTAATTTCAGCCGTATTAAGGTCCCGCTCGGCTACGTAGGTGAACGTAAACGTCTCCAAAGTGTTTTGCTCCATGATAAACTCCTGCACCACGCTAGTGGCCCTCATCGCGCTTTTGACTACATAATAAAAAGTATGGCCTGGAACCGTGGTGCCGTTTGCCAACGTGGCATTGTCGTTGGCACGGCCAATTAATTGTTTTAAAATGGGCTTCTTAAAGGTAGATCTTTCATCCATAATGCCCAAATCACCCACCTCGTAGCGAATAAAAGGATGGGCTTTGTTGTACAGCATGGTGACCAGTATTGTGCCGGGCGTTCCGTTGGGGACTGCTTTGCCTTGTTCGTCTACAAGTTCAATAAAAACAGAGTCACTATTAAGTTGGAAATCATCTTCCAGATTGGTAAATGCAAGTAAATCCAGCTCGCTCGCGCCGTATTCGTTCACTACAGGAATGCCTAGTTGACTTTCAAGCAGTTTTTTATCGTCTGGGAAGAGCATTTCACTGGTGACGATGCAGGTTTTTAGTGTGGGGCAAACTTCGGTTAAGATGAGTTTTTTTTTCTGAAGGAACTTAGCAAAAAGCACGATAGAACTTGTATGTCCGTTGAGGTAGTCAAATTTTTTTTTCCGAAATATTTCTAGAAAAGAGGCTAATTTTTTTTCCGAAAGATCAAAAATAGGAAAGCGGTATCTGTTACTAAAGCGGTCTTTCATCCGTTCTTTTTGATAGGCTTTAAACTCCAGTGGAATTCCATAAAACCGAGCTTGATACGAGGTATTAAAATCTATCCCATACCAACCAAACCTATCCATAATCCCCGCCCAGGTGAGTGCGTGGCAAAAATTATCTTTAGCATACTGCAACGGCGTCCCACTACTGCCTGAGGTTTTTCCTGTATATATTTTTTTTAAGCTGAAGTTTTTCGATAATCGCTCTTGTAAAGAAATTTGTAAATCTTTTTTCTGAAGCATAGGAATGTTTTCCCAGGCTGAAACATCCTTAGCACCTATAAATTTTTTATAGAAAGAATTGTTTTGAAGATGGTATTGCAGGATTTCAGATCGAGCATTTTCCAGATAATCGGGGTACTGAGCTTCCGAAATTTGCTGAATTTCCCGCAAACGCTGCTGTGCTTCCTTTATAGGAAACCCTTTCATCCGCAATGTGAAATCAAAAATATTCAAATTAAAAAGGAGCTGTTTTGTCATACAAATGTAGCGAAACTGTATCGTGAAATACCTATTTTTGCATCAAGATACACCGAAGCTGTAAGCGAAGGTTGTAATTCAAAAATCAATACTCAGCACTATGAACATCCTTATTTTAGGCTCTGGAGGCCGCGAACATACTTTTGCGTATCAAATCGTAAAAAGCAAGCTATGTAGCAAACTTTTTGTAGCCCCCGGAAACGCAGGAACAGCAGCAATAGCAACCAATCTTCCTTTAGATGTAAACGATTTTGAATCGATACAAGCCAGCGTAATTGCCAACCAGATAGAAATGGTGGTTGTGGGGCCTGAAGATCCGCTTGTGCAGGGCATCGCCAATTACTTTGCTGAAGAAGAAGCTTTGCAAGAGGTTATGTTAATAGGTCCTTCGAAAAGAGGAGCATTGTTGGAAGGCAGTAAAGAACGCGCTAAAGAATTTATGTTACAACATAACATTCCCACGGCCGCCTATGCTAGTTTTACTGCTGAAAGTTTAGAAGCAGGAAAAGCTTTTTTAGAAACCTTACAAGCTCCCTACGTATTAAAAGCAGACGGGCTCGCTGCAGGAAAAGGGGTGTTAATTATTCAGGATGTAGAAGAAGCCAAAACAGAATTAGGAGAAATGCTATCCGGTAAATTTGGTGACGCCAGCGCAACTGTGGTAATAGAAGCGTTTTTAGACGGAATAGAATTAAGCGTGTTTGTCCTCACCGATGGGAAAAATTATAAAATTCTACCTACAGCAAAAGATTACAAGCGTATTGGCGAAGGTGATAAAGGGTTAAATACAGGAGGTATGGGCGCTATTTCCCCCGTCCCTTTTGCAGACGAAACTTTAATGAAAAAGATTGAAGAACGCATTGTAAAGCCAACCGTAAACGGTCTTAAAGAAGAAGAAATTGATTACAAAGGTTTCCTGTTTATTGGCCTCATAAAAGTTGGGGACGAGCCTTATGTGATAGAGTACAATGTACGTATGGGCGATCCGGAAACAGAAGTAGTCCTTCCGAGAATTAAAACAGATTTGGTGACTTTGCTACAAGCAACATTTCAGCAAAAATTAGATACAATTTCAATGGAAATTGATGAAAGAGCAGCAACTACAGTGATGTTAGTTTCTGGCGGATATCCAGAGGCGTACGAAAAAGGAAAAGAAATTTCAGGAATAGATACTGTTGAAGATTCCATTGTATTTCACGCAGGGACTTCAGTAAAAGAAAATAAATTGGTTTCTAATGGCGGTAGAGTACTAGCCGTTACGTCGCTGGATGAAGATTACAGGAAAGCACTAAAAAAATCCTATAAAAACATAGATAAACTACATTTTGATAGGATGTATTATAGAACCGATATAGGTTTTGACCTTGAGTGAGCTTAGGATTTACTCTTTTGGAAGATCTCCCAAATACCCGTGAGAGGTCTGGCTTCGGTCTTCTTCATTATTGTCATTATAATTTTTGAGTTGTCCCATCCAATAGAGCATTGCTACAAACCCAATGATCATTAAAATCCAGTTTATAACATTGCTTAAGGCCCAGCTTTCTGTACCAAGTCTTAACGCGTCGTAAGGAGCAAAAAGCACATTTTCACTAAACGATTGTATTCCTTCAAAAACTTCTTTAAAAGTCATAATTGTATATTTATCTTGCAAAAGTAGAAAACTGCGGCCATGCTCACAAACTTTTTTGGGAAATCTAACCCTATCAATTTTTTTATTTGTGGAGCGTACCTCCTCATTGGGTTTTTTGCGTCGTTTTTCTTTTCCACTTCAGAGCTCATAAACACTCAGGAAGTCCTTATAAAATTTGGCCTTTGGATGGTTCTTGTTTTTTCAATCCTGTTGTTAGATTTTGTTATTAGAAAAAATGCACTTACAGGAATAAATACCTTTGGAATTTTTGTGTATAGCGGACTTATAGTAATGCTGCCCATTGTTTTTACGGAAGTAAACATTATTTTTTCAAGTATATTTCTATTGTTAGCGTTACGCAGGATGGTAAGTCTCACTTCAGAAAAAAACATTGAAAAAAAGATTTTAGATGCATCATTATATATCGCTATTGCTGCACTTTTCCATTTTTGGAGTATTTTATTTTTACTGCCACTCTATTTTGGAATTATTCGGATTACCTCAGCGAGTTTCAGGCTGCTTTTTATTCCGGTTGTGGGAATTTTTACGGTGTTGGTTCTTACCATCACGATACATTTATTGATTTTTGATAGCTTAGCATGGTTTCTTAGTTGGTTGCCAGCATTAAATTTGGATTTTAGTGCGTACAATAAAGCAAGTATTTTGGTTCCGTCGGCTTTTATTGCAACCTTATTGGTTTGGACGCTCGTGCTTCGAATCATGAAATTTTCGTCTATGCCCAGAAAAGCGCAGCGAAACTATAGGTTGTTAACTATTTCGACCCTAGTTTCGGTAGTTATCTTATTTTTGAGCGACACCAAAACAGGAGCCGAAATTCTTTTTCTTTGCGCACCTTTAACCATCGTTATTACCAATTACCTGGAGCATTTAAACGACTTTTGGTTTAAAGAAATTCTACTTTGGGTCTTTGTACTCCTCCCCGTTGGGTTATTATTTTTATAATGGAATATACCTTATCCCAAATACAAACCGAATTAGAAAAACGAGTATCCTACCGCTACCAGTGGCAACAAAAGCAGAATGATATCTGGGATGGCTATACGGCATTTATCTACGAAACCTTATGTTGGGAAACACTTCTAGAGTGTATGAAGCAGGCGGTTGCTACAGAAAAATTAGAAAAAGGAAAGCTGTTTGACTATGCAGCAAACAGATGGTTTAATTTTTGGAGCGCGGTGGGTGTCGAACAAATATTTGCTGCATTGGAAGGTGTGGAAAAAGTAAAGAACCGCAAAGATTCTGAAAAAGATTTTTATTTAAACGGTATCGCTTTCGACCATAAAACGTCTGTTTTTCCGAGGCGTTTTCCAAAAGATTTTACCTCTGCTTTTCAGTATAAAAAAGAATTGATAGCGTGGTTTTACGAACACCAGAGTACACAAAACCGGCATCATTTAAAAAATAGATTGTTTATTGTGGTACATGCCACAAACGGAGCACATTGGAAGCTAAAATCGAAGTTAGACCTGTTGCAAACCGAGATCACAAAATATGTAAATAACTTTTCGGAAGCCCAATTGCAAAGCCTTACTTTTGCAAACGGCGAGACAGCGTTGAGTGATATTATTTGGGTACAAGAATGAACTATATAGGCTCCAAAAACAAACTTTCTAACTTTTTATTCGAGACCATTACTTCGGTGGTGGGAGACTTGGGCAACCAAACATTTTGCGATTTGTTTGCAGGTACTGGGATTGTGGGAAGAAAATTCAAAACACACGTAAAAAATGTTGTCTCGAACGATGTAGAGTTTTACAGCTATGTGCTAAATAGAAATTATATTCAGAATACGGAAAGCTTACAGGCTGAAGAGTTCCTTAAAAAATTAAACTCGTTAAAAGGCAAAAAAGGTTTTGTTTTTCAACAGTATGCCGAAGGAGGTAGTGAAGGCAGAATGTATTTTTCTTTAGAAAATGGACAAAAGATAGACGCTATTCGCCAACAAATTGAAACATGGAAAAAAGCTGATGAAATTTCTGAAGACTTGTATTTCTTTCTTCTAACGTCACTCCTTGAGAGTGCCGATAAGGTTGCGAATACTGCATCTGTCTATGGCGCCTATCTCAAAAAAATAAAGAAATCGGCTGCGAAGGAACTCATCGTAAAACCGGCTTTTTTCAGCGAGACAGAAACCAGTCACCAAGTATTTCAGGAAGATGCCAATGAACTTATAAAAAAAATTGAAGGAGATATTTTATATTTAGATCCGCCGTACAATGCTAGACAATACGGTGCCAATTACCATTTACTCAACACCATTGCAAAATATGATACCTTTGTTCCTAAGGGAAAAACGGGATTACGTACCTATTATAAAAGTGATTATTGCAAAAAAGGAGAAGTGTTAAAGTCGTTTACAGAGTTACTAGAAAATGCTAACTTTAAATACATTTTTTTGAGCTATAATAACGAAGGATTAATGAGCCAGCAAGAAGTTGAAAATACCATGAAACAATTGGGTACGTATAGCCTTGCTACCACAAAGTACCAGCGTTTTAAAGCAGATAAAACCGAGAACCGAAACCATAAAGCAACAGGAACTGTTGAGTTTCTGCATATTTTAGAAAAAAATTAAACCAAGAGCCATGATTTTCAGTGAAAAAGCAAACAAGATATTTTTAGAAGCCATTGTAAAATACCACAAGGCAGATGATGTAAACCAGCCATTTTCCAACCCTTACGAGAAGGAAACTGAGCTTCTGGAACATTTATTATATCGAAAATGTTGGATAGACACCGTACAGTGGCATTATGAAGATATTATTCGCGACCCCAATATTGAACCCGTTATTGCATTGGCATTAAAGCGAAAAATAGATGCTTCCAATCAAGATCGAACTGATATGGTAGAATATATAGATAGCTATTTTCTGAAAAAATACGATACCGTTACTCCAGATAAAGATGCCACCATCAATACCGAAAGCCCAGCCTGGGGAGTTGATAGACTTTCAATTCTTGCATTAAAAATCTATCACATGAATGACGAGGC
The DNA here is from genome assembly GCF_050859505.1 of Rasiella sp. SM2506. Lineage (GTDB taxonomy): Bacteria > Bacteroidota > Bacteroidia > Flavobacteriales > Flavobacteriaceae > Marinirhabdus. The sequence goes on along the minus strand of NZ_CP193934.1, from coordinate 883,702 downwards.
TACTCGTGCAGGTGCTACACAAATTCATAGAGAAGCTTGCCAGAAAAAACTGGATATTTTGTTAGACCAACGTGTGGATTTAAGCACAGCGATTGACCAATTACTCAATGACATTGCACACGGCAAAAAATATATGAAGGTGTACAAGCAAATGAAAATGTATAATGACGATGAGTTAAATCCTGTCTTAAGAGGAGAAAAAAAGTAAGCACTATATTATCTTAAAATTGTAATGTATGCCAAGTGGAATCGAAGCAAAACACATCCTAATCATTCGCCTTTCCGCATTGGGAGATGTGGCAATGACGGTGCCCGTGATTCGGGTTTTTTCGAAGACCTATCCAGATGTAAAGCTCACGATTGTATCGAAACCTTCCTACAAACCACTATTTAATGATATTGAAAACCTCCACTTCTTGGAAGCAGATTTGTACGGCGAACACAAAGGTTTTGGTTTGCTAAAGTTGGCCAAAGAAGCTAAAAATATTGGCGTCAATGTGGTAGCAGACTTGCATAATGTAATTCGTTCCAAAATAATTACGGGCTATCTTTCATTGAATGGAATTACGACGGCTGCTATAGACAAAGGTCGTGCAGAAAAAAAGGCACTTATCAATACTCCTTCAGAATTAAAAAGATTAAAACCTACGCACCAGCGGTATGCCGATGTTTTTGAAGCCCTGGGATTTCCCTTAAACCTGGAAGAACATATTTTTCCGAACAAGAAAGAACTCACTCCGCAACTACACGACCTTATTGGCAAGCATACTAAAAAAATGATAGGCATTGCACCCTTTGCGGCCTACCAAAGTAAGCTATATCCATTGGAACAAATGAAAGAGGTAATCTTCAATCTGAACGAAGACAATTTGTATAAAATTTTTCTTTTTGGCGGAGGTAAGAAAGAAAAGGAAATCTTAAACGAGTGGGAAGTTCAGTTTGAAAATGTAACCAATCTTGCGGGAAAATATAATTTGGAAACGGAGCTGAATCTTATTTCAAATCTCGATTTAATGCTGGCAATGGATAGTGGCAACGGACATTTAGCGGCGCTATACAATATTCCTGTTGTAACACTTTGGGGCGTGACGCATCCCTATGCTGGATTTACGCCTTTTAATCAGCCAGACGAGCACCAGGTAGTGGTAGACAGATCGGCATATCCTTTAATCCCAACATCGGTATATGGCAATACGTTTCCTGCTGGATATGAAGATGCCATAGGGAGTATTCCAGTAGCTACCGTCCTACAAAAAATTAAAGATATTATTTAGTATTCCTTGGGCTTAGCAGCATCGAAACCTACACATCATCATAGTCTATCGATAAGGTTGCGGTAGTTGGATGTGCTTGACAGGTTAAGATTAGTCCTTCAGCAATTTCGCTATCTGTTAGGATTTGATTTTTGCGCATTTCGGCTTTTCCTTCGGTGATACGGGCAATACACGTGCTGCAAATTCCACCTTGACAGCTGTATGGAGCATCCATACCTTTCTCCAAAGCAGCCTCTAAAACCGAGGTGCTTTTAGGCATGGTAAATGTTTCAGTTTCATCGTCTACGGTAATAGAAATAGTAGTATCTCCTTCGTGGGGTTCTAGTAAAAGCCCCTTTTCGGCAGTGGTGAAAAGTTCAAAATGAATCACTTTTTCGTTAATTCCGTTTTCCTTTAAAGTAGAAGAAACTTCATCGATCATAGGTTCTGGCCCACAAAGGTAGAAGGCGTCAAACGTGGTGAATTCAAATTTGTTTTTCAGAAAATAGTTTACAGTGCTCCTGTCTATCCTTCCGAAGCGTGCATTATCCTCGTGCGTTTGGCTATAGATAAATTCTAATAATAATCGGTCTGGATATTCGCGGCTTAATTCCAGCAATCTACTATGGAACATAGCTTCCAACTGCGATTGATTTCCGTAGACTAGCAAAAACTTACTGTCTGGTTCTTGAGTAAGAACGGTTTCGATAATTGAAAGTACGGGGGTGATCCCACTACCCGCGACAAATGCTGCATAGTAGTTGTTTGCTGAAGCATTGGCCTCTAAAACAAATTTACCTTCGGGTTTCATAACCTCCAGCGTATCGCCTTCTTTCAGTTTTGTATGCGCGAAAACTGAGAATGTTCCCGCTTCAATTTTTTTAATTCCTATTTTGAGCAAAGCACTTTTAGGATCACTGTGAATAGAATAAGCGCGACGTATTTCGCCACGTTCAGTTGTATATTTTATAGTAATATATTGTCCTGCTTTGTGTGTGAATGTGGTTTTTAAATGGTCTGGAATTTCAAACGCTACCGAAACGGAATTCGGCGTTTCTTTTTCAACTTTTGCAACACGTAAAGAATGGAAGTCACTCATAGGGAATTTTCAATTTTCAGCAAAAATACACATTCTAGGCGGTAAATAAGTTGTATAGAATTGGTTAAAGCACCCAATTTTGGACCTAAAATCGGCTATTTCTAAAAAAGAAACGTATTTTTACGCTTCCTTTAGTCTGTACATACTAAAAGCGAAGTATTTAAGTTAGAATACCTATAAAAAAGAAACTACATTTTGAACGGCATTTATAAAATTACAATCGCACTAGTAGCAATCCTTTCTCTAGTGGCGTGTTCCCGAAAGAAAAACACCTTTATGAGCCGCAATTTTCATGCGGTCACAGCAGAGTACAACACCCTCTATAATGGTGGTTTGGCTTATGAAACGGGAAAAGAAGAGCTAGCGCTTAGCTATCGTGATAATTTTTGGGAAATTTTACCTGTGGAGCGTGTAGCGTTACAAGAAGAAATTGATACCCCAGGAGAGACAAAAGATCCGAATTTTAATAGGGCCGAAGAGAAAGCGACCAAAGCGATCCAAAAACACTCTATTTATATTGACGGGAACGAGTATAACCCGCAAATAGATGAAGCGTATATGATGTTGGGGAAAGCACGTTATTTTGACCAACGTTTTATTCCTGCTCAAGATGCTTTTAATTTTATTTTGAACCGATATCCAACCAGTAACAACATTAATCGCGCAAAGGTTTGGAAAGCAAAAACCAATATCAGGTTAAAAAATGAAGATATTGCCCTGGAGAATCTTCAGGAAATGATGGACGAAGTAGCGCTGGAAGATGAGGAGCTTGCCGAAGCTTCTGCCATAATTGCACAAGCGTATATAAACTTAGATTCGTTACCGGAAGCATTGCCATTTATTAAATTGGCTTCAGAATACGAACGAAATAATGAATTAAAAGGTAGATACGCGTATATAAAAGGACAAGTATATGATCGTTTGGAAATGAGAGATAGCGCAAATTTGGCGTATGAAGAGGTGATTGATTTAAACCGAAAGTCGCCAAGAGTATATATGATTAACGCATACATTGCCAAAGCTAGAAACTTTGATTACAACAAAGAAGATAAGATTGCTTTTCTGGAACTGTTGACTGAATTGGAAGAAGACCGAGAAAACCGACCGTTTTTAGATAAAATCTATTACCAGATTGGAGAGTACTACCGAAACAACGATAGCATTGACCGTGCAGTGGCGTTTTACAATAAGTCTATCAAGAACTTTAAAAATGATGACTATTTGCAGTCTATGAATTATCGCACGCTAGCCGTGTTCAATTTTGATGCAGCAAATTATAAAGCAGCTGGGGCTTATTATGACAGTACGATAACCAATCTCGCTGTGAACGGTCGCGAATGGAGACAATTTAAAAAGAAAAGAGAAAATCTGGACGATGTAATTACATACGAGGACATTTCTACGCAAAATGATAGTATTCTTACGTTGGTTGCTATGAATGAAGGAGAACGTCTAGCCTATTTCACCGAGTATACTGCTCTACTTAGAGAGCAAGCAAGACTAGATTCTATCGCTGCAGTAAAAGCACAAACAGCTGAAGCCAACAAAGAATTTTACGAAAAAAACACCACAACAGCTAAAGATAACAATGGCACTAGTACGTTTTATTTTTATAACTCCACAACAGCTGCTTTTGGAAAACAAGAATTTAATAAAATTTGGGGCAACCGAAAGTTAGAAGATAATTGGAGACTTTCCAGCAAGAAAACCACAAGTATCACTGAGCCAGGAAATATCGTCGAAGTAGTAGAAATTAGCGAAAGCGAATTGTTCGATCCACAAACATACATCACAAAAATCCCAACAGACCAAGTAGTAATAGATAGCTTGGCTAAAGACAGAAATTTTGCTTACTACCAGTTAGGGCTTATTTATAAAGAAAAGTTTAGAGAATATGAGCTAGCCTCCAACCGCTTAGAGAAACTTCTTACGTTAAACCCAGAAGTTCGTCTTGTACTTCCCTCAAAATACAATCTGCATAAAATTTATGCCGAGATGGGAAATGTGGCAATGGCAGACACCTATAAAAACGATATTATAACCAACCATCCAGACTCTAGGTATGCTCAAATTCTGTTGAATCCAAATACGCAATTGGCTACAGATGAGTCTAGCCCAGAGTTTAAATACAAGGCGTTATACAGAGAGTTTGAGAATTCCCAATATCAAAATGTAATAGACACCAGCGATGAGTATATTACACTATATAATGGTACCGATATTGTCCCAAAACTAGAAATGCTGAAGGCGACTTCCCTAGCCAGAAAAGAAGGATTTGAACCTTATAAAAAAGCATTGAATTACATAGCGCTTAATTATCCAAATTCTGAAGAAGGGAAAGAGGCAGAAAAAATTTATAAGTTTGTCCTTCCTAAGATTGCCAATACAGATTTTGTTGGTGATGAAGAAAGTGATAATTGGAAATTAATTTACCAATTTCCAGTAGCTGAAGGTGAAGCAGCAAACGCTTTACAGAAAAAACTGGACGAAGCAATTAAAGAGTACAACTATTTTGACATGAGTACTTCTGTAGATTATTACAACCCCGAAACTGTTTTTGTAATCATACACGGCTTAAATACCCGAATGGGTGGAAGAGGCTTTGCAGAGGTGCTTAAAGAAAACAAGAACTACAAGATCAAGAGACCATTTTTCGAGATTGCATCCCCTAATTATAAAACAATACAAATTCATAAAAACTTAGACAGCTATTTAAAACAAGGAACTCCAGACGCCGAAAAATAGAAAACAATAATCCCCAAAACCATTCAATATGTTTTCAGATAAAAAAGATAAACAAACCAGAAATATGGAACCATCAGCAAGTCAAAACAGGATCAACGAAGGAACCGAGTTAAAAGGAGATATTATCTCTAGCGGTTTTTTTAGAATAGACGGAAAAGTAGAAGGGAATATAAGTAAACCTTCCAAGGTTGTTATAGGTAAAAATGGTAGTGTAAACGGAAAGCTAAGCTGCGAAGATGCCGATATAGAAGGCAGATTTGATGGTAATCTAAACGTTGCCGGAACCCTTACGTTAAAATCTACTGCTCACATTGAAGGCGAAGTTATCGTTGGCAAATTGGCTGTAGAACCCGGTGCTACAATTAATGCTTCCTGTAGTATGCAAGGAGCTAAAAAAGCGACAGAAACCACTTTAATTTCTGATGAAAAAGCAAATCCTTACGATCGCCAACAACGCTTAAAGAAGGCTTCGGAGCCTCTTAAATAGTGGCAAACAATTCACCACAAGGCGTAAAACGCTGGCTTGTTCTCTCCGCGATTGGGCTGGAAATGGGCGTCATTATTTATCTCTTTGTACAATTAGGCAAATGGTTAGATGCTTCGTATGGTGATGCAGACAGCAAACTATACCTTATTATTTGCACCTTATTTGGAGTAGCCGCTTCGTTATTTCTGGTCTTAAAACAGACTAACAGGTTGAATAAATAGTGACAAAATTTATTTTAATTCTACTACTATTAAAATAAATATTAAAATCCTCCGGGTATCTCCCCTTTACTCAGGGCAGTTCCGTGGCATAACTTTCATCAACATTTTTAAAAGTTTCAAGCATATAAATTAATCGAACCCTCTAAGGTATTCGGGTGATTTCGTTACTTTGCACAGCAAAAATAGTAACGAAATTGTATCGAGAATGCCTAAAACCTTAAAATTCCTAACCACACTCCTTTTGGCACTCGTCATTACTTTTAGTATACATATAGGTGTACTTTGGTTTGCCGCTTTGCCGCTTTTTTCAGATAAGATACTATTGAGTTATAGCGTAAATTATTTGCTCGCTGCGTTCATTTATTTGATTATTCAACAAACTTTAAAAAAAAACGGTACCCACGCAGGTTTTGTTTTTATGGCTGGGAGTGCTGTGAAATTTATAATTTTCTTTCTGGTTTTTTATCCGTTTTATCAGGCAGACGATAGTATGCAAAAGACCGAATTTACTGCATTTTTCATCCCCTACGCTATATGCCTTATCCTGGAAGTTACCTATCTTTCCAAACAGCTTAATAATCAGTCCTATTCCGAAGAAAACAACCCAAACAGCGATACCACAAATTCATAGGAAAAAAAGAATTAAAATAGTTTTTGAATATTGTAAAAGAACAGTATTTTTGCACCGATTTTAAGGACACCGAATAATAGGTTCAGAAATGCAAAAACACACATTGGTTAGATTAGTAAGCGTTTTCATCTTGGCAGTAAGCTTTTCGGCGACTGCAGCATCTGTTAAGGATGAAGGTGATTCTCCAAAGGATACCAAAACTGAGATTAAAGAATATATTGCGCATCACTTACAGGATTCGCACGACTTTAACATCATGGCATCCACAGACGAAGCAACTGGTGAAATTCACCATTACGGTTTCCCACTTCCAGTTATTTTAATAGATGATGGAATACAAGTTTTTATGTCTTCAGCATTTCATCATGGTGAAACTTTAGCCGAATCTAACGGTAACTACTATAAATTATATCATAGTAAAATATATAAAACAGACGCAGCAGGTACCATAACGTACGATGCTGAACATCCTGAGCACCCATCAAACGTACGCCCACTAGACTTTTCTATTACCAAGAGTGTTGTAATGATGGTAGTGACCATGTTGTTGCTATTGTGGTTGTTCCGCAGTCTTGCAACAAGCTATGCTAAAAACGGAAGCATCCCAAAAGGGATAGGCCGTTTCTTCGAGCCTATTGTATTGTATATCCGTGACGATATTGCAAAAGCGAACATTGGCGAGCAGAAGTACAAAAGATATATGCCGTTTTTGTTAACTGTATTTTTCTTTATCTGGTTTTTGAATATGTTCGGACTTACCCCATTGGGTGTAAACGTTACAGGAAATATTGCTGTAACCGCAGGCTTAGCACTTATCGTATTTTTATTGACCAACTTTACGGGAACCAAAGATTACTGGAAACACGTTTTTGACCCATTAGGCGATGGAATGCCTTGGTTTGGAAAAATAATTATTTACATTATTCTAATTCCAATTGAAATTTTAGGATTGTTTATTAAGCCTTTTGCACTTATGATTCGTTTGTATGCGAACATGACGGCAGGTCACGTGGTATTAATGAGTTTAATTGGGTTAATATTTATTTTCAAGAGTTGGGTTGGAGGCCCGTTAAGTTTCGGTCTTTCATTCGCTATCTCATTAATTGAATTATTTGTAGCCCTGTTGCAAGCGTACATCTTTACGATGTTGGCGGCATTGTATTTCGGATTTGCTTCCGAAACACACGAGCACGCAGAAGAGCACGACGGAGAAATAGCTCATTTATAAAAAAGTTTAATGGAGCTCACAATCAAAGGTTGGTGAGCTTGTCGAACCAGAATGTTTAATTTTTAATTTATATATAGTATGGAAATTCCAAGTGTAGTAGGTGCAGGTTTAGCAGTAATCGGTGCAGGTATTGGTATCGGTATGATTGGTGGTAAAGCCATGGAAGCGATTGCTCGTCAGCCAGAAGCTTACGGAAAAATTCAAACAGCGATGCTTATTGCAGCGGCGCTTATTGAAGGTATTGGTTTCGCCGCGATTTTCGCAGGGTAATCAAACAAGATAACACATTCCCGCAACGGTTGGTTGCGGGGATATGTTTCTATTTTAAATTAAACAAAGTATAACCAAATACGTACCCACCTTCGTGGGCATTAAAAATGGATAAATTAATAAACGACTTTTCATTCGGACTTTTTATCTGGCAGATCATTTTGTTCTTGCTATTGTTGTTTCTATTGCGCAAGTTCGCTTGGAGACCAATTCTTAAAGCAGTTGAAGACCGCGAAACAGGAATTAAAGATGCCTTAGATTCTGCTGAAAAAGCAAAATTGGAAATGGCAAACTTGCAAGCAGATAACGAGAAGTTATTGCAGGAAGCCCGTGCAGAGCGTGAAGTAATGTTGAAAGAAGCGCGTGAGATGAAGGCGAATATGATTGCAGATGCAAAAACAGAAGCGCAAGCCGAAGCTAGCAAAACAATCGCCAACGCTCAAGTTGCTATTGAAGGTGAAAAGAAAGCCGCGATTGCTGAGTTGAAAGAAACGGTAGCAAGCCTTTCAATTGAAATTGCTGAAAAAGTAGTAAAGAGCGAATTATCAAGCAAAGAGAAGCAACTAGCCTTAGTTGACTCTATGTTGAAAGACGCAAAATTAAACTAAGAAACAATGAGCAGCAGAGCAGCCATACGATATGCAAAAGCAGTCCTAGAACAAGCCAACGATGCCAAAATAGGCAACGTTGTTTTTGGTGATATGAAGTCTGTTGCAGCAACTATCGAAAATAGCAAAGAGTTACGTGTTGTGCTAAACAGTCCTGTTATTAAGGGAGAAGATAAAAAGAAAGCATTGGTAAAGATTTTCGAAGGAAATAGCGAAGTGACCAAAGGCTTGATTGAAATCTTAACAGCCAACAAGCGTATTAACTTATTAGGTGGTGTTGCCGAAAGCTATGTAACACTTTACAACGAAGAACAAGGTGTAAAGGTTGCTGAAGTAACTACCGCTGTACCGCTATCGTCAGAATTAGAAACGAAGGTTCTGGCAAAAGTAAAAGAAATGACAGGGAGCGAAAGCGTTACCCTTCACAATAAAATAGATGAATCAATCATCGGCGGATTTATCCTCCGTGTGGGTGACTTGCAATACAATGCAAGCATCGCCAACCAATTGGATAGCATTAAAAGAGAATTTACAAAATCATTATAGTCCCATTTCGCTTTAGCGAAATATAATAATTTATAGTATTAAATAGAAGGATGTTTCGGTTTGCACTTTAATTCGTAAATCGTACTTCGTAAATCTAAATTTGACATGGCAGAAGTTAAACCAGCTGAAGTTTCAGCAATCTTAAAACAACAACTTACAGGCTTTGAAGCAACCGCTTCATTAGACGAAGTAGGAACTGTATTAACCGTAGGTGATGGTATTGCACGTGTATACGGGCTTGCGAACGCCGAGTACGGAGAATTGGTAGCATTTGAAAACGGTATGGAAGGTATCGTTTTGAACTTGGAAGAAGATAACGTAGGGGTTGTATTGTTAGGGCCATCAAGAGGAATTTCTGAGGGTGCAACGGTAAAACGTACGCAACGTATTGCATCTATTAAAGTAGGTGAAGGTATCGTAGGTCGTGTGGTAGACACTCTTGGAGCGCCTATCGACGGTAAAGGACCTATTGAAGGCGAGTTGTACGAAATGCCATTGGAGCGTAAAGCACCTGGGGTAATTTATCGTCAGCCAGTAACAGAGCCATTACAAACAGGGATTAAAAGTATTGACGCAATGATCCCGGTAGGTCGTGGACAGCGTGAATTGGTTATTGGTGACCGCCAGACAGGTAAGTCTACCGTTACTATCGATACCATCTTAAACCAAAAAGAATTTTACGACGCTGGAGAGCCGGTATATTGTATCTATGTTGCCATTGGACAAAAAGCATCTACCGTAGCAAACATTGCAAAGGTATTAGAAGAAGCTGGAGCCTTGGCATATACAACTATCGTAGCTGCAAACGCATCTGATCCTGCTCCAATGCAGGTATATGCACCGTTTGCAGGAGCCGCTATTGGTGAGTACTTTAGAGATACAGGGAGACCAGCTTTAATTGTATTTGATGATTTATCAAAGCAAGCAGTAGCATACCGTGAGGTATCATTATTATTACGTCGTCCACCGGGACGTGAAGCATATCCTGGAGATGTATTCTTCTTGCACTCAAGATTGTTGGAGCGTGCTGCAAAAGTAATTGCAGATGATGGTATCGCAAAAGAAATGAACGACCTTCCAGAATCTCTGAAAGGGATCGTAAAAGGAGGAGGATCTTTAACTGCCCTTCCAATTATTGAAACACAAGCGGGTGACGTTTCGGCGTATATCCCAACCAACGTAATTTCGATTACAGATGGACAGATATTCTTAGATGGTGACTTGTTTAACGCAGGGGTAAGACCAGCGATTAACGTAGGTATTTCAGTATCTCGTGTGGGTGGTAACGCTCAGATCAAGTCTATGAAAAAAGTAGCAGGTACTTTAAAACTAGATCAAGCAGCCTACCGTGAATTGGAAGCTTTTGCTAAGTTTGGATCAGACCTTGATGCAGCTACTTTGAATGTAATTGAAAAAGGAAAGCGTAACGTAGAGATCTTAAAGCAAGGTGAAAATACACCATTTACAGTAGAAGATCAAATTGCAATAATCTATGCAGGTTCTAAAAACTTGTTGCGTAACGTACCGGTTGAAAAGGTAAAAGAATTTGAAAGAGACTACCTAGAAATGCTAAACGCAAAGCACAGAGGCATCCTAGATACGTTGAAAGCAGGAAAGTTAACAGACGAAGTAACAGACACTTTGTCTGCCGTTGCTGCAGATCTTTCAGCGAAGTATAAGAAGTAATCCCTCCCAGCCTCCCCGAAAGGGAGGTGCAGAAGGCAGGTTACAATTAATATGAAATCTAACTAAAAAATCCCTCCCCTCGGGGAGGTTAGGTGGGGACAATGGCAAACTTAAAAGAAATTAGAAACAGAATATCATCGGTAAGTTCAACGATGCAAATTACCAGTGCCATGAAAATGGTATCTGCTGCAAAATTGAAGAAAGCCCAGGATGCTATTACAGCGATGCGTCCCTATTCTGAAAAATTAAGCGAATTATTGCAAAACCTAAGTGCTACGTTGGATTCAGATAGTGGAAGTACATTTTCTGAACAGCGCGAAGTGAACAAAGTGTTAGTTGTTGCTATTACTTCTAACCGTGGGTTGGCAGGAGCTTTTAATACCAATGTAATTAAGGCTTCACAAGCCTTGAAAAATGAGACCTACGCTGGAAAGCAAGTAGATTTCATCACACTTGGGAAAAAAGGAAACGACATTTTAAAAAAGAACGGAACTGTAATTACATTCAATTCCGCAATTTTCGATGACCTTACTTACGATAATGTTGCTGAAATTGCAGAAGCATTAATGACCAGTTTTGCTGAAGGAAACTACGACAAAATTATCTTGACGTACAACCACTTTAAGAATGCAGCGACACAAGAAGTAATGAGAGAGCAGTTCTTACCTATTTTACCACGTAAGAACGATGAATCGGTAGCTAACACGACAGAGATAAACTATATTTTTGAGCCTTCAAAAGAAGAAATTGTTGAAGGATTGATACCAAAAAGCCTAAAAACACAATTGTTTAAAGCCATAAGAGATTCTGTGGCAAGTGAGCACGGTGCCCGTATGACAGCGATGCACAAAGCAACAGACAACGCAACAGAATTGCGTGACGATTTGAAACTGAAATACAACAAAGCACGTCAAGCATCTATTACCAACGAAATCTTAGAAATTGTTGGTGGTGCAGAGGCCTTGGCAGGATAGCTTCGGTACAAATTTTAATGTGGCTACGCCCATTAAAATTTACTGAGCTACCTTTGTTTGCAAATAGTAATAAACCTTTTGGATGAAAATTCAAGAGGTTTTTCTTTTCTAGATAAAAATTAAAAAAAAAGACAAAGCGCTCCTTCCCCTAGCGAGGCACGAGCGTATAGGGAAGGTGTCAAAGCAAAGCTTTGACGGAAGGAGTGCAAAGCGCAGCGTCCCTATTCAGCGAATTTCTAAGAGCTAGAATCTAAATAAAATACAGTACCCCTTTATTCTCCCTACATTTAGGCAATAGTATTGATGAGATTAAAGCCACAACAAAACAAACAACCAATGAAATTTCAAAAATTACTCCTAACCCTCACCCTTTTCACAACATTTATAACCTATTCCCAACATCAAAAAGGAAGCTGGACCGCTTCTGCAGCCATTTCACCCTACCCCATTGAAGTAAATGGCGAAAACGATTTTGGAGTTTTGGGAATTGGTAGTTTAGAGTTTTTTGTTTCAGAGAAGGTGTCTTTCTCAGGTTCATTTTTTACAAGTAACAATGACCTTTTTAAAAACGATAGCGGATTAAAACTACGCTCCTACGGATTTATTCCGGGCGTTCAATATTATTTTTTGAACAATGAAAAGTTTGCTATCTACGGACAAGCAGGCTATGGCTTCGGATTTAAAAGTGATGAGCGTACCAATTTGGATAACGAGGCACTTCGAATATATAATCTGGGAGCAGGTGCGCACTATCAACTTTCAGAAAAGTGGTTTGTAAGCTTATTGTTGCCCTATTTTAATGCAAAAGACATTACCTTTAACCAAGACGAAGCCTCAGGCGTTGCAGTGTTTTTAGGCGCAGGAATAAAATTATAATAATCTAAACAAGGCTCCTTCCCCTTGAAAAGGGAAGGTGGTTCAGCTTCGCTGAATCGGAAGGGTAGCAGAGCGCAGCGTCCCTATTCAGCGAGCTGCTGAGAGCTATATAGATAACAACAATAACAAATTTAACCCTTGCCAAAGCGCAGCGTCCCCATTCAACGAATACCTAAGAACTCCTTCCCAAAAAAGAAGAACTATCTTAAAAAAACTGAAATGAAAATAATCACAGCCATCACCTTATTACTCTTATTCTCCAACTGCGGAAGTGGGAAGACAGAAACAGATACCTACTATTTTGAAGAAAACCCTCCTTTTAGAGTAGAGACGGCTTCCTATCAACAATGGGTTGCTGGTACACCACAAGGCGGAAGCGGAGTGAACGTTTTTATAAATTTTAGCAACATACAGCAAGGTGTGATTTTTAAGAAGCTATATTTTAGAGATAAACAAACAGACGTTGTTACTTCAGCTGCTGTTCGGGTACAATATGTGGGGTATTTCAAAAACGAACCAAAACGAGATGTACTAATGGACAGCAATTATTTAAAAGAAGCTGTTAATACACCGCCAAATAAGATTCCATTTCAGTTAAACAATGACGAAGCGGTCATAAGCTATGAATTTAATAAAGAAATCGCTTATTTTAAAATTGAAAACCTTGAACAAAAAGAAATCTTAGCCTATCCCGCGAGCAATCCCAAAGGTGACAATTAATTTCTATACTTTTACGCGGTAAAAATCCTCGTATTGAGCGTATTCAAAAAACTCTTTCAGCAAACATTTATTTATGGCTTGGCCACGGTATTACCGCGGGCGTTGGCTATTGTGTTAGTGCCGCTTTATACATCAGTTATGGAGCCCGCTTCTTTCGGGATTTACGCCACCTTAATGTCTTATATTATCTTAGGTAACGTATTGCTTTCGTACGGAATGGAAACTGCTTTTTTCCGTTTTATCAATAAACACGCAGACCAGAAAAAGACGGTGGAAGCTACGGTGCTTACCTCGCTCACATTAACTGCTCTGTTGTTCTTGGTGGTAACATTGCTATTCCGAGAACAGATTGCAAGTACGATAGAATTTAAAGTAGAGTATGTTACATACGCATTGCTTATTCTAGTATTGGACGCTTTGGTTGTATTGCCTTTTGCATGGTTTCGAGCCAATGAACGGCCCATGCGTTACGCAGCTATCAAAATCTTGAATGTTTGCATCAACCTAGGGTGTAACCTCTTCTTCTTCTTACTGCTCCCCATATTGGTTACTGAAAATTCAGACTCTTTTTGGAACGCTGTTTATACCGAAGAAAATAAAGTAGTGTATGTCTTTATTTCAAACGTAATTGCAAGTGGAATAACACTATTGCTCTTGCTTCCACTATATTTTAAAATTGGTTTTAGCTTTAACAAAAAACTGTGGAAACAGATGCTGAAATATGCTTTCCCGGTGCTCGTTGCCGGAATCGCTTTCAGCATAAACGAAGCCTTCGACAAAATTATGCTGAAATATCTGTTGCCTGAAAATATCGCAGAAACCGAAGTAGGCGTCTACGCAGCCTGCTATAAACTAGGTGTGTTTATGACGCTTTTTGCTACAGCATTCCGTTTGGGGATAGAGCCTTTTTTCTTTAACCACGCCAAAGAGGACAATGCGAAGACAACCTATGCTACTATTACCAAGTATTTCTCCATTTTCGGCAGTGTGATTTTGTTGGTGGTGATTGTTTATATAGATGTTTTCAAAGAAATTCTAATAGCAGATTCAGAATATTGGGTAGCGCTTTCTATAGTGCCTATAATTCTACTCGCAAACCTCTGCTTGGGGATTTATCACAACCTTTCGGTTTGGTACAAAGTTACAGATATGACTAGGTTTGGCGCCTATATTTCGATAGTGGGAGCGTTCTTAACGTTAGTCTTGAATTACGTTTTAATACCTAGTATGAGTTATATGGGATCTGCCATTGCAACACTCGCTGCCTACAGTACCATGATGCTGCTGTCTTATTTTTTTGGCAGAAAATACTATCCTGTTCCCTACGACCTCAAGAAAATTGGAGGCTATTTGTTACTTTCTGTAGGGTTTTCGGCCATCGCATTTTACGGTTTTGACAGCAATCTCATTATAGGAACTGTATTATTATTGGTATTTTTGTTACTCGTGTTCCTTTCAGAAAAAAAGGACTTGAAACGTATTATAAATAAATAATCTATGAGCCTATTCAATAAATTATTGGGAAACGCCAGCGAGGTGTCTTCAGAAAAATTAAATGAGAAGTATGGGCGTCTACTCATTGAAGGTGAACAAATTGAATTAGGCTTCAAATTGCTGCGAGATGTATTTATGTTTACAAATAAACGTCTTATTTTAATAGATGTGCAGGGTCTTACAGGAAGTAAACAAGAAGTAAAATCTATGCCCTATAAAAATGTTTCTCGATTTTCATTGGAAACAGCAGGAACCTTTGACCTAGACGCAGAATTAAAAATTTGGATTTCCAGTGAGAACTTGCCTACCGTAAGTAAGAAATTTAATAAAAGTATAGATGTGTATGCAGTGCAACGCTATTTGGCATCTAAAGTAATGTAAATTTAAATAATCCCTCGACTCCGATCGGGAACCAAACATTGGTGTCCGAACGGAGCCGAGGAGCAAAAAACAGCAATGACATCCATAAAAATAATAAACAAATCCAATCACCCACTTCCAAGCTACGAAACCATCGCTAGCGCAGGAATGGACATACGCGCCAACGTAACGGAGCCATCAACTTTAAAACCGTTGCAACGCGCCATCGTAAAAACAGGTCTTTTTATTGAACTGCCCATTGGTTTTGAAGCACAAGTACGCCCAAGGAGCGGTCTGGCAGCCAAAAAAGGAATCACAGTTTTAAACAGCCCAGGAACCATAGATGCAGACTATCGTGGCGAAATTGGCGTTATCTTGGTGAACCTTTCTAATGAAGATTTTACCATTGAAAATGGAGAACGTATCGCTCAGTTAGTCATTGCCAAACATGAACGGGCAATATTTGAAGAAGTTTCAATACTTTCCGAAACAGATCGTGGTGCAGGTGGTTTTGGAAGTACAGGAGTTAAGTAAATAATTTATAACAAAAATGCCGCATATTGAGCGGAGTCGAAATATGAAGATCATTGTTCCAATGGCAGGCCGCGGAAGTCGCCTTCGCCCACATACCTTAACCGTTCCAAAACCGCTTATTCCTGTAGCAGGCAAACCCATCGTGCACCGTTTGGTAGCAGATATCGCTGGCGTTTTGAATGAAGACATAGAAGAAATCGCCTTTATTCTGGGCGATCCTGCGTTCTTTGGCGAAGATGTAGTAGAAAGCTTAAAAGAACTGGCAAGAGAACTAGGCGCAAAACCAAGTATTTATCGCCAATTAGACCCAAAAGGAACAGGCCATGCCATTATGTGTGCAGAACCATCCTTAAGCGGACCCGCCGTGATTGCGTATGCAGATACGTTGATTAGAGCCGATTTCGATTTGGACAAAGAAGCAGATGCCGTCATCTGGACCAAGAAAGTGAAAAATCCAGAAGCATACGGCGTGGTAAATTTAAATGAGAAAAATGAAATCATCGAGCTGGTTGAAAAGCCAGAAACCTTTGTAAGCGATCAAGCCGTGATTGGAATTTACTATTTTAAGGATGTAAGCGTGCTTAAAAAGGAATTACAATATGTTTTAGATAACAACATCATTAATGGAGGCGAATACCAGATTAATGACGGTATCAAGCGTATGATGGCTGCCGGTAAAGTCTTTAAAACAGGTGCCGTAAGCGAATGGATGGACTGCGGAAATAAAGAAGTTACTGTAGAAACCAATCAGCGAATGTTGGGTTTCTTATCCGAAGCCAAGGAACCTTTAATTTCAGCAAACATCACCAAGGAAAACGCAACTATTATAGAGCCTTGCTTCATTGCTGAAGGTGTGGTGCTTAAAAATAGCACCGTAGGCCCGTATGTTTCAGTAGGGCAAGGCACACTTATTGAGGGTAGCACCGTTAAAAATAGTATAATCCAAACGCACTCAGTGATTAAAAATGCTACCTTAGACAGCGCAATGATAGGTAATCACGCTACATTTGACGGTAATTTTACCAACGTGAGTATCGGAGATTATTCGCAATTAAAATAATACAGTTTAATTAATACTCTCCCTCCAGGAGAGTCAAATCTTTTGAATCCGCCGCGGCGGAGCACAAAAGTTCAGTGAAGGACTAGGGACAATGAAACTAAAACAACTATATTTTTTATCACTTCTCTGGGGAATCCTCCTTTCCGCTTCAATCACTTATGCCCAAGATGAAGTGCCAGACCAGGACAGTGCCACAGTGAACGAAGATTTGGGTACAGTGACCGATGCGTTTCAGGAGAACTTCTTTGAAGCGTTAAAACAAAAAGGAATCGAAAACTTCGAGCTAGCGCTGGATGCACTTACTCTTGCTGAAAGAGCCGCTAACGGAGATTCCAAAAACATTGCTGTCGTTAATTTTGAAAAAGGAAAAAATCTTGCCGAACTAAAACGCTATGACGAAGCAGAAGCTAGTTTTAATGCTGTTCTAACAACCCAGTCGGGAAATATGGATGTTCAAGAAGCTTTATACGATGTGTACTACGAAACCAGTGAATATGAAAAGGCAATTCCATTAGTTCAAAAACTAATTAAAAAAGACGAAGATTATAAAGAAGATTTAGTGAACTTATACGGTCGTACCAAACAATACGACAAGGCTTTGGAGCTACTAGATGAGTTGGATGAGTCCTGGGGGGAAAGTGCGTACCGGAATGCCTTGAGGCGTAATATTTACAAAGTTACAGGCAATAGCGAAGGAGCTATCACCAACCTTCAGGATAAGATAGACGAGAACCCGGAGAATGAGCAGGATTACTTAAACTTAATCTTTCTATACAGCGAAGAAGGCACTACCGAAAAAGCTTTCGAAACGGCAAAAGAGTTATTAAAAAATCAGCCCGAAAGTGAGTTGGTGCATTTAGCATTGTATAAATTCTATCTGGATGATGGACAGAACGAAGAAGCTTTCAAATCTATGGACATTGTGTTTAATTCGTCCAAAATTGAAAAGGAGAGCAAATACAAAGTCCTGGCAGATTTTATTGGTTTTGTGAACGAAAATCCAGCGTATGAAGCCCATGTAGATAAAGTGGTGGCATCCTTCAACAATGATGGTTCTGGCGAAGTGTATGAAACCCTTGGCACCTATTACGTTTCCAAAGGAAAGAAAGAAGTCGCCCTTACATTTTACGAAAAAGGAATAAAACTGGACGATGATAATTACAGTTTGCTTAAAAACACATTATTATTACAAATAGACCTTCAGAAGAATACCGAGGCAGCCAATTTGAGCGAAGAAGCTCTAGGCACGTTTCCTGCACAAGCATTCTTTTACTTGCTGAATGGAGTCGCGAATAACCGTTTGGGAAAATCAGATACTGCGATTGAAAGTTTAGAAACAGGGCTTGATTTCCTGTTAGACGATCCGCGGGTAGAGCGCGATTTTTACGATCAATTGCGTACCGCCTATGAAGCCAAAGGAGATACAAATAAAGCGGCCTCTTTTAAATTAAAAGCGGCCCAAATCAAGCTAGATAACTAATATGAACAAACCACTGCTACTAGCACTCTTCACCCTGGTATTAATTTCCTGTAAAGGAACCAAAACTGTAACGGGTAGTGCCGAAGATCTTGCTGTTAAAAACATTGTAAAGTCTCACTATGATGCATCACCAGACTTTAATACACTGGCTGCAAGAATTTATGTGGTGTACGAAGACGAAAAAAAACAACAGAGCATTACCGTAAGCTTACGCATGGAAAAGGATAAGGTAATCTGGATGAAAGCTTCTCTCATAGGCATTACCCTCGCCAAAGCCAAGATTACTCCAGACCGTGTGAGTTACTACGAAACTGTAGGAGGAACTTATTTTGACGGTGATTTCAGCTTATTGAGTGAGTGGTTGGGAACCGAAATTGATTTCAAAAAAGCACAAGCCATTTTATTAGGACAAAGTATTTTTCCTATTGAAAATGGCCAATATACTTCAGAAATTGTTGCAGACAACTACAAATTACAACCCAAGACGCAGCCGTTCAATTTTATTCATTCCTTGGTATTGCTCTCCGGGAATTTCAAAATTGCTTCAGAAACGCTTTCACAGCCCTCTGAAGGGAGGATTTTAACCATTCGGTATGATGATTACCAAACTATTGAAGGGGGTTTATATCCTTCAGAAATACACGTGACGGCATCAGAAAAAGACAGTACCACCAAAATAGATTTAACATACCGAAAGATAGAACCCAATGTTTCTATCAATTTTCCGTTTGATATTCCAGACGGTTATTCTGAAATGAAATTGTAATGCACAAAAAAATGCCCTTTTTATTGGCCCTGTTTTGTTTCTTCCTGTTAACTGCTGAAGGATTTTCGCAATCCAAAAAGCAACAAGAACTAGAAGAACAAAGGCAATCTTTGCTGAAGGAAATCCAACAAATAAATTCTCTTCTTTTTAAAACCAGAGGCGAAAAGAAATCTGTCCTTACCCAGGTAGAAGATCTAGATCAGCGTATCACTTCTACCGAAAATCTTATAAAAATTACCAATCGCCAAGCCAATTTACTAACGCGCGAAATAAACGACAACCTCAGCAAAATAGACAACTTGCGTACCGAACTCACCGAACTGAAGGAAGATTACGCCGCGATGATTAAAAAATCGTACAAAAGCAAGTCTGAACAAAGTAGAGTGATGTTTCTGTTGTCTTCGGAAAACTTCCTGCAAGCTTACAAACGCTTGCAATACATGAAACAATACACCAAATACAGAAAACAACAAGGAGAATCTATCAAGGAAAAGACAGCGTTGCTCAAAATTTTGAACACCGATTTATTATCTCAAAAAGAAACGAAAAATAAATTAATTGATGCTAATAAACGGACTAAAATCCAGCTAACTAAAGAACGTGGGAATCAGCAAGAATTAATAGCATCTCTCAAAAAAGATGAAGGCACCTTTACCGGCCAGATTCGTTCCAAACAAAAAGCTGCAGACGCGATAGATCGGGCGATAGAAAAAATTATTGCCGAAGCCATCGCCGCTTCCAACAAAGCAGCAGCAAAAGATAATCCTACAGGAAATACAGTGAGTAAAGTATCCTCAAGTTTTGCCATGAATGCTGAAGCAACTGCACTAGCAGCTAATTTCACCTCCAATAAAGGGAAATTACCATGGCCTATTACCAAAGGAGGCGTAGTAATAAGTAGTTATGGAAAGCATAGGCACCCGCAATTTCCGAATGTAGAGGTATTTAATAGTGGCGTAGAAATTGTAACCGACGGTGGAGCAAAAGCCAGAGCCGTATTTGAAGGAACGGTGCTTAGTATATTTCAGCAAACTGGTCCCAAGCGAACAGTTATGATACAACACGGTGATTATATTTCGGTATATAGCAACTTAACAAACCTCTTGGTAAAAAAAGGAGACAAAGTAAGCACAAAACAAGAATTAGGCTCTATTTATGAAAACCCAGCTTCTGGAAAGACTATCTTAAAATTTGTCGTTAACCGAAATAATAAATGGTTAAACCCATCCGATTGGATTTATAAAATGTAATCGTTGTCTCAATTTTCAGCAAACAACGCTTTTAACTCGGTTGCATCTGCTGGTTTTAATTTTCCGGCTAAAACTAAGCTAAGTTGTCTTCTTCTTAAGGCAGCAGCATAGCGTTCTTTTTCAAGTTTTGTGTCAGGAATAATTGCGGGAACAGGAACTGGATTGCCCGTTTCGTCTACAGCAACAAAGGTATAAATCCCTTCGTTCGAGAGACTTTTCATACCATTTTCACGATCTTCAATCCACACATCCATATACACCTCCATAGAGCTATTAAAAGATCTTGAAACTTGTGCTTCTACGGTCACCACACTTCCTGAAGGAATCATTTTATTGAAAGCTACATGATTTACAGAGGCTGTTACAACAATTCTACGGCTATGTCTACGCGCTGCAATACTCGCAGCTCTGTCCATACGTGCCAATAGCTCGCCACCAAACATATTACCAATGGGGTTGGTTTCTCCTGGGAGCACCAAATCTGTTATTACGGTACGGGATTCTTTAGGGGACTTCGGTTCCATTACAAAATTTTTTGCAAAGGTAGTGAATACCCAAAGGGGGGACTATTTTTTAAGAAATATTAAGTAGGGGAATACATTGTGAAAACTACTTGTCTAACTCTTTAACCAACAACCAGGCGTCTTTACTCTCGGTAGTTTTAATGGTTCTAAGGGCTCGCAGGGCTTCTAGCCTATCTTCGTGGCTGCTGTAAATTACCTGATGTAAGCCATACCTATTTACGCCAATAGCTTTAGGAGTAAATCCTTTGGCAACCAATTGGTCAATTTTCTTTTGGGCGTTGGCTTCAATACGATACGCACCTGCTACGATATGGTATTTACCTTGTTCTTTAGGAACGTTAATTCGAACCGCAGGCAACGGATTATCAAACACAAAAGTTGCTTCTTGGATTTGCGATTCTACTAAGCTTTCTGCTTTCTGCTTTTCAGCAAAATTGTGGTCTTGTACCTGGCCTTCGTAAAATTTCATCCCGCCAAAACCCGCCAATGTAATTGCCAGTAAGCCAATGGCAGCATATTTTAAATATGCTGGAGCCGTCCTTCTTTCAGGAGTAAAGTGAATGGGCGCTTTTTCTTCCAAAGCTTTCACTTCTTTCCTGTAGACTTCTCTACTAATTTCTTGTGTTGTAAAGGATCCTAAACCAAATGCGGCGGTGCTAAAATTTCCGTTTTCTGAAGGTTGAAATTGTACCGCGCGTTCTTCATTTAAATGAAAATCGCCTACGTTTTCCAACCTTACTGTGTTCCCTTCGCTTAATTGAAGCGAAAGTTCTCCAGTAAAATTTCGAATTTTTTGAAGGGCTAAGGTGTAACTACAGTTTTCTACATTAGCTACATAATTTGCTAAAATACCGTCATTGGTTTGTAGCTGGCGGTTAAACATAACTGCCTTACCAGGAGGGGTAAATGTATGGGTGTTTACGTCTATCTTGGCAGATTGGTACTGCGTTAAAAACGCACCAAAACCAGGAATAATCACACACTCGTAGCGGTATAAAAGGTCGCTTATGTAGGTAGCCAATTGCATATAAACAAACATAGATTTTTTTTCAGCTTTATTCAACTGAAAGCGTTCTAATTTATCAACAACATAAAAATTTGTATTTTTAATGGCTCCCCTGCAATTTTAAAACAATGCTTTCAGAAACAGAATTGCTTTACACGCTGGCGTTACAACGTGTAAAAAATTTAGGAGATACCTCTGCCAAAAAATTATTACGAGCCGTTGGTTCTGCCGAAGGGATCTTCAGCGAGAAAAAACATAGGCTTCTTAAAATAGACGGAATAGGAAATTTAAGACTGAAAGCGCTTTCTTTAAAGGAGCAACTCCCAGCAGCCGAAACCGAACTTCAGTTCATTCAGCAAAACAATATAGGATACCGTTATTTCCTCGATGCAACATATCCCGAAAAACTGAAACACTGTCTTGACGGTCCCATCCTTTTTTTTGAAAGCGGTACTATCGACCTGAAAAACCGAAAAATAATAAGCATTGTTGGTACGAGAAAAGTGACTACGTATGGTACTTCTTTTTGCCAGCAGCTTATTGAAACGTTAGCGCCGTTAAACCCAATTATTGTTTCAGGATTTGCTTATGGCGTAGATATTACGGCACACAAAGCAGCCATGGATAATGGATTGCAAACGATAGCATGTTTGGCGCACGGATTAAACCAGATGTATCCTAAAAGCCATAAAAAATATGTGGCCAAACTAGAAAAAAACGGTGGCTTTATTACTGAATTTTGGAGTGATGATCCTTTCGATAGAAATAATTTCTTAAAACGAAACAGAATTATTGCCGGTCTTAGCGAGGCCACCATCGTCATAGAATCTGCCGAAAAAGGCGGGAGCCTTGTCACAGCAGACATTGCAAATAGCTATAATCGTGATGTTTTTGCCGTGCCCGGAAGAGCGACAGATTCGCAAAGCCAAGGGTGCAACAACCTTATAAAATCGAATCAAGCACATTTGTTAAATAATGCGGTGGATCTGATTTATATGCTAGGTTGGGAGCTACAGGAAACAAATAAAAAACCACTACAAAAACAATTGTTCGTGGAGCTAACTGAAGAAGAACACAAAGTGCTCACCTTTCTTCAGGGCAAACAAAAAGAATTGCTAGACACCATAGCTTTGGAGTGTTCTTTTCCCACCTTTAAAGTGGCTACACTCTTATTGAATTTAGAACTAAAAGGGGTTGTTAGGCCTTTGCCCGGGAAATTGTTTGAGGCTATTTAGTATCCCACTTTAGCACGCACGCGTTGTAATACTTCGGTAGCGACAGTTGTTGCTTTTTTAGCTCCAATTTGTAAGGCATTATCAATTTCAGGAAGGTGGTTCATATAATGGTTGTATCGCTCCCGAGGCGTTTCAAAAGTATTGAGTATTAATTCGTATAATGCCTGCTTTGCGTGACCATAACCGTAGTTTCCTCCTTCGTAATTCTTTTTCATTTGGGCAATTTCAGCTTCAGAAGCTAAGAGTTTGTAAATCGCGAATACATTACAGGTTTCTGTTTCTTTAGGATCTTCCATTGGTGTACTATCGGTTTCTATACTCATAATTTGTTTCCGTAGTTTCTTTTCTGGTAAGAAGATATTTATAATATTGTTTTTACTCTTACTCATTTTAGCACCATCTGTCCCAGGAATGAGTTTGGTGTTTTCTTGAATTTTGGCATCTGGCATGACAAAAGTTTCGCCTAATTGTGCGTGAAAACGCGAAGCGACGTCACGCGTCATTTCTATATGCTGCAGTTGGTCTTTCCCTACGGGCACAATCTCAGCATCGTACAATAAAATATCTGCAGCCATGAGCATTGGGTAGGTAAATAGACCAGCATTAACATCTTCTAAGCGATTTGCTTTGTCCTTAAAGCCATGTGCTAGTGTTAGCCTTTGATAGGGGAAGAAACAGCTTAAGTACCATGACAGTTCGGTTACTTGTGGAATATCACTTTGACGGTAAAATACGGTTTTAGTAACCTCTAGACCAAAAGCCAACCACACAGCTGCGGTACTGTAGGTATTGTTGCGTAAGATTTCCGCATCTTTAATTTGGGTTAAAGAGTGCATATCTGCAATAAAAAGGAATGACTCATTATTAGGGTTGTTTGCCATTTCAATGGCTGGTAAAAGAGCACCTAATATGTTTCCTAAATGTGGTGTTCCCGTGCTTTGTATTCCTGTAAGTATTCGTGCCATAGTTCTACTCCGCTCAATATAAATTGTGACGGGTTATTTTTAATTGAATTTATACTAGAGCACAAAGTTACTTTTTTTAGACTTTTGGTAGCACAGTATTCGCTATTTTTGGTGCTTAATGAAATTACTCAAAAACATACTACGCTTCTTATACCGCATTTGGTTTTATATTCTCTTGGGATTGCCCATTGTGATTATGTTTCCCTTTTTGCTTATAAGTATCCTTCGAGAGGAATGGTATCCATTTTACTTTCGATTAGCACGTATTTGGGCTACTATTATTTTATTTGGGATGGGTTTTTATCCTATTATCAAAAGAGAAGAAGAGTATAAAAAAGGGCAGAGTTATATGTTTGTGGCTAACCATACCTCCATGACCGATGTTATGTTGATGTTGTATGCTACTAAAAATCCTTTTGTATTTGTAGGCAAAGCTGAGCTGGCGAAAATTCCTCTTTTTGGTTTCTTTTATAAGCGTACGTGTATTCTGGTGGATAGAAAAAACCCAAGAAGTAGAAGAGATGTGTTCGCCAGAGCACAAAATAAATTAAATCAGGGTTTAAGCGTTTGTATTTTCCCAGAAGGTGGTGTCCCAGAAAATGAAAACATATTGCTGGATACTTTTAAAGACGGAGCCTTTCGATTAGCAATAGAACACCACATTCCCATTGCGCCTATGATATTTCACGATAATAAAAAACGTTTCTCGTACACGTTTTTAAGCGGAAGTCCAGGTAAAATGCGCGTAAAGGCGCAAAAAAGTATTCCAACCGATGGGCTTGGGTTAGAAGATAAGCGTAAGATAAATGCGCAAGTGCGTGCAGTAATGCTGGATGAATTAGAAAACCCTACGATGAACTAATTCTGAAGTTCTTTAAACGTACTAATTAAATATTTTACACTCTAATTTCAATTATTCTTTTCCGTAGTTGTAGCTATACAAAGTACAAATACCTTCATCAAGTCACAAAAGTTAAAATAAGTTCTATAAAAAAACCATCTCTATGGCGGGAGACGGTTTTTCTACTTTGGTTTTCAGGTGTTCAACTTAACTAAATAAAACAAACCCACCTGACTCAAAAATAAAAAGTATGTAGCGGGGCATATCTAAAATTTAAAACTCAATCCACTATACACACCTAAATAGTAGGGTTTAAAGTCTACATTGCTGTCTGTATAGGGATTGAGTTGATACTTGAACATTGGTTCAATATTAAACCTAAATTTTTTGCTTAGTTGGTAATTAAAGCCAAGCCCAATGTTCGAAGTAAAACTTATTGAATTCAAGTTATTTGCTTCTCCTAGAACGGTTCTAAATTCTCCGTCGTTTACTACTATGTCGTTGTTTCCTAAAAATAAAGTACTCATACCTCCAATTATATTGACGCCAAATTTTTTATTAACTATGGCATATTTTAATTCGAGGGGTACTTCGTAATATTGTAATTGCTGGCTAATTTCTGCATTGCCACCAGTAGATTTGGGAACTATATTGTCAAGTCCGTTGTTGCCCAGTGTAGGGGGTATAGAGCCTTTGTCTACAACTGTAGTAATAATGCTTCTGTTAGTGCTATATGCTACATTTTTTAAAGCAAAAGCAACTGGCGCGGTAGCTACCTGTACATCTCCCGTTGCATAACTTAGATTTACATTACTAACACCAGAGCGAATACTTAATTTTTTATTGATGTTGTAATCTACAGCAACGCCATAACTTAAATTAACATTTCCGCTTTGTGAGTTATCCGAAAACATAGGGTCTATAGAAGAGCCGCCAGATAAGGAACTATAATATACAGGGCCTACGTTAGGAGAAACTGCCCAGCGATTTGAAGGACCCTCTTTTACTGCAACCGCATCTTCTAAATTTTTGTTTTCTTCAATAGCATCGAAAATAGATTTTTTGCTTTCTTCGGGAACTTTATTTTCTGAAGTTTCGGTAACTGCAGTATTGCTATCTAATTCTTTAGTAGGGTTTATACTATTCTTTTCGGGAGGAATTAAATAATCTGTATTTTTTTCAGTTTTAGCAACAGCCTCATTGCCTGAAACTACCGTATTGGGGTCCTTCACCAAGGGGTTTTGGGTAGTTTCAGAGGATTTTTGAGTAGCATTTTTAGGTTTGTTTGAGGTTGCTACGCCTTCACTAGTCGTGTTATAGGTAGTTGAAGCATTCTTTGGCTTGTTGTACTCTTTGTTAGATTTTTTATCTGAAATAGTTTCAGTTTTTAACTTGTTGGTTTGGTTGCTGTTATCTTCAGCAGTATTTATTTCATTTTCTTCTGAAGCTACCTGGGCTTCATTAGTAATAGTTTCATTGGCATCTATTTTGTTTTCTTCCTGAGCAGCTTCAGTAGTATTTGTATTGTCTTTAATATTTAAATCTTCAGTTACAATTTCATTGGAAGGCGAAGTGGTAGTATTGAAAAGCGAAAGTCCAACGGCAAGTAATAAAGCGATGAGTGCCGCCACACCTGCCACACGCCACCAAAGCGGAATCACACGGCGTTCTTTTTTCTTCTCTTGTAGTTGGGCCTCTATACGGTCCCAAACAAGAGGAGAAGGAGTAGCTTCAAAATCTTGAAACTGCTCTTTGAAGAGTTGGTCTATGTGTTTTTTTTCTTTCATTGTAAGTCCATTATGGGGGAATGACTTATGTATTGGTTACTTCGTAAACTAGTTAATTAGTAATTACACTCATTGGCTGTCTTTATACTGTTCTACTTTCTTTTTTAATATTCCTCTCGCACGTGCTAGATTAGACTTAGACGTACCATCACTAATTCCTAACATTTCTGCTATCTCTTTATGTTGATACCCATCCAAAACATACATGGAAAACACCAATCGATACCTATCTGGTAATTCTTGGATTATCTGCAACAGATATTTTAAAGGCACTTCACTTTCAATCACTACATCTTCATCTTCGGGCTGCTCTATATTGGCTTCTTCTTTAATATTGAAAACTTTTTGCTTTCTATATTTTTGGAGCACCGTGTTTACTGTGATGCGTTTCATCCAGCCTTCAAAAGAGCCTTTGTCTTTAAACTGCCCAACTTTAGCAAAAATGGTTATAAATGCATCTTGCAGATTGTCTTCGGCCTCTGTATGATTGGGCGAATACCGCAAACAGATGGAAAATAAAACTCCGGAGTATTGTTGGTACAATGCACCTTGCGCTTTTACATCTTGCTGCTTACATTTTTGTATGAGCTCGTCTAATGTCAAACGTAGTTGCTATGGTTAGTGGTTGTTTTGGTTAGGACAACACAGCTGTTTTCAGGCTTCTACATTGCGTAGATACCCTGAAACAGGTAGGGTTGCGTTAAAAAGTTATAAATTATTCGTTTAACGCGGCAATAGAGTCTTTTATTTTTATTTCTAGTTCATCCATCAACTCTGGATTGTCCAAAAGAAGTGCTTTTACAGCATCTCTTCCTTGTCCTAGTTTGGTTTCGTCATAACTAAACCAAGAGCCTGCTTTTTTAATGATTTCGAAATCTACACCAAGATCAATAATCTCTCCTACTTTAGAGATTCCTTTACCGTACATAATATCAAACTCGGCTGTTTTAAAGGGTGGTGCTACTTTATTTTTCACCACTTTTACTCGGGTCTTGTTTCCTAATACGGCACTATTGCTATCTTTAATTTGTGTAGAACGTCGTATGTCCAAACGCACCGAACAGTAAAACTTCAAGGCGTTACCACCTGTAGTGGTTTCAGGATTTCCAAACATTACGCCAATCTTTTCACGCAATTGGTTAATAAAAATAACGGTACAGTTGGTCTTACTGATTGATCCCGTTAATTTTCTAAGCGCTTGCGACATCAATCTGGCGTGTAGTCCCATCTTGCTATCACCCATTTCGCCCTCGATTTCACTTTTTGGCGTCAAGGCGGCTACAGAGTCAATTACAATAATATCTATGGCACCACTGCGTATTAAATTATCTGTAATCTCCAGTGCTTGTTCTCCATTGTCTGGTTGGGAAATAATAAGATTTTCAATATCTACACCTAATTTTTCAGCATAATAGCGATCAAAAGCGTGCTCCGCATCTATAAAAGCTGCGATACCTCCTTTTTTCTGTGCTTCAGCAATGGCGTGTAGGGTTAATGTGGTTTTACCTGAAGATTCCGGTCCATATATTTCAATAACTCTACCTCGAGGATACCCGCCAACCCCTAGGGCTACGTCCAATCCTAAAGACCCCGTTGAGATTACTTCTACTTCTTGTACGGCGCGATCGCCCATTTTCATAACAGCACCTTTTCCGTAGGTCTTGTCCATTTTGTCAAGGGTAAGCTTGAGTGCTTTTAATTTTGCTTCTTTTTCTTTATCTGTGCTCATGTTGTGATTATTTATTGGGGAGTCTAAACAGTAAAAATACTATTTCTTTGTGTTTACAACAACCAGAAGCTTGGCGGAATTAAATTTTTTGTTAACACTAAGGAAAGCCGTAATTTTGACGCTTCAAAACAATTCTTTAACACCCTAAAATTAGTATAGCATGCAACTGTACAATAAAATGAGTGCGATAGAAAGGGCCACCATGCTGGAAGAAGCCGGCGAAGAACGTTTAACCCTTTCTTTTTATCAATATGCCAAACTAGGCAACCCCGAACTTTTTAGAAACCATTTGTTTATCGCTTGGGATGCCTTGGCGGTTCTGGGCCGTATTTATGTAGCACACGAAGGTATTAACGCACAACTTTCGGTACCTGCGAAAAACTTTGAAGCTTTTAAAAACTTCCTCGACGGAATCTATTTCTTAGAAAACGTCCGTCTAAACATAGCCATTGAGCACGACCTAAAATCGTTTTTAAAGCTGAAAGTAAAAGTGCGTGATAAAATTGTAGCCGACGGTTTAAACGATGCCACTTTCGATGTTACCAACAAAGGAATTCACGTAGATGCCGAAGGTTTCAACCAACTCCTAGAAGATCCGGATACTGTTTTGGTAGATATGCGGAACCATTACGAAAGCGAAATAGGCCACTTTAAAGGCGCCATCACACCAGATGTAGATACGTTTCGGGATAGTCTGGATATTATTGAAGAAAATTTAAAAGACCACAAAGAACATAAAAAATTGGTCATGTACTGTACGGGTGGTATCCGTTGTGAAAAAGCAAGTGCATATTATAAACACAAGGGTTTTAAAAATGTATTTCAGCTGGAAGGTGGTATTATTGAATATGCGCGTCAAGTTTCAATGAATGGGTTAGAAAATAAATTTTTGGGCAAAAACTTTGTATTCGATCATCGTCGTGGAGAACGCATTTCAGAAGATGTGATTTCTCATTGCCATCAATGTGGAACCCCTTGCGATACTCACGAAAATTGTGCTAATGAAGCGTGTCACCTTTTATTTATTCAATGTAAAAATTGTGCGGAAGCCATGCAGCATTGTTGCTCTACGGAGTGTCAAAATATAATCCAATTGCCCTACGAAGAACAAAAAAAACTCCGCAGTGGTACTCATAACAGTAATAAGATATTCAAAAAAGGGCGTAGCGAGAAGCTGAAGTATAAGAAATAGTGTGTAGTTGGTAGCGGGTAGGACGCTTCGCTTGTAGTGGTGAGTGGTGAGAGCGCTTCGCTTTGAGTGGTGAGTTTTTTATTTTCCCCAATTCCCTATTCGTCGTTCGCGCCTCGTACTTCTCTTTCGTCCGATTTCCAATTTCGTTTTTCCAATTTCAACAAATCGTATAGTGTCAATCGTACATCGTCAATATATTTGGTATCTTTACCTATTAAAACGTTTGTTTAATTTTCGAGGGGTTTTATTGAATAAACCGAAGAACGATGTCTGGTTGAGCGCAGTCGAAACCTAATGAAACTGCACTATTAGTAATGCTTGAACGGTTTTTCAATCACCTCCACTATATATATACTAATTATGGGCTGTACCAGCTGTGCCACAGGCGCCAACGGACAGCCAAAGGGTTGCAAGAACAATGGTACTTGCGGCACCGATGGCTGTAACAAATTAACGGTGTTCGATTGGCTTTCAAATATGTCGCTTCCTGGCAATCAGGAACCGTTTAACGCGGTTGAGGTTCGTTTTAAGAACGGGCGCAAACACTTTTACCAAAATCCAGATAAACTCTCCCTTTCTATTGGAGATACCGTGGCAACCGAAGCCTCTCCAGGCCATGATATTGGGATGGTAACGCTCACTGGCGAATTGGTGCGCGTTCAAATGAAGAAGAAAAAGGAAACCATAGACATTCCTGCACTCCCAAAAATATACCGAAAAGCCACTCAGAAAGATATCGACATTTGGCAAGAATGTAGAGATCGTGAAGCCGATATTCAGAAAAGATCACGCGAAATTGCTATTAGACTTGGTCTACAGATGAAATTGAGCGATATTGAATTTCAAGGGGATGGTTCTAAAGCTATTTTCTATTATACGGCAGAAGAACGGGTAGATTTCCGTCAATTAATTAAAGAATTTGCACGTACGTTCAACACCCGTATTGAGATGAAGCAGGTGGGGCTACGGCAAGAAGCAGCACGGTTAGGTGGCATTGGTTCTTGTGGACGTGAGTTGTGTTGTTCTACGTGGTTAACAGATTTTAGGTCTGTAAACACATCGGCTGCTAGATATCAACAACTGAGTTTAAATCCGCAAAAATTGGCAGGGCAATGTGGAAAGCTGAAATGTTGCCTCAATTATGAACTGGATATGTATCTGGAAGCCTTAGAGATTTTTCCGAAAAGCGACATAAAACTGAAAACCGATAAAGGAAATGCCTATTGCCAAAAAACGGATATTTTTAAAGGACTTATGTGGTTCGTTTATGAAAAAGACGGAATGAATTGGCATACCTTAAAAGTTGAAAAAGTAAACGAAATCATTGCCATTAACAAAAAAGGGAATACCGTAGCAAGTCTTGAAGAGTATATCGAAGACGTTGTAATTTCCAGCGAAAAAGTATACAGCGATGTGGTAGGTCAAGATAGTCTTACACGATTTGATAGACCGAAGCCGTCTAAAAACAGCAGAAGAAAGAAAAGCAGCGGGAATCGTAATAAAAATACCAGCAAAGACACTAGTAATACAGCTAGTAAAGATCAAAACAATCGCAACAAAAAGAAACCCCAAAGCAAAGACAGCAATACACAACAAGGGAATGCTCCTAAAACAGGAACAACACAAAACAAAAAAAGAAGACCAAAACCAAAACCGAAGAACAATGCGTAATGTTTTTGTAGCAGTAGTTATTTTGGTGTTTTGCTCGGCCTGCGATAGCAATGTAGTTTGGAGTGAAACTCAATCTGTTGCTGGTACATGGGATAAACAGGAAGAGGTGATTTTTACAGTTTCTACCTTGGATTCTTTGAAAAACTATAATGTTTTTATCAATTTGCGTAATACCAATGACTATCCATTTAACAATATATTCCTTATTGCGGCTATTGAATTTCCACACGGGAAAACAATTACAGATACTTTGGAATATAAGATGGCACATCCCAATGGGAAATGGATGGGAGAAGGGATAGGCAGTGTAAAAGAAAACAAATTATGGTTACGAGAAAAGATACAATTTTCAGAAAATGGAAACTATAACATCATTCTAACACAGGCAGTACGCAATAACGGCGAAAGAGAGGGCGTTAGCCAATTATCAGGAATAACCGATGTAGGAATTAGTATTGAAGAAGTGACACAATCCCCTTAAGTATGGCAACTACAAAAAAAACAACAAAGAAAAGTACACAGGCTTCAAACAAGAAGCACGCTAAAACCGTATGGTTCATTCTAGGCGGTGGCATATTTTTTATATTCTTAGTATTTTTATTGGCTTCGTGGGGCGTCTTTGGCAAATTACCAGATCCCGCTGAATATGAAAACCCGGAAAAGGACCTGGCAACGCAAATTGTATCTACAGATGGCGTAGTGATTGGAAAGTTTTTTAAAGACAATCGCACACCGGTTCAGTTTGAAGAGTTGCCAGACCACTTGGTAAATGCACTTATTGCAACCGAAGATATACGTTTTTATGATCATAGCGGTATCGATGTTAGGGGAACCCTTAGGGCTGCAGCATCTTTAGGTAGTAAGGGGGGCGCAAGCACTATTTCACAGCAAGTGGCAAGACAGCTATTTGTGGGACAGGCGTCTAAAAATACTTTTTCAAGAATACTACAAAAATTTAAAGAATGGGTGATTGCAACTCGTTTGGAACGCAGGTACACCAAAGATGAAATCATCACCATGTATTTTAATACCTACGATTTCTTGAACTTGGCAATTGGTATTGAAAGTGCTGCAAACATCTATTTTGATAAACCTCCTTCCGAGCTCACTACTGTAGAGTCTGCCATGCTTGTTGGAATGTTCAAAAATTCGTCTTTATACAATCCAGTGCGGAATCCAGTAGGCGTTAAAAATCGAAGAAACGTAGTGCTTGCACAAATGGCGAAGTATGATTATATAACTGAACAAGTAAAGGATTCGCTGCAAGCCCTTCCGCTGAATGTAAAGTTTACACCACAGGATCATAATGAAGGTTTAGCGACGTATTTCCGAGAATATGTTCGTGGGTATATGAAAGATTGGGCTAAAGAAAACCCGAAACCTGATGGAAGCTTTTACAATATTGATAGTGATGGCATGAAGGTGTTTGTAACCTTAGATTCAAAAATGCAGGAATATGCCGAAGACGCTGTGATAAAGCATATGATAAATCTTCAAAAAGAATTCGACATCCAAAATAAGAAAAATAAAACAGCCCCCTTCCGAGATATCAATGAAGAAGAAACAGCCAGTATCATGAACTCTGGTATGCGCCGAAGCGATCGCTGGAGGGAACTACAAAAGCAAGGGAAGTCTGAAAAAGAAATCATTGCCAGTTTCAAGAAAAAAACAAAGATGCGCATTTTTACCTGGGAAAATGAGGAGCGGTATAAGGACACCATCATGACGCCAATGGATTCCCTACGGTACTATAAAAGTATTTTACGAGCAGGAATGATGTCTATGGACCCAACAACGGGCGAAGTAAAAGCCTGGGTAGGTGGAGCAGACTATAAAAACTTTAAATACGATATGGTAAAAACAGGGAAGCGCCAGATTGGCTCTACCTTTAAACCTTTTGTATACGCTACGGCGATAGACCAAATGCATATGTCGCCTTGTGATACGTTACCGAACACCCCTTTTACTATTGAAGCTGGAAAATATGGATTGCTTAAACCCTGGACCCCAAAAAATGCAGGAGGTGATTACGGGGCTATGATGAATTTGAAACAGGCTTTGGCACAATCGGTAAATACCATTACCGCCAGGCTTATTGATAGAGTAGGGCCTAAACCTGTTATAGATTTAGTAGAGAAAATGGGAGTAGATATTTCGAACATTCCCGAGGCTCCATCCATTGCATTAGGTACGGCAGATGTTTCTTTATACGAAATGGTAGGTGCGTATAGTACGTTTGCCAACGAAGGAGTTTATATAAAGCCAACATTAATTACTAGAATAGAAGACAAAAACGGAACCGTGCTATATCAAAATGTACCGGAGACAAGAGATGTGATGAGTGACGAAACAGCTTACGTAACGTTAAGTTTAATGGAAGGAGTAACACAATCCGGTTCGGGTTCCCGATTAAGAGGAGCGGGGCGAAGTTCAAAACTATACGATAATGTAGTTACAGGGTACCCCTATAATTTAACAAATCCAATTGCTGGTAAAACAGGTACGTCACAAAATAATAGTGACGGCTGGTTTATGGGCATTGTTCCCAATTTAGTTACTGGAGTTTGGGTTGGTGGAGAAGATCGTGCCACTCATTTTGCAAGCACTTCTTATGGGCAGGGAGCTACCATGGCGTTACCAATATGGGGTATGTATATGAAAAGTTGTTATGCCAATGAAGAGCTAAACATTTCAACAGACGGTTTTAAAAGACCGAAAAACCTTTCTATTATAACAAATTGTAGTGACTATAAAAATAATGGCAATGGTGATGAGATTCCAGATGAATTTGATTTTTAATAAGAAAATAATATGATTAATAAAAAAGTAGCCAACGTAACCGAAGCTTGCCAAGGTGTAGCAGATGGCATGACCTTTATGCTTGGCGGATTTGGACTTAGTGGAATTCCAGAAAATGCCATTGCTGAACTGGTTCGTTTAAATGTAAATGATGTGACGTGCATTTCAAACAATGCTGGTGTTGATGATTTTGGCTTGGGATTGTTACTTCAGAAAAAACAAATAAAGAAAATGATCTCTTCCTATGTAGGCGAAAATGCTGAATTTGAGCGCCAAATGCTAAGTGGAGAATTGGATGTAGAATTAATCCCACAGGGTACCCTCGCACAACGTGCCAGAGCAGCTCAAAGCGGTATTCCTGCATTTTATACCCCAGCAGGTTATGGTACCGAAGTAGCTGAAGGGAAGGAAAGCAGAGAGTTTAATGGTAAAATGCATATTTTAGAACATGCCTTTAAAGCCGATTTTGCTTTTGTAAAAGCATGGAAAGGAGACGAAGCAGGAAATCTTATTTTTAAAGGAACCGCTCGTAATTTTAACCCAAATATGGCAGGTGCCGCAACAATAACTGTGGCCGAGGTTGAAGAATTGCTACCCGCAGGAAGCCTGGATCCTAATGAGGTCCATATTCCTGGAATCTTCGTGCAACGCATTTTTCAAGGAGAGAAGTATGAAAAGCGTATTGAGCAACGTACCGTAAGACAAAAACAATAATATACACTTTGCATTTTTTATGCCTCCGCGGCGAAGCTTTAAACCGCAAAAGATGCAGAGAATAAAATACTTTTAAATCTTCAAATTAGTTATGGCTTTAACAAAAGAACAAATCGCACAACGCATTGCCAAAGAAGTAAAAAATGGATATTACGTAAACCTTGGGATTGGAATCCCTACGTTAGTGGCCAATTTTGTGCGTGACGATATAGAAGTAGATTTTCAGAGCGAAAACGGTATTTTGGGCATGGGCCCCTTCCCTTTTGAAGGGGAAGAAGATCCAGATTTGATCAACGCAGGAAAACAAACTATTACGGCATTGCCCGGAGCTTCGTTTTTTGATTCGGCTACTAGTTTTTCTATGATTCGCGGGCAACACGTAGACCTAACTATACTAGGTGCTATGGAAGTAGCCCAAAATGGAGATATTGCTAACTGGAAAATCCCGGGTAAGATGGTAAAAGGAATGGGTGGTGCTATGGATTTGGTAGCTTCTGCCGAAAATATTATTGTAGCCATGATGCATACCAATCGTGCAGGCGACTCTAAAATGCTCAAAGAATGTTCACTTCCATTAACAGGTGTGAACTGCGTAAAAAAAATTGTTACCAATCTAGCGGTATTAGAAATTAGAGATGGAAAATTCCATTTGTTGGAGCGCGCTCCTGGAGTTTCGGTAGAAGAAATAAAGACGGCCACTGAAGGTGATATGATAATTCCGGCGAATGTTCCAGAGATGATTTTATAAGAAATTTGCGAAAAAGTACCAGTAAAACCTCATCCATAGATGAGGTTTTTTGTGTTAAAAAAGTAGGAAATTGCCTATATATTTATCTGTAATGTTAAAAATATATGCATTTCATCGAAAATATATGTATTTAAACGTCTTTATTTAATATTTGACGCATATTAGCAGTCCCAAAATTAATGAACCAAAAAACCTACTTATGTTATTTATTATTAAAAATGTAAAAAGTACTTTCAAGTTATTGAGAAGCATGATGTACTTAGCGAAAAAAGTTTTTTTGTTAATGTAAAAATTTCAGCTACCGTTTGGTAGCATTTCAGAGTGATTACCCCCGAATCTATCATAGATTCAAATATAGATCCCGTTCTTTGTGAGGTTAGAACGGGATTTTTTATATCCCTTTCGGAATAGCGTCAATGAGTTTCTTGGTGTACTCCTTTGTAGGATTTGCATAAATCTCGTCTGCATCCCCTAATTCTTCTATTTTTCCTTGATTCATTACTAACAATTGGTCTGCCATAAATTTTACTACTGCCAGATCGTGGGAGATAAATATATAGGTAAAGCCAAAATCTTCTTTAAGTTCGTTCAGCAAATTTAATACTTGTGCTTGCACCGAAATATCCAAAGCCGAAACAGACTCATCACAAATAACCAGTTTGGGTTCCAAAGCTATAGTGCGAGCAATCCCAACGCGCTGGCGTTGTCCGCCTGAGAGCTCGTGTGGATATCTATAAAAATACGTTTCGTCCAGTCCCACTCGCGTTAGCAATTCTAAGACACGCTTTTTTCTCTTTCTTGCAGACGTTTCAATACGGTGCACCGCCATAGGCTCCATAAGGGCTTCTCCAATGGGTATACGTGGGTTTAAAGATGAATATGGATCCTGAAAAATAAGTTGTATTTCTTTCCGAAGTTGTCGAATTTCAGATTTTGAAAGTAGGGTTAAATCTTTTCCTTTATAAAATATATGTCCTTTAGTCGCTTTTTCTAATTGTAAAATTGTTTTCCCAAGAGTAGATTTTCCGCATCCAGATTCTCCTACCAAACCTAACGTCTCACCTTCAAAAACGGAAAAACTTATACCATCTACCGCCTTCACCGTTCTTTTTTTAGAGAATACACCGCCATTGCTATAATATTCTTTAGATACGTTGGTGATTTTAAGCAAGGGTTCTTGGGTATATATCTTTTTGTGTTGCTGTGCGCGTTGACTTGGGGTGACTATTACTTTTGTAAAGGAATTGTCTGCCAAAGAAGCAATCGTAGGCAATTGCTCTAAGCGCTCACCCAATGTAGGCCTGGACGCTAAAAGTGCTTTGGTATAGTCTGCCTTCGGAAATTTGAATATTTGAGTTACCGTTCCCTCTTCTACCAAATCACCTTTGTACATTACTAATACTCGATCTGCTATTTCTGAAACCAAACTTAAATCATGAGAGATAAAAATAAGACTCATCCCTGTTTCTTTCTGTAATTCTTTAAGGAGTAGTAAAATCTCCTTTTGTACTGTAACGTCTAAAGCGGTTGTAGGCTCGTCTGCAATCAGTAATTTGGGTTTGCAGGCAATTGCCATGGCAATCATCACGCGTTGCATTTGCCCACCGCTTATTTGGTGTGGATAGCTGCTATATATTTCGTTGGGACGAGGGAGCTTTACTTTTTCAAAAAGCTGAAGGGTTTCCTTCCTTACTTCGGAAGAAGATAAAGAAGTATGATTTTTTAAAATTTCAGCCACTTGAAACCCACATGATAAAGAAGGATTTAAAGCACTCATAGGTTCTTGGAAAATCATGGAGATTTCATTTCCACGTATTTTTTGAAATTCTTTTTCCTTCAACCTAATGATATGTTGCTCCTGAAATTGTATGGTTCCCGTAACAAACGAGGTTTTTTTAGGCAATAAACCCATAAGAGCCAAGGAGGTCACAGATTTCCCAGAACCAGATTCTCCCACAATTCCAACGATTTCATTAGCGCTGATTTTAAAGGAGATATCGTGAATAACTTCCACCTGCTCTTTTCTACTTCCGAAGGAAATAGAGAGATTTTCTATACGAAGCAGGCTTTTTTCGGACATCTTTCAAAGATACAATTTAATATAGGGCGTTTTTAGTATAAATCGTAAAGTCAAAAAATTTAAATGTACAATTTTATGCTCGAAAGTGTATAAAAATTATACACACCCTAGTGTTTTTGTAGGATTTTAACGTTACGGGCCTTATTGTTAAAAAAAACTTAATGCATTTCATCGAATAAAATTTTGATATTCGTAAATAAATAGTTTATTTGTTGCTCTTTGTATAAAATTAAACAACTATAATTGATTTATTGCTAATTAATTATAGTAAAACAAAGGAATATTTAAATATCTTAGGATTAAGATATTGTTGACTTAATCGAGTATTTACGCTGTTTAAACGTTAAAATTTATGATTCAATTTCAGTTCTTCTGACGGAAATCTTCCAAACTATTCAAGAAACGACCCATTACCATACAGTATTTAATCGTATGAGAGACCTACTTTAATTAACCATTAATTCAAACTATCATTATGAGAAAATTTTATCTCTTTGCACTAGCACTCGTAACCACAGGGCTAGTTTCGTTTTCACAAAGCGCTCCAGAAGCGGTTGTGCAAAACTATTTTAACATCCTTAAAGGAGAATCCAACTTTAAAGGTGCAGATTTAAACCAATGGAAAATCACAGATGTGGTGCCTTCCCTAAATCCAGAAGTTCAGCACGTATACGTACAGCAACTCTACAACAATATCCCTATTCAGTTTGCGTCGTATAAATTTTCAGTAAAAAATGGAAAGGTTATTTTTAAAATCGATCAGTTTATAACCGATATCCAAAATAAAGTAGCTACTTCCAGTGCTTCTCTTTCTGCACAGGATGCTGTTATGAAAACGGTTCAAGCTCACAACCTAAAACGCCCCACATTAAACGGAACAAAAAATGCACAAGATGTGTACGTTTTTGAAGACAATGCGGCGGCGGGAGCCCCTATTAAAGTACAGTCTATGTTTCAATTATATGAAGGGCAACTTCGCTTAGTTTGGAACGTAAGCTATTACCAAACAGACGGCCAGCACTGGTGGAGTGAAAATATTGACGCTACCAACGGTCAAATTCTTAGAACTGAAGACTGGGTAATCTCTTGTAACTGGGGCGATGCTCACGAAACTCATAACCACGATAAAGCAAGTACATCTTTAGAAGATATAGTTATTGTGGAAGGACCTGCAAATATGCTAGCAGGAGAAAGCTACAATGTATACGCCATGCCAAAGGAAAGTCCATTAGACGGCGCAAGAACCGTGGTGAACGATCCTCAAGATTTGAATGCTTCTCCTTTTGGATGGCATGATACCAACGGCGCCAATGGTGCCGAATATACCATTACACGCGGTAACAATTGCTGGGCAATGGAAGATGCGAATGGAAACAACGGTACTGGATATTCTCCTAACGGAGGTGCCGGGTTAGATTTTAACTATCCTGTTAACTTTAACAATCAACCAAGTACGTATCGGGATGCTGCAATTACAAACTTGTTCTACTGGAACAACATTATGCATGATGTTTACTACCAATATGGTTTTAACGAAGCTTCTGGTAATTTCCAAGAAAACAACTACGGAAAAGGTGGCGCAGGAAGCGACAGCGTAACTGCAGATGCACAAGATGGTAGTGGAACGAACAATGCAAACTTTGGAACGCCGCCAGACGGATCTAACCCAAGAATGCAAATGTTTTTATGGACTACTACCAACCCACAAACCGATGGTGATTTTGACAACGGAATTATCGCTCACGAATATGGTCACGGAATCTCTACACGTTTAGTAGGAGGTCCAGGAACCAACGCATTGGGTGGATCTGAGCAAATGGGCGAAGGATGGAGTGACTTTTTCGGTCTTATGCTTACTATGAAAACAGGCGATAGCGGAAGCGATGCGCGTGGTATTGGTAACTTTGCATTAGGTGAAAACACTAATGGTGGAGGAATTAGACCAACGCCTTACTCAACTAACACCTCTATTAACGGAACAACCTACGGAGATATTAATGGTCTTGCGGTACCTCACGGTGTAGGATATGCCTGGGCGACGGTGCTTTGGGATATGACGTGGGCGTTAATCGCTCAGGAAGGTTTTGATACCGATTTCTATAATGGAACTGGAGGTAACAACATCGCCATGGCGTTAGTTGTTGAAGGCTTAAAAAATACAGCGAACAACCCTGGATTTGTTTCAGGACGTGATGGTATTTTACAAGCAGATCAGGATTTATACGGCGGACAATACAACTGTTTAATCTGGGATGTTTTTGCTGCCAGAGGCGTTGGTTTGAATGCCAATGAAAACACCAATGGTGGAACAAACACCAATACAGATCAAACAACATCTTTTGTAAGTGGTTGTACAGGCCCTCCAACACCAGAAGCGTGTTCAGGAACAGTTTCTACATATCCAGCTGCCGAAAGTTTTGAAACTAACTTAGGTAATTGGTCACAATCTACTCAAGACGATTTAGATTGGACTAGAGATTCAGCTGGGACACCTTCAGCAAATACAGGACCTACAACGGGTGCCGCAGGAAGTTTTTATATGTATGTAGAAGCTTCAGATCCTAATTTCCCTAACAAGAGAGCAATTTTAAACTCTCCTTGTTACGATTTAAGTGCTCAGAACGATGCGACTTTTAACTTCAGCTACCATATGTTTGGCGCTGCAGATATGGGAAGTATAGATCTTGAAGTAAGTACAGACGATGGTGCTTCTTGGAGTTCTATCTGGAACCAAACAGGCAATAAAGGCAACCAATGGAATGCTGAAAGTATAGCTCTAGGAACGTATGCCGGTGAAAGTAACTTCCGTATGCGATTTAATCGTGTAACAGGAAGCACTTGGCAAGCAGATATTGCTTTAGACGCTTTTGAAATGGAAGGTGGAAACGTGGCAGATACACAAGCACCAACGGTACCAACAAGTTTGGCGGCTTCTAATATTGCCAATACATCACTTACGTTAAACTGGAATGCCTCTAACGATAATGTAGGCGTTACTGGATATGAGGTATTTATGAATGGTTCAGCTTTAGGTACAGTAGCTACAAATACAGCTAACATAACTAGTTTAATCGCTGCAACAACCTATAGTTTCCAAGTACGTGCATTTGATGCTGCAGGAAATAATTCAGCGTTAAGTAATACTG
Source organism: Rasiella sp. SM2506 (assembly GCF_050859505.1). Lineage (GTDB taxonomy): Bacteria > Bacteroidota > Bacteroidia > Flavobacteriales > Flavobacteriaceae > Marinirhabdus. The sequence goes on along the minus strand of NZ_CP193934.1, from coordinate 842,977 downwards.
TAAACGCAACCACTACCGGTGGTGGCGGAGGTGGCGGATGTACCAATGGGGTGTCTGTTGGGTATTCTGAAAGCTTTGAAAGCTCGATAGGAGCGTGGACGCAAAGTACTGCAGACGATATCAATTGGACCAGAGATTCTGCTGGAACTCCTTCAACGGGAACAGGCCCAGCAACGGGTGCTCCAGGATCTTTCTATATGTATGTAGAAGCTTCAGGTGACGGAACCGGATATCCTAACAAGCGTGCGATCTTAAATTCACCTTGTGTAGATTTATCGGCTGAAACTACTGCAACATTCAGCTTTAATTATCATATGTATGGTGCTACCGATATGGGAAGCCTTGCGTTGGAAGCTAGTACAGACGGAAGTTCTTGGACATCCATCTGGAGTGCAACTGGAAACAAAGGAAACCAATGGAACGCTAACAGTGTAAGCTTAGATGCGTATGTTGGTGGAACAGTACAGCTACGTTTTAATCGTGTAACAGGAAGTACCTGGCAAGCAGATGTTGCTATTGATGGTATTTCAGTAACTGCCGGTGGCGGTGGCGGTGGTCCTGCTCCAACAGGATACTGTGCTTCTAACGGAAACAATACGAGCGATGAGTATATCCAACGTGTGCAACTAGGAAGCATTAACAATGCGTCGGGAGCTTCTGCAGGTGGATATGGCGATTTTACAAGCCTTTCAACCAACTTGAGCAGTAGTAATTCTATTACAATTACGCCAAGATGGACTGGGACTGTATATTCTGAAGGCTATGCTGTATTTGTAGACTGGAATCGTGATGGTGACTTTACTGATGCAGGTGAATTGGCATACAGCCGAGCTGCAACCACAGCAACACCAATTACAGGATCGTTTAACATCCCTGCAGGTGCTTCTGCTGGAGCAACCAGAATGCGTGTTTCTATGAAATACAACGGTGTTCCAACGGCGTGTGAGTCGTTTACCTATGGCGAAGTTGAAGATTACACCGTAGTAATCCCAGCAAGCTTTGGACCTAACGGAAGCAATGGTGATATTAATAATAACACTTCAGTTTCAGGATTTACTTTATATCCAAACCCTGTTAATAGAGGGGTTGTAAATATTGAAATTTCCGAAGCAGAACCAACAAATTTTGTAATATTCAATATGATTGGTCAGCGAGTGCTTTCAGGTAATTTTACTTCAAAAATTGATGTTTCCAGCTTACAAAGCGGAATGTATATGATTGAAGTACACGCCGAAGAAGGCAAGAAGTTTGTGGAACGTTTTATAAAAGAATAACGTCACAGTAAACTTAACGTTTAACGAAAGAAAGCCCGCTCCTTTTAAAAGGAGCGGGCTTTTGCTTTTCTGAAATCGAAATCGAAGTTGAAAAGCCTAAATTAGCTCCTTCCCCCAGCGGGCAGCAATTTTAAATGAAGCTACTGTCTATTAAACCGCGACTCGGGGGAAGGTAAATTTTGGTAAAAAGGATTGATGGAATTTCCTATCTTGAATCCAAAATTCGGAAGGGGGATTTTCAAGCCGAAGCTATAACTAAAAACCCTACACCGAAAGCACTTCATCCTCTTCCAACAGGGTTTCATTCCGAAGTTTGAGAATGATTTGAGCTACCGTAACTGTATCTTTTTCACAGTAGATAATAATTCGGTCTATGTCGTTTTCTTCATAGAACACATTGCGTACCTGGCTACCGTCAATATCGTCTTTGGGGGATGGAATGCCTAAAACGTGCGCCATCAACTTCAGCGAAGTGAAGGTTTTATAGTCGCCAAACTTCCATAGTTCCAGGGTGTCCAGATGTGGAACTTCCCACGGTTTTTTTCCGAAGAGATTCAGTTTAAAGGGTAAATCTATGCCGTGAATAATCATTCTGCGGGCAATGTAGGGAAAGTCGAACTCTTTGCCGTTATGGGCGCATAATAGGTGTTGTGGTTTATTGAAGTGTGTTTCCAGCAATGTTTTAAATTCGGTTAGCAATGAAATTTCCTCGCCGTGAAAACTCGTAACTCGAAAATTACGAACATCTCCCTGCATCTTAAAATATCCCACCGAGATACAGACGATCATCCCAAATTCTGCCCAGATACCCGCGCGGTCGTAAAATTCTTCGGCAGTATAATCGTCTTTTCTTTGGTACTTGGTTTTCTGCTCGTAAAGAGCTTGTGTAGTTTCGTCCAGCTCCTGAAAACTTAGGTGCTGCGGAACGGTCTCAATATCCAAAAACAGGATATGTTCGAGGGTAATGCGTTTCAACATAGGATTTAAATAATAGAGGGGAGATGTTTTAAAACTACGAAATTTAATTTAAAGATGATTATTTCCCTTTGGTTTCTATAATTTCTATTGCTTTTTCCATAAGTTCATCTCTGCCTTCCGCAATACCTTTAATGGTAGGTTTTATTTCAATATCTGGCACAATTCCTACGCGTTGCGTTGGGCTTCCGTCTGGGTAATATACGCCAATTCCGCTAATCATAGTGCGCATTCCGCCTGGAATAGGGATGTTGGAAACGTTTCCATCTGCTCCTGCGGTAGTGCTTCCAATAACCGTAGTTTTGGGAGCCGCTCGAAACGCCATGGCCGTATATTCTGCCTGGCTTTGGGAAAGTTCGTTTACAAGGACAACTACCGGGCCTTCAAATTTTTTCTTCGCTATAGTGCCTGCACCAATCATTAAAGATGAACCCATATTAAATTCGCCTGGGTTGTCTGGATTCATGGTGGTAAACTTCACAAACTCGGTACCGCGGGGAGCAATAAATTGTCCCAGTGCAAAGGGCATAAATGCGGAAGGATAATTTCGAATGTCAAGAATTAATCCTTTCGCATCTATAAATTCTTTTGCGATGGCTTTTGGATCTTCATTGGTAATATTTGCAAGGGTTACATATCCAATATTTCCGTCCAGCATTTTATACGATTTCCCTTTAGGTTTTGGATACCAGCTATACATGTTTAATTTGTCACGATTGTAGAGATTGAGCTCTATGCTTTTGTTTGCATCTGCCCGTTGCACTTCAATTTTTATAGAAGCATCATTGGATCTCAAGATATCCTGAGCTAAGTCTCGTAATTGTGAAGGCTTATTGGAGGCAGGATAATAGGGTAGTTTTTGTAGTACAGTTGCAGAAACGCTCTTCCCATTTATTGAAGTGATGACGTCGCCCAATTCCAGGCCAGTACTTGCTTTTAGTTCGGGATTATAGAAATCTGTGACTACTAATTGGTCCTCAATAAACCGAACGTGCACTGGCGGGAATAAACTGCCTTTCATTTCTTTTATCTTATCGCCACCACCCCAAAGGTTAGAGTGGGTATCCTTCATCTCTCCAATAAGTTGTAGCGCGGCTATTTCGTATTCAACTTCATTTTCTGCATTTACAAATGGCGCCACATACTTGTTTAGTACGTCGTTCCAATCCAAATCTGTAATGTGTTTGTTGGGTGAAAAATAGTGCACAGCGTTCCAAACACGATAGAGCGCAAGGAGCCTAAAACCGCTATCTGGATAAGGCATGTTGGCATAATCGTTTTCGTTTTTAAAATCTGGATTGCCTACCTGTTTGTTAGCATAGTCAATATAATACTGGTCGCCCTGAAAGCGATTTTTATATATATCCTGAAGCGTTTGTTGTAGTGGTATGGAAAGCCCTTCCTGGGTAATCCACCTATGATCTGGTTTTAATTCGGCATTTGGCTTGGTTTCCTTACACTTCTTACAAGGCTTGAGTTTACCATATTTCTGAATCCAAGCAAGGAGGTTTTGATCTCTTTCAGCCGAAGTTTTACTTGTTATAATAGGCTGCATATACCGAAACAACTCATAATCCCAATTATAATTTCCTGAAGCTATTTGTGGATGATGGTATTTCAAAAACCCCCAGACTTTTCCAAGTATCGTAGCATTTTCCTCTTCTTGTTTGTTCAAATTCTGTAATGATATTCCAGAACCCTTGTCAAACTCCTGATCGCTCTGAACCTTGTCCAGCTTTTTGGGAGCTGCTTTTTCAATGGGTTTGCCATCTACAGTTACTTCAAGGTTGTCTATCCACATCTTGCCAGTACCTATTAGCAATCCACCTACTACAACGTGTGTGGCTTTTGATGGATTCAGTTTTAATTCTACTTCGTATTTTGTCCAATCTGTTGTGCCAGAAACGGGTCTGTCTTCCATATTGTCAAAGGCCACATTGGGGTCAATACGCATCCAAAGACCCGCATGGTCAGCTACATTTTCAGTTTTAATATAGCCTGTAAGTTTCATTTTTTTGCCGTCAAAATTCACTGGAATGCTAAAGCTTATAGCCTTAAAACTATCAGTAGCATCATCACTGGAAATAAACATTGATTTTGTACCCTTCTGGGCAATTTCCGAATCTACTGCAACAAGATGATTGCCGTTACCAAAGGTTTCCCATGATTTTGCGAAGCCTTCTTCTAAAATTTCAAAACTGTAATTTTTATTTTCTTGTGCTGAAAGTATAGCAACCGTTAAGAGTGCCATTAAAAACATAATTTTTTTCATTTTCTTGATTTTTTTGGTTCAACATAAAGACCCAATTTTGATAGAGATATTTCAGAAAAACTACTTTTAATTAAATTTTTAGCGTTTTGTCTCTAACATTTCATACGTTTCCTTAACGTAGGTGTAAAAATCAACACTAAACGGATTATCACTTCTAGAGCCGCGTTGATGCCCCAATCGTACAATGATGAGGTCGTCCTCTGGAATGGTAATTACATACTGCCCTAAAATACCACGCATAACAAATATTTGTTTATCTAAATAATCACTAAGCCAAAAGCCATACCCATATTCCGGGCTTTCCTCGAACCTTGGACGTACGCTTTTTGCTACAAAAGCAGAATCTATAAGTTGTTGTCCATTCCATTGGCCAAAGTCTTTATACAGCTTTCCAAAACGCGCAAAATCCCGCGCATTACTGGCAATGCAACAATAAGCTTTTACGAGACGGTTTTCTTTATCGTCTACTTGCCAAAGGGCGGGTTGCTCTGCCCCCATGGGATTCCAAAAGCTTTCTTGCAAGTATGTTTCTAACTGTTTTCCACTGGCTTTTTCTATGACCATTGCTAACAATTGGGTGTTTCCACTTAAATACTTATAGGACTCTCCAGGTGTTTCGGTTACTTCTAGATTTAAAATGGTTTCGGCCAAATCATCATCATAATAGGATTGTGCGGTTACACTAAACGGGCTGGTGTAGCTTTCGTCCCAATTAAGGCCGCTGGCCATAGAGGATAAATCGCCAACGGTCATGTAGGTGTTTTTAAATTTCGGTATAAAATCGCCTACTGGCTGATTGATACTTGTTATAAAGCCATCTTTTATCGCTTTTCCCAATAGCGCCGAGGTAATACTCTTAGCCATGGAAAAGCTATTGGTTTGTGAAGTTTCATCGTAGCCTTCAGCATATGCTTCGTGCCAAATACTATCATTTTTGATGATGAGAAAGGCAACGGTCCCAAATGTTTTGTGGGTTTCTTCTAAAGTTTCGGTTGGAGGAATTGTATTAAAATCTCTATGAACAGGCCAGGGTTGTGGTTGGGTGCTTGCAGCAATGGTTTCGTTTTCAAAATACTCATGATCATCTATAAATGCGGTGGTATGCCCTGTAAAGTAAACAACGCGTATTCCTTTTAGGATGTAGTCATAATCTGTGATGTAGGCTACGGCAATAAGGAATAGTAGTACCCCAACAAACCATTTAAAAAAGCGTTTTATGAATTTCATGAAATAAATTTAAAATAATTTTCCTTGCCTTACCGGACTCTCATGAGCCAACAACCATTTTTTACGAAGCAATCCGCCAGCATACCCAGTTAAGGAACCATCGCTTCCAATGACGCGATGACAAGGAATTAGTATTGAAATAGGATTTTTGCCATTGGCACTAGCAGCGGCTCTAATTACTTTAGGATCGCCTAATTGATTCGCCATTTGTTGATAGGAAGTAGTTTTTCCATACGGAATAGTTTGCAATTCTTTCCATACTTTTTGTTGGAATTCGGTTCCTTTTGGAGCTAATTTAAGATCAAAGGCAGTTCTTTTTTTACTGAAATATTGCTGGATTTGATCAACTGCTTGTTGGAGATGTGGAGAAATCTTTTGATTTTTTGGAACGGCTTCTTCAGAAAATACAATTGCAGAAATCCCTTCCCTAGAACCTTCAATTTTAAGGCTGCCTACTGGGGTATTTATAAAAGCAATTTCCATAGTTGTATGTATTATTCGGCTTCATCTTCTTCCTCACGTTGTTGTAATTGTATGCCCATACGTTTGGCGCGGCTTTCCCAGTTTTTTCTGGCAGCCACTTGCATATCTTCAATGGTATCGCTCTCGTCCATAATCTCAAGACCTAAAAGTGTTTCTATAATATCTTCCATAGTAACTACGCCAATGGTGTTGCCAAATTCGTCTACAACCAATGCAATATGTGTACGCTGTTTTAAAAAAGTGTCAAATAAGTCTGGAATGGGTTTTTGGGCGTCTATCACCGCAAGTTCACGCTTAATATCGCTTAGTGTTTTGTTGCCGTGTTCCTCTACCAATTCTTCCAGAATATCATCTTTTAAGACAAAACCAGTGATATTATGAGTCTTGTCTTTGAAAACTGGAATTCTTGAAAATTTAGTGTTTTTATGATGTTGATGAAACTCAGTAAGTGTAGTATTTTCATCTTCCATTTCAACGACAGGGAAAGGCGTCATTACATCTTTTGCCAAGATGGATTTAAATACCAATAAGTTTTTAATTACGGCTACTTCATTCTCTTCAAAAACACCTTCTTGTTCGGCGGCATCGGTTAGTGCGATAAATTCTTCACGACTCATCGTACTTACGTGCGCAGATTTGCCAATAAGTTTTGTAGTAAGGGTTAATATCCAAAGGATTCCAGTGTATTTTAACGGAAACATCATAGCTTTTAGAGAAATAGCAGTAAAAGAACCTAATTTTTTCCAATACGTGGCGCCAATGGTTTTTGGTATTATTTCTGAAATAACTAAAATAAGTAAGGTCATAATAGCTGAAACAATAGCAACAAAATTGAATCCTAAAAATGTGATATCAATCCCACCTTCAAGAGCCATTTTACCTGCTTGTTCACCTACCAAAATTGCACCTACGGTATGTGCAATAGTATTTACGGTTAAAATAGCAATAAGAGGTTTGTCTATATCCTTTTTTAAGTGAGCCAACGTTTTTGCATAGCCTTTACCTTCTGCTTTTTTCAATTTTATAAAAGAAGGGGTAAAACTTAGTAGCGCAGCTTCCAGAATAGAACACATAAACGAAAAGAAGATAGAAAGTACCGCGTAGAGTAGTAAAATGCCCATAAAAAGTGGTTTTCTTGCAAGTTAGTGTATTGTTTAGATTTTGGGTATTAAAGATATTTTAAAGTTTGGAATTCTTGGACGGTTAGAACCACGACCGTCCGCTGTGGCAGACTCCACGATTCAGGACTTCAGATTGTTAAAATTTTTGTCGTGGCTCGTGTCATGAGCGCAGCGAATGTTCTGGGTTCCAACCGTCCCTTTTAAGTTAATTTGGAACTTACCAACCCGAATATGCTGGCGGTTCCACATCTTTTAAATTGAGGTACACAATCAATTGCCCTCGGTGGTGTGTAATATGGTCTTGCAGCAGATTTAAAATTTGAAGTTTACTTTTTGAACCAGCGAAGAATTCTACTGTTTCTAAAAGGCTATCTTCAGAAACTGAGGCAATGATTTTTGAAGCGTTATCAAAAGTTTCAGTAATCAGGGTGATAGTTTCTGCTTTTGTGGATGGAGTTTCTGCGGTTGCGTTTTTAAATCCGATTTCGGTAAAATAAGAAGTGCTTAACCAATCTATATTTCCTTGTATGTGAACGAGCTGCTCCTTAAAGCTCATTTGTCGTTCAGTGGGTTTAAAATCGTAGCCTTCTTCCGGCATGACCTCAGCAATGCCGATAAGATAGTTTTTGCTGTTTTCCCACTTTTCCAGCCAGGCTTGTTTTGGAGTGATTTGTTGGGCAAAACAATTTGCCATAAAAAATACTGAAAGGAATAAAAATAAATATTTCATACCGTTAAGAAATTAGCTTCACAACATCCTTTGCAAAATAACTTGCTATGATATTCGCACCTGCTCTTTTAATAGCAGTAACCTGCTCCATCATAACGGCATCGTGATCTAACCACCCTTTTTCGGCAGCGGCTTTTAACATGGCATATTCACCACTTACCTGGTACACAGCAACTGGAACGTTTACAGCTTCTCGAATATCACGAACCACATCCAGATAACACAAGCCTGGTTTTACCATCACAATATCTGCACCTTCTTCAATATCCATCAAGGTTTCTTTAACAGCTTCGTCCCGGTTGGCAAAATCCATTTGATAGGTTTGTTTGTCTTTAGGTACGTTTTGTTGCGCTACTGGCGCGCTATCCAAAGCATCCCGAAAAGGGCCATAAAAAGCACTCGCATATTTAGCACTGTAACTCATAATTCCGGTGTCGTGAAACCCCTCGTCTTCCAAAAGACTGCGGATTTCAAAAATACGGCCGTCCATCATATCGCTGGGCGCTACAAAGTCTGCTCCTGCATTGGCGTGACTTAGCGACATTTCGGCAAGGATGGCATTGGTGTCGTCGTTTATTATTTTACCGTCACTTACAATCCCGTCGTGACCATAGCTGGAATATGGATCCATCGCGACGTCTGTCATAACCAACATTTCTGGGCATACGTCTTTTACCGTTTTAATGGCGCGTTGCATCAAACCGTCTTTGTTTAAAGCTTCAGTACCATTATTGTCTTTGAGATTATCGGGCACTTTCACAAAAAGCAATACACTTTTTAAGCCCAGGGACCACAATTCATTTACTTCAGCTTTCAGCAAATCCAGGCTGTAGCGATAGTAATTAGGCATAGAAGCAATTTCTTCTTTTATGCCTTTGCCTTCCACGATAAAAAGCGGCACTAAAAAATCGTTTGGGGAGATGATGGTTTCTCTAACCAAACTTCTAATGGATTCGTTTTGGCGGAGTCTTCTATTTCTGCGAAGTGGGTACATGCTTTTGCGTTTATTGAGGAATTGTCTCGTCTCAATTCCCTATTTTTAACGCTGCAAATGTACTAATTATTACTAGAGTCTTTCGCCCCTTGAGCTTACTATCACAGCACTTTTCCTTTATCTATCCCTGGCGGACATACCAAGATCGTTTCTTGAAGGAATTTGATACCCACTTGGAAGACGACCATCTGCACGTAGTGGCGCCACCAGGCTCCGGAAAAACTGTTCTGGGATTGGAAATGGTACAACGCCTCAATAAAAAAGCCCTTATTCTATCTCCTACACTCACCATTAGAAATCAATGGCACGAGCGAATGCAGGAATGTTTTGTAAAGGATACCAATTGTGTTGAAACTTCTTTCGACATTAAAAATCCTGAGACGCTCACATTTTCTACCTACCAGTCGTTGTATTCCTTTTTTAAAAATGATTTGGAGTTTTCTTCGGAAAAGTTAGTTACATTTTTTCAGAAAGCAGGCATTGGCACCTTGGTTTTGGACGAAGCACACCATCTTAAAAACGAATGGTGGAAGCCGCTTTTCAGTTTAAAAGACTTAGAAAATTGTACACTCATTGCCCTCACCGCTACGCCACCTTACGATAGCGAACAAAGTGAAATAAAGAAATACTTTGACCTCTGCGGCCCCATAGATATGGAGATTGGCGTTCCAGAATTGGTGCGCGAAGGTAATTTATGTCCACATCAGGATTATATTTATTTTTCTGAACCGGAAGCGGAACAAATCCGTTACATCATCACCTATCGGGAAAACTTGATGGCGTTTGTGAATGACTTGAAAACGAATCAAGAGTTTATTGAATTTGTCCAAAAACACCCTTTTTATGCCGAAACGGAAGCTAACTTGGATGAAATCTATAAAAACCCTGAATGTTTTTCAGCATTACTAATTTATCTGAACGCTACAGGTATTGAAATTCCAGTAACAAAAACCGAATTTTTAGGGATTGAAGCTAAAAAAGTAGCCTTCCCATCGTTGACCTACTCTTGGGTAGAAGCGTTGCTCAATCCGTTTTTGATTGAAAACAGGGAGTTTTATGTTGAAGATGAAGTAGTACTCCTTTCCATTGAAAAGCAACTCCGAAAGATTGGTGCGTTCGATTTAAACCGAATTAACCTCATAGGGGAACAAAGCCTTTATCGAAAGCTAGCCCAAAGTCCTTCCAAGCTGAAAAGCATCGTTGAAATTGTGAAAATGGAAAGCGAAAATCTAAAAAGCGGATTGCGAATGGTGGTACTTTCAGATTATATCCGAAAGGAATTTTTGGAAGTACAACATACCCAATCTATTACTGAAATCAATAAATTGGGCGTGGTGCCTATTTTTCAGTTTGTGCGCAATGCAATAGAAAAAGAAGCTGATTTTCCTTTAAAACAGGAGAAATTAGGTGTGTTAACTGGGTCGCTTATTATCATTCATAATTCCGTGGTGGATGAACTTTCAGCAATCATTTCCGTAGAAAATTTCAGCCAGGAAATCCTCTGGGAAACCGAATTTGTTATCATAAAACCCAATGTTGCAGGAAGTAAAGAAATGGTAAGCGCCATGACGCAGCTTTTTGAAACGGGTAGCATTGAAGTACTTATAGGAACCAAATCATTGTTGGGTGAAGGCTGGGACGCGCCTGCCATTAACACCTTAATTTTAGCAAGTTTTGTAGGCTCTTTTGTCATGTCCAACCAAATGCGAGGGCGTGCCATACGTGTACATCCGTTGCAGCACGATAAAGTGGCAAACATTTGGCACATTGCCTGCGTCGACCCTACAAGTGAAACGGGAGGGGTAGATATAGCTTTGTTGTTAAGGCGTTTTGAAGCCTTCTGTGGAATTTCATTAGAAGGCGATCCCTACATTGAAAATGGAGCCGATCGCTTGAAATTGATGCAAGAAACACATCACGATGTTGTAGCATTAAATTCAAAAATGAAACAACTGGCTGCAGCACGACACCTAGTTTCAAAACGATGGGAAAATGCAATTGGCGATGGAGATATCCTGGTGCGCGAACTAAAATTGAATTACAACAAGAAACAAACGCACGGAATGCTTAAGAAGCTATACTTTAAAGACGCCTTAACTTTTGTGCTGTTCGAACTCACCGCCCTTTTTACAATAACGTTGCCAGAATTATTCTTTAAAAATTTTACTGCTTTACTCTCTAAAGGAGTACTGTACTTTGTGTATGCTTTGGTCCTTGGTTTTGCGATGATTTTACTACCCAAAACTGTGAAGGCAGTAGCATTGTATCTAAAATACGGACGTAGAGATAAAGAACTTTTAAAGATTGCACAGGCGCTAAAAGAGGCAATGGTAGCGCATAAATTAATTTCTGAAACCGAGCATAAAGTATCTCTAAAAGTTGATGAATTTGAAGACGGTTCGCTGTCATGTTATTTGGTGGGAGCCAGTGCCAAAGAAGGAATTTTATTTGTGAATTATTTACAGGAAGTTATTAATTCTATTGAAAATCCAAGGTATATAATTTCTCAAGCTAATTGGCTGCGAAAAAAACTAGGCTTTTCTAATTATTACTCGGTTCCCAAGGTTTTTGGAGAACGAAAGGCAGATGCTCAGGTGTTTTTTTCAATTTGGCTACGCTACAATGGACCGGCTCAATTAGTTTTTACCCGAAATTTAGAAGGAAGGAAGCTTTTGCTTAAAGCACGTTTTCAATCCTATCAAGAGGAGGATCAAGTAACTTGTAAAACGGCACTTATTTGGAAATAGATCAAAAAAAAGGTGCTCTATATAATAGAGCACCTTTTCATCAATTGCGAATCTTAACTATTGTTTCATCATCGCTTTTGGTTGCTTGATCCACTCTCCGTCTTTAGAGGCGAATACTGTTTTGGTTGCTGCTTTGGCATCTTTTTCACCAGTAGCTATTACCAATTTAAATTCTTGCTTTTCGTTTACATAAGCTTTTTCAACAACGGCACCTTTAAAGTCTGTTGCTAATGCTTTAGAAACGGCCGCAGGAATTTCAGAAACTTTAATTTCTTTAAAAGCTACAGGTTGTGCTTCTGCTTTCGCTAGTAATTTAGCATCCTCTTTTACAGTTTCTTCTTGTACTGCGTTTGTAGGATCCTGTACTTCAACTTCTTTTTCTTGTGCTTGGATTGCTGTTAGGGTTCCTAATGCAAATACGGCAGTTAACAATAACTTCTTCATAATTTTAAGTTTTAATGTTTGTTTTAATGTTTATTTCTGATTGATATATAGAAAAAGTAGTGCCAAAAGAATTTACAAAGTGGAATTGTTCGTAAGGTGTTGATATGTTAGTTTTTAAGCATATGGCACACAGGACATCAGAATTATTTTACGAGAACATTAAGAAACATATGTATAATACTTATACTATATACGTATATAAAATGAGCGAGCTCTCCAGCTATCTAAGCCAGTCTTTAGGGGTTGTAAGGACGTCCAACAGCTTTTCCTCTTCGCTGCCAACATCTGGCTGGTGGTCATACACCCACTGTACTTTTGGAGGGAGGCTCATAAGTATACTTTCAATACGTCCATTGGTCTTTAAGCCAAAAAGTGTCCCTTTATCATGTACTAAATTAAACTCTACATACCGCCCACGACGTATTTCTTGCCAATCTTTTTGAGCTTCGGAATATGGAAGGTTTTTTCTGTTTTCAACAATAGGAATGTAGGCTTCCAAAAAACTATCTCCAACCTCAGTAACAAAATGGTACCAATCCTGCATTGTCATGGTTGGAGAAACTTTACAATAATCAAAAAACAATCCGCCAATACCACGCCCTTCACCACGATGTGGATTGTAAAAATATTCATCGCAACGCTCTTTATAAGCTGAATAAAATTCAGGATTGTGTTTATCACAAGCAGTTTTACAGATGGCATGAAAATGCTTGGCATCTTCTTCAAATAAATAATAAGGTGTAAGGTCTTGTCCGCCACCAAACCATTGGTCTACGATTTCACCAGCCGCATTGTACATTTCAAAGTACCGCCAATTGGCATGTACTGTTGGAACCATGGGGTTTGTAGGGTGTAGCACCAAACTTAATCCGCAGGCGAAGAAATCGGCATCTTTTACACCAAAATACTGTTGCATACTTTCAGGTAATGCACCGTGTACTTCGCTAATATTTACGCCGCCCTTTTCAAATACGGCCCCGTTTTCGATCACTCGGGTGCGGCCACCACCGCCTTCAGGTCTTTTCCATACGTCTTCTCTAAAAGAAGCTTTGCCATCAATTTCTTCTAATTTTGAAGTGATGGTGTTTTGAAGTTTGCGGATGTAGGCTGTGAATTCTTGTTTCATTTTCTCAGTTCGTAAAGCTCCATATCAAGCGGGTTTTCACCTGTTGGAGTAAATTCATTTTTTAGTGTTTTGGTATGCTTAAACCCACACTTCTCTGCTACTTTTATGCTCCCCATATTTGATTTATGAACAATAATGATGAGATTTTCTAACTTCAACTCATTAAAAGCAATGGAGATAAGTTGCTTCACTGCAGTAGAGGTAATTCCTTTTCCGCTGAAATTTTCAGCAAGGCAATAAGCAAATTCCCCTTGTTTGTTTTCCCAATCCAGTTCTTTTAAATACACGAGACCCACCAATTCAGCTTGATATGTAATGGTATACAGAAATTGCTTTTTCAATAGCGCCTCTTCAGAAATGTTTTTAATAAAACGGGCACTACCCTCTAAAGTTACATTGCTCGAAACAGTTTTGGGCATATATCTTATAAAATATACCTTGTTTGAGACCATTAAGCGGTGTAATGCCGCGGCATTTTCTGAGGTTATTAAAGCAATATTTATTTCTGAAGAATTAGACATCTAAGGTTTTGTTTAGAGGCCTGTCTAATTTTAACTTGTTTTGCTCCTTTAATAACCTTAAGGTTTCGGTAGTTGAAGCGGTTACAGATAAGGGTAACACCAGAATAATCCCTATCACAGGAATAAAGAGCATCGCCATAAAAACAATCCCGTTTCCAATGGCGATACCGCTGTTGTTTCGTACAAATTTGGTGCTATCGTCGTATTTAAAATGGCGCTCCAGGGTATAATCCATATTTCCAAAACCGGCATAATAGGCTTGTATCAGAAAGATTAGAATTCCTGTAAAAATATTCACACCAGGAATAAAACTTAAAATAAGTAAAGGGATGGTGAATAAAAGTTCCAGTACTAAGTTGCGAATATTAATACGAACACCACGCCACAGTTGTGCTGTATTGGTGGTATTTCGATGCTGATGGATTTCTCCTAGAAGATGCCTTTCAATTTTTTCTGAAACCGGGCTCATAAACGGAGCACTCAAAGCAAGAATAATATGTTTGTAGGCAATTAACCCAAGCGCCAGAATTGTGAAAGCGCCTAGGATATCACTAACCTTTCTGAAGGTTTCTGCACCCCATTCCCAAAACCATATTTTGGCAATAAATCCCCCAATAGAGCCACTTAAGCCCCAGGCTAAAAGTCCAATAAGCGCCGCCGAAATAATACTAATAATGATGGGCACTCCAAAATACTTCCACAATCCTAATTTGCTAATTAGCTGAAGAGTTCCGCCATAGGCCTTGATGCCTTTAAAGATGTTTTTAATCATTTATTCTAGTAAATAAACGAGTTGATTTTGATGTTTTTTGAAAGCGTTTAGTTTTTCTACTTTTTGAGAATTTTCTGCTTTATTTTGAAGAAAAGTTACGATTTCCTCTTCATTTTGATCTAAAAAGTTCAAAAAACAGATTCTTCCAATGGTGTTGTTGTGTAAATCCATCGCTTCCTCCAACACTTCATTTTGAGTGACTTTTTCGTATAAATCGGTTATATTTTGGGCCCAAAACACACTTTTTTGTTTGTTTTTGAATCTTTTCATCGAATTTTTACAAAGTAACACATTCCACAGGGCGTGTCTAAAAGCATTTGCTTTATTGCTTTTGTGATGTTCTTTTCCATAGAGGGTATCACAAATTTGAAATGTTCTTTTTGTTGCCTGTAATGTGGGAATAATCAATAGTGGATGTTTCAGAAATAAAACTGAAAATTGCCATAATTGAGGGAAACTCAATTTCTTGATGCGTGCCCAGATTTTCAAGATTCTAGTTTGTATTCTTTCACTGCTTCAATAAAAGCGCCTGCATTTTCTAGGGGAATATTAGGTAAAATTCCGTGCCCCAAGTTGACAATATATTTATCTTTTCCGAAAGCATCAATCATTTCTTTCACCATTTTCTTGATTTCAACCGGTGGGCTAAACAGTCGTGTTGGATCAAAATTACCCTGGAGCGTAATATTTCCACCCGTTAAAGCACGAGCATTTTTAGGAGAGCAGGTCCAATCTACACCTAATGCAGCAGCACCGCTTTTTGCCATACTGTCTAAGGCAAACCAGCATCCTTTTCCAAAGGCAATCACGGGCGTAATGTCCTTTAGCGCATCAATAATTTGTTGAATATATTGCCACGAGAATGTTTGATAATCTTCCGGCGATAACATCCCTCCCCAGCTATCAAAAACTTGTACGGCATTTACACCCGCTTTCACTTTTTCTTTTAAATAGGCAATAGTCGTGTCTGTAATTTTTTGCAATAATTCGTGCGCAGCAACGGGTTGGGTGAAACAAAATTCTTTTGCTTTGTCAAAATTCTTGCTTCCCTGGCCTTGCACACAATAACATAGAATAGTCCAAGGACTTCCTGCAAAACCTATTAATGGAATGTCATCATTCAACTTTTCTTTTGTCATTTTAATGGCATCCATTACATAGCCAAGTGTATCGTGAATATCAGGGACAATAACACTGTCCAGATCTTTGTGCGTTCGAATTGGGTTAGGCAACCAAGGTCCAAGACCGGGTTTCATCTCTACTTCAATATTCATTGCCTGTGGAATCACTAAAATATCGCAGAATAAAATTGCAGCATCCATGCCGTATCTTCTTATGGGCTGCACGGTGATTTCACTCGCTAATTCTGGCGTCTGGCAACGGGTGAAAAAGTCGTATTTTGCCTTTATTTCCATAAATTCTGGAAGATAACGTCCCGCTTGACGCATCATCCAAACGGGTGGGCGGTCTACAGTTTCACCTTTAAGGGCACGGAGGAATAAATCGTTTTTTATATGTGTCATTATGTATGTTCTTAGTTATTATTTCGAGCGCAGTCGAGAACTTATTTAGTTTTTTGATATTTTAATGACCTCTCGAGCGCTGCGCGTGGTATCTTCAAAATTAAGCAAACTTAATTTTTCAAATAGTGCTCGAGGGGACAGAATAATTATTTTAAAGTTTTCACAGCCTTCGCAATCACACTTTCTACTGAAGTAGTATTAGCAACAACGACATTTGACGTATATTTTTGAGCTTCAGCAGCAGTTGTTTTACCAATGCAAAAAGCTATTGAAGTATCAATTTTATTCTCTGTCGCAAAACTTTCCACAGCACTAGGACTAAAAAACAGGATTCCATTCCATTTTTGGACAAATTTCTTTGGTTTTAACGTTGTTTTGTATGTTTTTACTTCAATAAATTCGATTTTAGAAGCAAGTAATGCCTTTGGTATTTCTTCTCTTCTAATGGTTCCGCAAAAAAAATGAAACGAATCGTTTTTGTGGTTTTTTGTGATAAAATCGGCTAAATCTTCGCCATAATCGGTTGTTTTTACAACTTTTAGTTTGTTTTGTTCTAAAAGGGCTTTAGTTTTTTGGCCAACGCAGAAAACCTTCACCCCGGCCCTCTCCCATTGAGAGGGAGTAAACTCTGAATTATTAATCAAAGCTCTAACACTATTCTGACTCGTAAAAATGCCATTCTTTATTTCAGAAGGCATTTCAAAGTCTAGAAATTCAATACCTATCGCATTATAATCCACAACGCTAAAACCAGCGCCAAGGAGCAAATCTCGTTGGTTGGGTTTTAATTTTTTTGTAGAGAGGATAGAAGCCATTTTAGAGTGTCTGTTCGAGCGCAGTCGAGAATTATTATTGTAGTTACAAATTTTTAATGAACTCTCGATTGCGCTCGAGAGCACAGTATTATTTACGTATCTCCTTTTTAATTTTTGCCATCAATTCGCTTCCTCCACTGTCCAATATTTCTTTTGCCTTGTTCTCACCAAGGGTATGCTTTTCTCCCGAGCGCAAGTTAAACGGAGCAGAAGCTGCGATCTCTAATTTTTGCTTACCATCCAGAGAAAATAGACACCCTTTAAACTGAATGGCATCTCCTACTACTTCAGCCAAAGCACCAATTGGGGCTGTACAACCACCTTCTAGAGTGCGTAAAAAATCGCGTTCTAATTGGGTGCAAATTTCAGAAGGTTTGTGATTCAGTTTTGATAGAGCTTCTGTGGAGAAAGTATCTTTTTCTAAAGCCACAACTACCATGGCTCCTTGCGCGGCTGCCGGAAGCATCCAGTCCAATGTTTCAAAAGTGTCTGGAAGCATATCAATTCTTTTTAAACCTGCTTTGGCAAAAATGGCTCCCTGCCAGTTGTTATCGTGTAGTTTTTGTAATCTGGTATTTACATTTCCGCGTAAATCAACAACGGTATGGTGGGGATATCTGGACAGCCACTGTGCTTTGCGACGCAGGCTTCCCGTGGCAATAGTGCAGGGATTTGCATAGTCAATAGTGCCTTTTGTGACCAAGACATCTTCTGAAGAAGCACGCTCTAAAACGGCAACCTGAACAATTCCTTTTGGGAGTGCCGTAGGAACATCTTTCATACTGTGTACAGCAATATCTACCGTACCATTGAGCATGGCAACGTCTAACGTTTTTGTAAAAATACCAGTAATGCCCATTTCATATAAGGGCTTGTCTAAGATGAGGTCGCCTGTAGATTTTACTGAAACTATCTCAGTTTCGTATCCCAAATCCTCCAGTTTTTTTTGCACCGTGTGTGCTTGCCACAGTGCTAATTGGCTGTCGCGCGTTCCAATGCGAATTACCTTACTCATTTTCTGAATTGTTTAACTGAAAAACCTTGCGAATCAACTCGGCGCTTTCATGAGCACTGCCATTAGCTCCTTTAAGGTGGTTGGCAAATTGAGTTGTAATTTTTTGAATAATCCGGTTAGTTAAAATTTCGGCTTGTTCTTCGTTGAAATCGGTTAGTTTGCGTCGCTGATTGTCAATTTCGCCTGCTTTTATTTCTGAAAGTTTACTTTTTAATGCTTTTAAGGTAGGGGCAAAGCTTCGGTTTTGTGACCAGGTGTTGAATTCGGCTGAAATTTCAGCAATAATTGTTTGGGCCAACGGAATTTGAGATTGTCTATGTGCCAATGTAGCGTCGGTCACTTTTGAAAGTTCGTCTAAATGAATAAGTGTGACGTGTTCATGTTCCTTTACATTCTCAGAGACATTTTTCGGAATAGAAAGATCTAAAATTAAAAGCGGCTTCTTTAAATACAGTAATTCCTTTGAAATGGTTGGCTGTTGCGCACCGGTTGCTACAATTAAAATATCGGTTTGGGCAATTTCACTTTGGATGTCTGCATAGTCTTTTACGACCAAATTAAATTTCCCTGCGATTTCCTCTGCTTTTACTTTTGTGCGGTTTACGAGCGTAATATGTTCATTTTTGGTGTGTTTTATCAAGTTTTCACACGTATTTCGTCCAATTTTGCCAATTCCGAATAATAATATATTCTTTTCAGACACATAAGGAACGCGTGCCATGATGTATTGTACTGCGGCAAAACTTACCGAAGTGGCACCTGTAGAAATTTCAGTGTAATTTTTTATGCGCTTACTGGCTTGTATCACAGCATTTGCAAGACGTTCTGTATAAGCGTTAAGCAGCCCCATTTTTTTGGATCGCTTAAAACCAATGCGTAACTGACTTATAATTTCAAAATCACCTAAAATCTGACTATCCAATCCGGTTCCTACTTTAAAAAGGTGAGAAACTGCTTCTTTGTTTTTATGGATGTAGGCAACTTTTTCAAACTCCTCTACAGTTCCGTTCGTATGTTCACACAGTAATTTAATAAGCTGAAAGGGGTGTTCCGCAAAACCGTATAGTTCGGTTCTATTGCAGGTAGAAAGTAAGCTTAATGAAGAAATGCCTTCCGCTTTAGCAGAAGTTAAAATAGCTTTTTGAGCCGATTCAGAAATACTGAAATGCCCGCGAATTTCGGCATCGGCCTTTTTATAGTTAAGACCAATGGCGTAGAAATTGCCTTCTTCAGAAGAAAAATGTCGTTTGCCGTTTGTTACTTTCATCAACGCAGCAAAAATAAACACTCCATAAATTAAAAAGTAACGCCAGCCGTACCAATTGTGTCGATAGCTGTAGGAAATGTATTAAAATTTCAATTATTTCGGCTGAAGTCAATAATAACGTATCTTTGTAACCTATTCAAACAATGCTTATTTATAATAATTCTAAATAAATGAAACCGATAGACGAAGCTATTTCAGAAAAAAATATCGCTGAAGGTATTTACAAGGAAACTAAGATTGAAGATGGTTTTTTCATCTTAAAATTTAATAATGAAAGTTCTGATATTCAGTTGTATAAACGCGAAGTGAGTTCAGATTATATTCAGTTTCATTTTTGTGTGAAAGGATCTGGATCTTTTAGTTTTAACAATGGGAATTACAGGTTGCCTGTTGCGGAAGACGCCTCACTTTTGTTGTACAATCCCGAGCGTGATTTGCCTATTGAGGTAGCTGTAGCAGCACATTCCTGGGTGCTTTCAGTATTACTTCCTATTAAAAAATTCCACACCTTGTTTTCTTCCGAAGCTAACTATATTACTTTTTTAAGTGACGAAAACAAAGGCCGAAAATATTATAAAGATGCACATATTTCACCTTCCATGGCTATTGTCTTGAATCAGTTAATGAATTACAATTTGCATCCATCCATAAAACAGCTTTATTTTAAAGGTAAAGCTTACGAACTGTTGAGTTTGTATTTTAACAGAGAAGAAGATGTAGATGTAGAGCAGTGCCCTTTTTTGGTGGACGAGGCCAATGTTTCTAAAATTAAAAAAGCAAAGGAAATCATTATCGCAAGAATGGCTGAACCTCCTACATTACAACAATTGGCAGATGAAATTCAATTGCCTCTCAACAAATTGAAAGAAGGCTTTAAACAGATTTATGGAGATAGCGTGTTCAGCTTTTTATTCGATTATAAAATGGAAGTGGCGCGCCAATTATTAGCAACCGGAGCTCATAATGTAAACGAGGTTGGTTTAAAAGTGGGGTACAGCACAGCAAGCCATTTTATCGCGGCTTTTAAAAAGAAATTTGGCACTACGCCTAAGAAGTTTGTGATGGGACTTAGTTGATTTTAGATATACGATTTACGATTGTAGATTTTTGAGCTACTTCTGCAATCAAAAATCCACAATTAGCAATCTCCATTCATCAACTTATCCTACTATTTTGTTAATCTATCTTACACGGTTTTTAAAGCCAATTTTAAGCAGTATTTTTGCTTTTCTAAAATGAAATTGAGATGTCCGTTCGAGCGCAGTCGAGAACTCTTTGAATATTAGGAGATTTCAATAAACCTCTCGACTGCGCTCGAGGAGACAATTTAAATATGAATAAAAAAGGAGTCCTTTTGGTCAATTTGGGTTCGCCAGACAGCACCAATCCCAAAGACGTGAAAAAATACCTCGATGAGTTCTTGATGGATCCACGAGTAATAGATGTGCCACGATGGGCGCGTATATTATTGGTGCGCGGTATTATTTTAAACACTCGTCCAAAACAATCGGCAAAGGCGTACGCAAAAATTTGGTGGGAAGAAGGTTCTCCACTTATCGTCCTGTCCGAAAGACTCAAAGAAAAAGTTCAAGAAAAACTAAACATTCCAGTAGCCTTAGCTATGCGTTACGGAAGTATGACGCTCAAAAAAGGTCTACAAGAACTGGTAGATCAAGGCTGTACCGAAATTAAAACCATGCCGTTGTACCCACAATTTGCCATGGCAACTACCGAAACTATTGATGTGAAGGTAGATGAGTTGGTTGCGGAACATTTTCCACAGGTAAAAATAACCCGAACCCCTGCTTTTTATAATCGCGAAGATTATAAAAATGTACTTTCAAAAAGTATTGCTGAAAGTTTAGACGGCTTGGACTATGAGCATATTTTGTTCAGTTATCACGGGGTTCCAGAAAGACACATTCGCAAACGCGATGTCACTAAAGGAAATTGCCAAATGGACGGCAAGTGCTGCTTTAAAAAAGGCTCTCCACAACACGAATTTTGCTACCGCCACCAATGTGAAATTACTACGGTACATGTTGCGAAAAAGTTAGGACTCAAAAACGGTACCTATTCAACAAGCTTTCAATCCAGATTAGGTTTCGACCCGTGGTTGCAGCCCTACACAGACCGTACTATTGAAAGAATGGGAAAAGCAGGCATTAAAAAAATGGCCATCGTCACTCCAGCTTTTGTGAGTGATTGCTTAGAAACACTTGAAGAAATTGCTATGGAAGGCGAAGAAATTTTTCACGAAGTAGGCGGAAAAGAATTCACCGTAATTCCTTGCTTAAACGACCGCGAAGATTTTGCCCAAGTCTTGGCGAATATGGTGGAAGAGTGGCGTATTGTGAATATAGATAAAGCCATCGCTTAATTTATTACTTATTGAAATTGCTGGCGCAATTTCTATTTTTTATTATCTATTGTTCAATAAGTAATAGATAATAAATTCCGCTCTAGCGGAAGAAATAATAAATATGAATAGAAAATCTAACACCCTTGGCACCGCTTCCATCAGTTCTTTGCTGGTAAAACAAGCGGTTCCTGCTTCCATAGGTATTCTGGTGATGTCGTTGAACATGATTGTGGATACCATTTTCGTGGGACGGTGGATTGGGCCTTTGGCTATTTCGGCGATTACCGTGGTAATTCCCGTTACGTTTTTTATTGGCGCAATTGGATTAGCTGTTGGGATTGGGGGAAGCTCTGTATTGTCACGGGCATTGGGTTCTGGGAATGATGTAAAGGCACTCCGGGTGTTTGGAAATCAAGTAACCCTTACCTTTTTAACTTCTGGTATCTTAGCCATTCTTGGACTTATTTTTCAGGATACTTTAATTGAATGGTTTGGAGCAGACGAAAGCTTTAAAGACCTAGCACTTATCTATTATCGCATTGTCATGTACGGCATTGTCATGCTCGCTATGTGTATGATGGGGAACAACGTAATACGTGCCGAAGGAAAACCAAAATTTGCCATGTATGCCATGATGTTGCCAGCCATAGCGAATATATTTATGGATTATATCCTTATTAATGTATTCGATTTTGGAATGGAGGGTGCTGCCTGGGCTACGTTTATAAGTTATTTTATTTGTTTTGCCTTTATTGTTTGGTTTTTCATTTTTAAAAGTGAGCTTCGGTTGAAATGGGATTCTTTTAAACTTAAAAAGAAAATAGTTTCAGAAATAAGCGCATTAAGTTCAGTAACACTTGCCAGGCAGGGGGTGATAAGTATCTTCACCGTTTTGGTAAATAATGTGCTTATTTCAACAGGAGATGCTTTGGATGTGGCTTCCTACGGAATTATTTCCCGTGCCTTAATGTTTGCGCTCTTTCCTGTGATTGGTGTAAATCAGGGTTTTTTACCTATTGCTGGATATAATTATGGTGCTAATCAGTTTCAGCGTGTGCGGGAAGCTATCAATAAGTCTATTTTGTATTCAGGCGGATTGGCATTACTCATCTTTACCATTATTATGATTTTTGCGCCAGACTTGGTCTCCATATTTATTAGTAACAAAGCAGGGCAAGATGCCGAAACCTTGCGAAATAATGCTGAAATTTTAGCCCGAACTCCGGATGCTTTACGTTGGGTATTTGCTGCAACACCTGTAATCGCAGTACAACTCATAGGATCTTCCTATTTTCAAGCCATCGGTAAAGCCGTGCCTGCCTTATTACTGAGCTTAACCAAACAAGGCTTCTTTTTAATTCCGCTTATTTTAATTTTACCGAAATTCTATGGTGTTTTTGGCGTGTGGATTGCGTTTCCTATTGCCGATGTACTTTCAACCATCGTGACAGGATATTATTTAAACAGAGCCGTTACACGAGATCTTAAAGTATCATAACTTCGAATTATACCGCACAGCATAGTTTTGCTGCAATTGAAAAAGCACCCACGCCTTTTAAATTTTTTTGGGTCTTTTAATTTTTAACTTTCAGAATAAAACCCGAAACATTATCTTTAAACAAACTTTTACAAAAATTTGTTTATGAAACACTTTCAACTCCTCCTTTCATTACTATTAGCAACCACTTTCTTCGGAATTTTCACTGAAAATACCAACGCGCAAACCTATGACGAAGCTCTGTACGGGGCGTTGGAATACCGTCTTATTGGTCCTTTTCGAGGGGGTCGGAGTGCCGCAGTTACTGGTGTTCCCGGAAAGCCAAATCTGTATTATTTTGGTAGCACAGGTGGTGGGATTTGGGAAACCAAAGATGGCGGCAGAAGCTGGAAAAATATATCTGACGGATTTTTTGGAGGAAGTATAGGCGCTATTGAAGTTGCCAAAAGCGACCCAAATGTAATTTACGTGGGCGGTGGTGAAAAAACGGTTCGTGGAAATGTTTCTTCAGGCTACGGAATGTGGAAAAGTGAAGATGCTGGAAAAACATGGACTTCCGCAGGAATGAAAGACAGCCGTCACGTTCCTAGAATTGCCGTGCACCCAACCGATTACAATACGGTCTACGCTGCTGTGATGGGCAATATTTACAAACCTACCCAGGAACGAGGTGTCTTTAAAAGCACCGACGGGGGAAAAACTTGGAGAAAAACGCTCTTTGCTAATGAAAACGCCGGTGCTGTAGATTTGATTATGGACCCTAATAACCCGCGTGTGCTATATGCTTCTACGTGGAATGTACAAAGAACTCCTTATAGTTTAAGTAGTGGTGGTGATGGATCTGCCCTATGGAAGAGTACAGATAGTGGTGAAACCTGGAAAGAAATTTCAAAAAATAAAGGCTTTGCTACAGATACATTGGGAATTATTGGGGTAACTGTTTCCCCTGCAAACAGCGACCGTGTTTGGGCAATCGTTGAAAATAAAGAAAAAGGTGGTGTCTATAGAAGTGATGATGGAGGCGAAACCTGGAGCTTAATAAATAGTGAACGTAAACTGCGCCAGCGAGCGTGGTATTACACTCGTATTTATGCAGATACTAAGGACCAAGACGTAATGTACGTTCTAAATGTTCGCTACCACAAAAGTACCGATGGTGGAAAGACCTACGAAACCTACAACGCACCCCATGGAGATCATCATGATTTGTGGATTTCACCAGAAGACTCTAACCGAATGATTATTGGAGATGACGGTGGTGCCCAGGTAAGTTATGACGGTGGAGAGACGTGGAGTACCTATCACAATCAGCCCACAGCACAATTTTATCGCTTGACGACAGACAATAGTTTCCCATATAAAATTTACGCAGCACAGCAGGATAACAGCACCGTTCGCATTTCGCATAGAACCGAGGGATGGAGTATTTCTGAAGATGATTGGGAAAGCACAGCAGGAGGTGAAAGTGCCCACATTGCTGTAGATCCAAACAACCCAGACATTGTGTATGGAGGTAGTTACGACGGCTTTTTAACCCGTTACAATCACGATAAAAACACAGTGAGAAGTATTAGTGTGTGGCCAGACAACCCTATGGGACATGGAGCGGAGGATATGAAATACCGTTTCCAATGGAATTTTCCCATATTCTTTTCACCCCATAATCCGAAGAAATTATACACTGCTTCCAACCATTTGCATGTTACGACCAACGAGGGTGAGAGTTGGGACGTAATTAGTCCAGATTTAACCAGGGATGATCCTGAAAAGCAGAAATCCTCCGGAGGACCTATTACTCAGGATAATACATCGGTAGAATATTATTGTACCATTTTTGCCGCGGCCGAAAGCCCTGTAAAAGAAGGAGTTTTGTGGACAGGAAGTGACGACGGACTTGTAAACGTGAGTCAGGATGGTGGAAAAACGTGGAGCAATGTCACTCCAAAAGGAATGCCTGAATGGATGATGATTAACAGTGTGGAACCTTCAGTCTTTGATGCGGGGACTTGCTACATTGCAGGAACAAAATACAAATTAGGAGATTTTGCGCCCTACTTATATAAAACTTCAGATTACGGTAAATCGTGGACTAAAATTACGAATGGGATTGCTTCAGAACATTTTACAAGAGTGGTGCGTGAAGATCCAAAACGTAAAGGATTGCTCTACGCAGGAACTGAGACAGGAATGTATATTTCGTTTGACGATGGTGCCAATTGGAAACCATTTCAGCTCAATTTACCCATTGTTCCTATAACAGATTTAGCATTGAAAGACAACAACCTAATTGTAGCAACGCAGGGAAGAAGCATTTGGATTATTGATGACTTAGGAATACTTCATCAAGTAGCAGATGCAAAAGGGAAAGATAATTTTTTGTTTAAACCTAAGGACACATATAGAATGGGAGGAAATTCCAGAAGTGGCTCTTTAACAAATGGAACCAACCATCCAAGTGGTGTGATGACGTATTTTAACCTGAAGGATCCTGCTGAAAAGAAAGTGAATTTAAGCTACTTGAATAGTCGTGGGGATACCATTCAAAAATTCAGCACAAAGAAAGATGCTGAAAAAAATATAAAAGAATTAAAAACGGAGAAAGGAGCTAATTACCATACGTGGGATATGCGGGGCAAAGGAGCCGAACGTTTAGACGGAATGATTTTGTGGTGGGCAAGTACAGATGCTCCACAAGCGGTTCCTGGAAACTATACAGTAGTTTTAGAAATTGAAGGCGAAACACCATTAATTCAGAATTTTAATATTGTACCCGATAAGAATGCCGAAACGGATATTGCAGGAATGCAAAAGCAATACGATTTTGTGACAGATGTAAATACTACAGTAGACAAGGCGCATCAATCTATTAAGAATATTCGGAAAATAAATACACAGTTGGAAGCTTTTCAGAAGCAGTACAAGGATGATGAATCTGTGAAAGATCTAACAGAAAAAGCGAAAACACTAAGCGAGCAATTTTCAGAAATTGAAAAAGCACTCTACCAGACGCAGAATAAAAGTGGTCAAGATCCATTAAATTTCCCCATTAGATTGACTAACAAACTAGCGCATTTAAACAGTCTGGTAAGTATGGACGATTTTCCGCCAACACAGCAAGACATCGCCGTAAAAAATGAACTAACACAGCAGGTAAATGCCGAGTTGGTTAAGTTTGACACCTTGGTTTCGGAAGAGATTAAAGCTTTTAATGCTGTTTTTAATACGAAGCAGTTAAATTATTTAATTGTAGAAGAATAAGAATAACATTTCGGCCTTTCTATACATTTTTTGAGTTGGTCATGCCAATTCAAAAAAACACTCAAGGAACCATAGATTGTGAGTTTAATTTAATACTATGAAACAGTTAGACAACTGAAAGGTTCCTGAGTGATTTTTTAAAAAGCATCGCTTTTTAAAAAATTGTATCGAAAGGTCGTGTTATATTTGCACTATGGAATACAATTATATAAAATCGCTCCATCTTATCTTTGTTATCACGTGGTTCGCGGGCTTGTTTTATATAGTACGATTGTTTGTGTACCAAATTGAAGCACAACAAAAGAAAAGTCCAGACAGAGAAATTTTAAGCGAGCAATATAAAATAATGACCAAGCGCTTGTGGTACATTATTACCTGGCCGTCTATGATTTTAGCCCTTGTATTCGCGATTTGGCTTATAGCATTGCGTCCTTTCTGGCTTACCGATACCTGGATGCAGGTGAAATTAGGTTTTGTAGCGGCACTCATTATCTACCACATAAAATGTCATCTTATCTTTAAAGCACATCAAAATAACTCATATAAACACAGTTCTAACTGGATGCGGTTGTTTAACGAGGGAGCTACAATTATACTTTTTTCAGTCGTATTTTTAGTACTCTTAAAAAACGCTGTAAACTGGATTTATGGCACCCTTGGAATTATAGTTTTTGCTATTTTATTGATGTTAGGCTTCAAAATTTATAAACGAATTCGCGAGAAGTCATAAGCTAGTTCTGGGATTATAATTTCTTTGGTTCAATATTTGATTAAAAACCCTTTAAAATCTTGATAACACAGGGAGCATAGTCGAAATGTCGCTATCTTCCCATAAATTTTAACTAGTGTCTTTTTACAAAAGCTCCTTACGAAACCGTATTTTCTTCTCGATGATTTTACTCGTCCTGTTGGCTTCGGTATTGATTGCGATGGTTACAATTTTTCAGTATCGCGAGGAGGCAGAAGATTATCACCGGGAACGACTGGAGCGAAAAGAAGCCAATATAAGAAAGCACTTGGACTATGTGCTGGAGGAAACCACATTTGCCTTAGAGACCGAACAAATACCACTAATTTACAAGGATAAAATTTTCGATATCAAGAAAATTCATGGGTTGGAAATTTACCTGTATGATCTTGAAGGTAATTTATTAAAGTCGTCCCAAGCAAGGATTGTAAAAGATCCGAGCCACCAAAAAATGCCTTTTGGTGTGCTGGACAAGTTACGTGCTTCGCCAGACAAGCAATATGTGGTAGAATTTGAAGAAAATGGACAGGAATACCAGTCTTCATACACTTATATAACCGATCTTTCTTTTAAGCCTTTAGCAATCTTAAACCTACCCTATATTGAAGATGACGGTTTTATTAATAAAGAGCTGAAAGAAAGCCTGACACGGTTGGGGATTGCTTATTTTTTCATGCTTCTTATCGCTATTGCATTAGCCTATTTTCTTTCCAAATATATTACGCGATCACTCAATACAGTAAGCCAAAAAATTACAGAAACACGCCTTAATAAAAGAAACAAACGTATAGAAATTGAAGGCTCTACTGAAGAGATTTCAACATTAGTAAATGCCTACAATGGTATGATAGACGAGTTGGAGAATAGTGCCGTTCAACTTGCTGCGAGTGAACGCGAAGCCGCGTGGCGGGAAATGGCAAAGCAGGTAGCACACGAGATTAAAAATCCGCTGACGCCTATGCGCTTAACCGTACAAAGTTTTCAACGGAAATTTGATGCCGAAGATCCACAGATAGAAGAAAAGATTGATGAGTATAGCAATACGCTTATTCAGCAAATAGATATTATGAGCAATATTGCGTCTGCTTTTAGTATTTATGCCGAAATGCCTGCTCAAAAAGATGAAACCTTAGATGTAGTAAAAATCACCAAATTGGCGTTGGACATATTTAACGAAAGCTATATTTACTTTTTTGCTGAAGATGAAGAAATTATTTCCAAACTGGATCGCACCCAGCTTATTAGAATTGTGACCAATTTGGTAAAAAATAGCATTCATGCTATTAGTCTGCGAGAACCAGATACTCCAACAATTGAAGTACACGTCTTTAAAAAAGAGACTTCAGTTTGTATTATGGTACAGGATAATGGTTTGGGAATTCCGGAAGAAAATAAAGACCTTGTATTTGAGCCTAAATTTACCACCAAAAGCAGTGGGATGGGGCTTGGCCTAGCGATGGTAAAGAATATTGTGGAAACCTATAAAGGTGAAATCACATTCATTTCAGCCGAAAATGACGGTACTACATTTACTGTATGTTTCCCTATTCAGCATTAAGATAAGCGTCTTTACGTAGGCGAATTACTTGTGTTTTTTCGTAATTTTACAGTCTAACAAAATCCTCAAATCTCAATCAAAATGGCTTACGAAAATATTCTTTCAGCTTTAGAAAATAATATTACTACTATTACTATAAATAGACCTTCAAAGCTAAATGCCTTAAATCAGGCAACGATTAATGAATTGCATAAAGCTTTTAAAAAGGCCGACGAAGACAAAAAAACAAAGGTTATTATTATTACTGGAAGTGGTGAAAAAGCTTTTGTGGCTGGTGCCGATATTAGTGAGTTTGCAGATTTTTCAGTTTCGCAAGGAGAAAAACTGGCCGCAGAAGGGCAGGCAAAACTATTCGATTTTGTGGCGCATTTATCTACTCCAGTGATTGCGGCTGTTAACGGTTTTGCATTGGGCGGCGGATTGGAATTAGCAATGGCGGCACATTTCCGTATTGCCAGTGACAATGCCAAAATGGGCTTGCCAGAAGTGTCTTTAGGAGTTATTCCAGGATACGGAGGAACACAACGCTTACCACAGCTAGTAGGTAAAGGCCGCGCAATGGAACTAATTATGACTGCAGGAATGATAGATGCCAACCAAGCGTTGCAATATGGGTTGGTAAATCACGTAACCACCTTGGAAGAGTTACTGCCGTTTGCTGAAAAACTTGCTTCCAAGATTAAAAGAAATTCATCTGTGGCTATAGCAGCAGCGATTGAAGCTGTCAACGCAGGTTTTGAAGATGGCGAGAATGGTTTTGAAGCAGAAATCACCCAATTTGGAAAATGTTTCGGTACAGCCGATTTCCAAGAAGGAACCCAGGCATTTTTACAGAAACGGAAGGCTGATTTTCCTGGAAAATAAAATCTATTGGATTTAATCCAAATAAACTAGGAAATATTCCTAATATTAAATAACTTTGAAGAGAACCATCTTTTCAAAGTTTTTTTATGTCCCAACTCCCCGAACACCAGAAAGGTCGCGGTGCGCAAAAGCGTATCCACAATCGGTTTTTTGAATTGAGCCACGAACTTCGGGACGATTTCTTGAATTATTGTGAAGCCGAAGGTGAACTGGCAGACACCAACCAAACAAAATACATAGAAGTATTCCCTAAAACATTTGTTAATAAAGTAAACAGCCCAGATGTTGGAATGGGGTTTTCTGCCAATCCGTATCAAGGCTGCGAGCATGGCTGTGTGTATTGTTATGCCCGTAACAGCCATGAATATTGGGGCTACGGAGCGGGTTTGGATTTTGAGCGAAACATTCTTTACAAAACCACGGCGCCAGAACTTTTAGAGAAACATATCACTAAAAAGTCATGGGAGGGGCATCCTATTGTATTTTCAGGAAATACAGATTGTTACCAACCTATAGAACGCAAACTCGAAATTACCCGAAAATGTTTAGAAAAGATGCTGAAATGGAAACACCCCACGGGCATCATTACCAAAAACAGTTTGATTTTACGAGATCTGGATATCCTGAAGGAATTGGCGAAACTTAATTGTATTTCAGTAAACATATCTATCACCTCACTTTCAGAAAAAACCCGAAGATTACTAGAGCCAAGAACCGCAACTATTAAACAACGGTTAAAGGTGGTGGAGGTACTTTCAGAACACAACATTCCCGTACGGGTAATGATGGCGCCTATCATCCCCTCATTGAATAGTCACGAGATTCTTCCATTGGTGAAGAAAGTTTCAGAAATAGGTGCCAAGGATGTTAGCTATACTGTGGTACGCTTAAATGGCCAGATAGCTGAAATTTTCAGCGATTGGATCCACAAAGCACTTCCAGACAGAGCCGAACGGATTTTAAATCAGATAGCCCATTGTCACGGCGGTACGTTAAACGATAGTCGTTTTGGAACCCGTATGCGTGGCGAGGGAGAGTTTGCACTTCAGATTAAAGAAACCATGGCACTGGCGAAAAGGAAATACCTTCCGCAGCAGAAATTATTACCGCTGGATGCATCGCATTATCTTCAGCTTAAGAATCCGCAGACGCGTTTATTTTAAATAGTATCTTTGAAGCCTGTTACAATTACTACCCATCAGCTACCAATAGTCATGCGAACGTGTTTTTTATTTTTCATAAGTTTTATTTCTGTATTCACAGTTTCCTCTCAAACGGAAAATGAACTCATGTCATTATCTTTTGATGCTATTAGGGATACTATAAATACGTATCGTTTTATAGAAAGCGAAAAGTCATTAACCGCTTCCAAAGCATATATTTTAAAAGCACAAAAGGAAGGCGATAAAGAAAATGAATGGCTTGGTATGGAGGCGGTTGCGTTACATTTTGTTACCATTAGGGACTATAAAAGTGCTAATGAGCAAGCTTTAAAGAATTTAGTATTTGCAAGGACTCATACGTTGCGAAAACTGGAACTAAGAGCACTTTTATTTTTAGGAGACTTGCAAATGGTGGTTACTTCGGCAAACGAGCAACTGGAGTATTATAATGAATTACTTGAGTTGGCCGAAGCCTATGGTAATGACGAATACCGGGAAGCAGCACTCAACAAAATTGCTACCATTATGGATATGAGTGGTGACACAAAAAAAGCAGTAGCCATACGGAAAAGAACCCTTGCCTATTATCAAGAAAAACAGTTGGATTCTGCCTACACACAAAAAGACAAGAACAATATAGTAATGTATTCATATACGTCATTAGGCAGAACGTACGTGATGGCAAAACAGCTGGATTCGGCTAAAATATTTGCTGGAAAAGTGAAAGGGTTTCTGACTAAAGAAATAGATTCCTGCAACGCCGCGTTTCTATATATGTTGGAAGCCGAAATTGCTTTCGAAGAAAATAATTTTAAAATAGCCAGGGACAGATACAACAAAGGATATGGCGTATGCCCAAGTGAGTATGATATTATTGCATTAAATAAAGCCTATAATTTGGGCAAGGTTGAAGTGGGTGCCAAAAATCACGAAGAAGCCAAAAGAATTCTACAGCAGGGACTTGATGACTATAAGGTCACCACTGCCGAAGAAGGTTTTATGAGTGATTACTATGAGCAATTGGCCGAAGCGTACAAACATACCGGCGATTTTGAACGTGCGAGCTACTATTTTGAAAAACACCTTACTACCCAGGAAAAATATACCAAGTTAAAAGATACCGCAAAGGAAGTAATTCTTACAGATGAAAGGGAAAAGTTTAAAAAAGAGTTTGATGCATTAAAGGTCCAGAAAGAACAAAGCCAAAATAATCTGACATATGTTTTGTTGGGCGCCTCTTTGGTTATACTGTTATTATTATTTTTTCTGCTGAAATTTTACAGAACCAAAAGGCAAAACGAAGCAAAATTTGAAGCCCTACTCGCAAAAATTGAAGCCGCCCAATCGCCCGAAGAAATTATAGATACCAAAGATGAAGAACTAGAAGAAAAGGAAACCACCGATGTTCCTGAAGAAACCAAACAGCAAATCCTTACAGGCTTAAAAAAGCTGGAAGAAAAAGAATACTTTTTACAACAAGACTGCAACTCCTACAATGTTGCCAAGAAAATTGGCACCAATACCTCCTATCTTTCCAAAGTAATCAACGCGCATTTTGGGAAGAACTTCAATACGTACATAAATGACCTTAGAATTAACTATGCCATTGTTCGTATTAAGAATGATGTGTTGTTCAGGTCGTATTCCATCCAATCTATAGCCGAAGAAATAGGCTACAAAAGCGCCGATAGCTTTACCAAATACTTCAAAAAAGATACGGGACTTAACCCTTCTTTCTACATTAAGAACATTAAAAATATCGCCTAATAAATTTTGAGGTACGAGGTACGATTTTTAAAATTACTAAGTATTTCTCCGTGAATCTCTGTGTAACATTTCTCGCGTATTTTATCTGAAATAGGATCACTTTCAATAAGAATTTACAATCTTCCAAAACCGTAGTATCCACTAAAAAACCCCCGTCGAAACCCAAATTTATAAATTTAGGGAAGCCAGTTTTTTAGTTTTTAAAATTTCAGAAGAAAGTCCCTTAGCCCACTAAATTAAACGCACGACACCATTTAACAGCCACCCCAATTTTCCTAAAATGGGGTGGCTTCTCTTTTATATAGGAGTACTATGTTGCAGATTTGTCTCATCAAACAATCACAACCCCGAAACAAGCGGGAATCAAAAAACGAACAAGTATGAAAACACAAGACAACAAAATTGCAAAAAGAATTAGCATCGCATTTGTAATTGTTATGGTAACATTTATCTCCATACCCTTTGGTTTTGGAATGTACTCAGGCATAACATTACATACTGGAGTAACGGGCAAACTTGAAAAAGCAATCGATCAACATTGCGAATGCGAAGATGTGAAATTTAGCCTTTCAACATATGGGCTTCAGATTAGTAAAGAAGATGGTTTTACCAACCAAAAAGCTTCTTATATACTTAAAAATTGTAAGTACGAAGGGACCGTAGTTGAAGAAGCCACTAGAATAAACGATTATTTAAAAAGTACAGTAGCAGGATATAACACCCTAGACCTTATTGAACTCACATTTAAATCTGCTGAGATAAGCGAGACTGTAAAAATTAAAGATGGGAACATCTTGTAATAAATAAAATATTAAAAATAAAGTCATGAAAAATAGTAATAACAAACATATAGCATTAGCCCTTTTTACAATGGGAATCCTTACGGCTGGAACAGAAATCTTAACGGAGTATATTTCAAAAGGAGCTATAAATATAACGTCTATTCGGTTTTGGTTTGCCATAACAATCGTACTAATTTATTATGTGTTTGCGCTTCAACTTTCAAAAACCATAAAAAAGTAAAACCATGAAAAAACCGAAGAAACAAACCCTACTATGGTGTATCGCTTTTACAATTATGGCATATACCTATATCGCAGCATATATTCATTTAAATTTTCACCACATATGAAAAACAAAACCACACAACGAATTCAATTTATAAAATTTGGAATTGGCATTGTAATCGGAGCCGCCATTTATCTCCTAGTAGTATTAATCTTTTAAATAAATTATCATGATAACAATCGTAGAAATTACCATAGGTATTATCCTGTCTTGGCTTTAATAACGGAAACACTTAAAATTAAAAAAGATGAAAACAATAAAACACTATATATGTATTTTCGCATTGCTCTTAATAGGAAATATAATGCATGCACAACAATTAAACGGAACTTACTCTGGCACTTTGGAAGTACAGGGTATGGAAATGGAATTAATTTATAACCTCACTACCACCAACGATAACCTCATAGCAACTATGGATGTCCCCATGCAAGGCGCAACAGGGATAGAGATGGATAGTGCCGTTTTGGAAAATAACGTACTAACGATTATTTCAGCAAAATTAAAGATGGCTTATAAAGGCACTGTAAAGGGAGAGGCAATAACTGGTACATACCAACAAATGGGACAAGAATACCCACTTGATTTACAGAAAATAGTAAAAACAAAACCAGGAAATACTTCGCTACCTTCCAGTGATGCTGAAATCTCAAAACTTGCTGCTTTGGAACAAGGAGATTATACATATGCTGTAGAAGATTATTTTAAAACACCTGAGGCATACTCATTCAAATTATCTCCAGACGGAACGTATATTGCCTATATGAAACGTCGAAGTTCTGGCGAGCGTGATCTCTACCTTAAAGAAACAGCTACTCAAAAAGAAACCCTTCTCATGAAGCAGGGCGAAGATTTAATTCGTGGGTACGCTTGGGCAAACGATACGCGTATTTTATACCTTCAAGATAAAGGAGGTAATGAAAACCACCATCTTTTTGGAGTTGATATTGATGGTAAAAATTCTAAAGAATTAACTCCCTTTGAAGGTGTAAAAGTAAATATTATCGAAGGACTAAAAGAAGATGAAAACCATGTAATTGTGCAAATGAACAAAGACAATGCACAACAAGAGGAGCCGTACCGCTTAAATATTAATACAGGAGAAATCACAAAATTATATTCGGTAATAGAGGGGAACCCACCGGTTGCAGGATATAATTTTGACCGTAAAGGGAATTTACGTGCTATTTCAAGAATTGTAGATGGTGTTAAAACTGAAGTACTCTACAAAATGGACGGAGCGTTTAAGCAAATTATTTTAGCAGAATTTGGGGATGTTTTTGCTATTAGCTCTTTCAATCCCAATACTGAAAATCCACACGACGCATATGTGCTTTCTAACCTGGGCACCGACAAGCTGGAGATTCAATTGTACGATCTAAAGAAAAATAAAAAAATAAAGACTGTATTTAAGAATGAAACATACGATGTTTCAGGAATTTCGTTATCCAGAAAACGTAATTATGAAATAGACTATTTTTCATATACGGCAGAAAAGGCTGTGGTACTTCCGCAGAGTACAACCTATAAAACTATTTATACACGGTTACAAAAAGAATTTGGCGAAAAGCAATTTTTTACTGTAGATCGTACCGACGATGAATTACAATATCTTGTTGTAGTTACAAGCGATAAAATTGTAGGCGAATACTATTTGTATGACGTAAAAAAGGATACTGTAAAACTGTTGTACAAATTGCTTCCACAGCTACAGGCAGAAGATATGGCACTCATGAAACCCATTACCTTTAAAAGTAGAGACGGGTTAACATTGCACGGTTACCTAACCTTGCCTAACGGAACTGTAAAAGGTGAAAAATTGCCCTTGATCGTGAATCCGCACGGAGGTCCGCAAGGGCTTAGGGATACTTGGGGTTTTAACCCAGCGGCACAATTATTTGCCAGTAGAGGGTATGCTACATTGCACGTAAATTTCAGAATTTCTGGAGGCTACGGAAAGGAATTTTTAAAAGCCGGATTTGGTCAAATTGGTCGCAAAGCAATGGACGACGTGGAAGATGGTGTAGACTATGTCGTACATCAGGGATGGGTAGATAAAGATAAAGTTGCAATTTATGGGGCAAGCCACGGCGGTTATGCAGTCCTACGCGGAATGCAAAAAACCCCAGAAAAATATGCCTGTGGAGTGGATTATGTGGGGGTGAGTAACCTGAACACTTTTATGGATACATTTCCTGCGTATTGGGAAAAGTACAGAGCATTAATGGAGAAAATTTGGTACAACCCAAACAATCCTAAAGAAAAAGCTATCATGGACGAAATATCACCAGCATTACATCCTGAAGCTATTGTGAAGCCACTTTTTGTAGTACAAGGAGCAAACGACCCTCGTGTAAATATTAATGAAGCAGACCAAATGGTGCAAAACTTACGGGATAGAGGAATTGAAGTTCCCTATTTGGTAAAATATGATGAAGGTCATGGTTTTGGCAAGGAGGAAAATCAATTACAATTATATAAAGCAATGATGGGTTTCTTTGCCCAGCATCTTAAACCAGAAACCATTGTTCCTGTAAAAGGATAATTACAAAACAACACCAACAATTTTTGAGAAGACGCTCTGTACAGGGCGTCTTTTTTATGGAAAAACCTGAACTTTTAAACCCCATAGTTATACTCTAGATATATAAATCACGACCTACTTAGGTTGTAAACTTCGATAGTAAGGCGTAATTTGATGGAAGATTTTAACCTGCTTATTATGCTTCAAAATAAAAACACTATACTTTAGAACGGTTCGTTTCTTACGTGTTCTTTGCTATAACGTCTTTTAATTAAGACTTTGATTTAAATGAAATAAAAGATGGTTTAGTATCCAAAGAATTTATTTTGGACGAAGCCGAGCAAGGGCGTTGGCTCATAAATGTAAATTATGTTGGAGAAGCCGAAGAAGAAAACCCTTCGTATTTAAAATATACGCTGTACCGCAATTATGGGCTGCCCAACGAAACTAAAGAAATAAAAGTGGTGAATCTTTCAGAATACAACCAAAAAATAACGTTGGATACGTTTCTTTATTAATATTTTTGCTTTCAAATTTTTTCAGGAAATGGTAAAAAAAAGTGTTTTAGTTTGTTTTCTGTTGGTAACTGCCATACAATTTGCGCAGGAAACCCAGGGAAAGGTAGTTTCAGAAAAAGGCGTTATTGAAGGCGCCATAATCACGGTTAAAAACACTTTTACTGAAGCCATTACAAATGCAGCTGGTGAATTCAGTATAAAAGCAGGAGATGACAACGTATTGGTAATCTCCTATTTTGGGACGGAAGCCAAAGAAGTAGTTGCAACGCCATCCACTAGCATGACTATTGTATTAGATACCGATGCAGAATTGCTGGATGAAGTACTTATAAAAGCTAAAAAAGAAGCTAAAGAAAAAACGGAAGAAACGGCATACGGAAAACAAAATAGGGACGCGCTAGGCTACAGTACTTCACAAACGCTTACGGCAGACCAAATAAACCAATCCTATACTAATGTTTTTGACATTATTAGAACCATGCCTGGTACCGAAGTGTTTGGGCTGCAAGGACAAGAACAGAGTGTTATTTTCACCAAAAACCGAAGCCTGAACACTGCTTTGCCTATTGTGGTTATAGACGGGGCTGTTTTTGATCAATCCATTCTAAATGCTATTAGCCCAACTCAAATAGTAAAAATCGCTCTCTTAAAATCTTTAAATGCGACGCTTCGTTATGGACAACTAGGTGCGGGTGGTGCCATACTCATCACGACACAATTAGGAGAAGGAAATGCGTTTACTCCAGAACAAAAACAAGCATCCCTATTGGTAAAAGGAAACGAGTATAAAGAGAACATCGTTACCATAGAAAATGCGCCAACTTTTGAACCTTATTTACTGTCGCTTCAAAAAGCGACCAATTTTGAAGAAGCAAAAAATATATACCAGACCCAGCGTGATTCTGGAGATTATAATACCATACCTTACTACGTTTCAGTCTCAGATTATTTTTTGAAGTGGGATGCCAATTTTTCGTTTCAGGTTCTTTCCAACATTGCCAAAGAAGCAAGTAATAACACCAAGGCATTAAGAACTTATGCGTATAAACTAGATGAACGTAAAGAATTTCTTAAATCACTAAGTGTTTACAAACGCATTGTTGCACTTCGCCCGGGCGAATCTCAATCCTATCTGGATTTAGCGATGGCAAGTGAAGCAACGGGAGATTACGATACTGCCTTTGCCTTATATTATCAAATTATTTTCAATACAATCCCAAATGTAGATTGTACGGGAATACAGGATATTGCGATTAATGAGATACGGCATTTATTGGCTTTTCATAAAAACAAAGTTCCTTTTCAAACGCTTCCAAACGATTTTCTTGCAGCGAAACTAAAGCAGGATATCCGGATTGTTTTGCAATGGAACAACCCGTCAAAAGATTTTGAAGTGCAATTTGTAAGTCCAGAGAATAAGTTTTTTATCTGGAACCACACAAAATTTGACAATATTGAATTAATGAAGGAGGAAGTTGAACAGGGCTATGCCATAAAAGAATATAGTGTAGATGAAAAGTCTAAAGGGAGTTGGCGTGTAAACATTAGGGCGTTGGAAGAAGAAGCGCAGAAAAATCCAACCTACTTAAAATATACCTTGTATAGAAATTTTGGCCTGACAACCGAAACAAAACAAGTAAAGGTGGTCAATCTTTCTCAATTTACAGAAAAGGTAACGTTGGACAATTTTATCTTTCAATAAAACCTAAAATTGCTTTAACACTCTCCATTCCATTCGGCATAAAATTGCTCAAGAAATTGCTCCATAAATTGGTGACGTTCCTGGGCTATTTTTTTGGCAGTTTGGGTATTCATTTTATCTTTCAACAGTAATAATTTCTCGTAAAAATGGTTGATGGTGGGCGCCATAGAAGCTTTATATTCTGAAGGCGTCATCTTCAAGTGCGGTGGGATAGCGGGATCATAAAGTTTTCTGTTTTTAAAACCGCCATAATTAAACGTGCGGGCAATCCCAATAGCACCTAATGCATCCAACCTGTCTGCATCTTGCACAACTTCTAATTCTTTGGAATGAAACGTTTTTTTGGCATTTCCGCCCTTAAAAGAAACATTGGCAATAATGTTTACAATGTGTGTGCTATCTTCTTCGGAAATTTTCTGAGTTGCTAAAAATTCAGCGGCTTTTTTGGGCCCAATCGTATCGTCTCCTCCGTGAAATTTGGAATCGGCAATGTCGTGAAGTAAAGCAGCTACTTCAACGACCAAATTGTTTACAGCTTCCTCTTCAGCAATCAACTTAGCATTTTTATACACACGTTCTATATGAAACCAATCGTGACCACCTTCGGCATCTTGTAATTCTTTTTTTACAAAAGCGATGGTGTTTTCCAGAAGCAATTTTTCTTCAGAATTAATCATGAACTATATCTTTTAGCACCGTTTGTTCTACCAAAGAAATAAGCGCATCTGGCTGGTATTCTGAAATTTTAATGGGTTCGTGCACCTTCATTTTTAAATGAACTCCCATAGGTATTGGGAACATTCCAAAACGCTGTAATTTCCATGAGTTACTAATACTTACCGGGAGAATAAAAGCATCTGGAGCGTTTTTAAAAAGGAGTTTTAAGCCTTTTGTTTTAAAGGGTTTTGGATAGCCATCACGGCTTCTGGTACCTTCGGGAAAAATAACGACGGCTCTATGGGTTGAAGAGATATACTGTGCAATCTTTTCAATTTGAGCGGTAGCCTGCTCAGGGTTTTTACGATCTATCAATACAGAACCGCCTTTCCGCAGATTGTATGAAATGGAAGGAATTCCTTTTCCCAGTTCAATTTTAGAAATAAATTTTACGTGCAACTTCCGCAAAAACCAAATTAACGGCGGGATGTCCCACATACTTTGATGGTTGGAAGCAATAATAACGGGTTTGTTTACCGGTAAGTTATCAGGAAGCTCAACGGTAAAACGAGTTCCTAAAACATTGAGGCAGCGCATTAAAAACCATTGTAGCGCATCCACTGCAATTTTGTGTGCGTGGTAACCAAACCAGTTAAAAGCAATCCATTGTATGGGGTGAAACAGAACAATGGTACCGCCAAACAGCAAATAGA
This sequence comes from Rasiella sp. SM2506, assembly GCF_050859505.1. Taxonomy (GTDB): domain Bacteria; phylum Bacteroidota; class Bacteroidia; order Flavobacteriales; family Flavobacteriaceae; genus Marinirhabdus. Next base: position 803,271 of record NZ_CP193934.1, on the reverse strand, counting down.
ATACGACTGAAAATGGATAGCTTAAAATTTTCAAAATTAAAATAAATTATAAAAAACATTGGTTACCGAACGAAGCCGAGATACAAAAATAAAAAAACCGTTTTCTATAATTAGAAAACGGTTCATCTTTTTCTTCCTCCCTTCTGGGGAGGATTGAGGAGGGGACTAACAAAATTCGTTAAAAGCTCCTTTTAAATTTTCGGCAATCATATCGGCTGGACGTCCTTCAATGTGGTGGCGCTCTAGCATATGGACTAACTCACCATCTTTAAACAACGCCATACAAGGCGAACTTGGAGGGAATGGTACCATTTGTGCTCTCGCAGCATCTACCGCTTCACGGTCAACGCCTGCAAAAACAGTTACTAGGTGATCTGGAGATTTTGCGTTTTGCAAGCTCATACGGGCTCCTGGGCGCGCATTGGCAGCTGCACAACCACAAACTGAATTCACAACTACCAAAGTAGTTCCTTCTTTTGCTAACGCATTGGTTACGTCTTGTTCTGTATATAATTCGTTAAAGCCTATACTTGTTAGGTCTTCACGCATCGGTTTTACTAATTCTGCTGGATACATAATCTTTTCTTTTAAATCATTAATTTTCAATACAAAGATAGTCAATTTGCTTCGGAAAAACTTACACTGAAGGAGGGACTATCTTCTTAAAAAACACTTGACCTACCCTTTAGAGCCTGTCCCGTTTTATAACGGAAGGGTTAGGGAGTTTAGAATTTGGAGCTTGTGATTTTGAATTTTTTATACCTTCCAATATAACACCCCCTAGAAAAGCATTACTTATATTTGCACCTCAGTATAATTGAGTAAATAAGAAGCAGATGATTCGTTGGTTGTTGGCCGTATTGGGCTATACATTTTTTAGATTTCCGGGAGCTATTATTGGCTTTCTATTAGGAAGCTTACTAGATAAGATGATTGGTGGCAAAGGGAAGTCTGGCGGCGGATTTCAACAAGTATTTCAGCAACAGGGAAGTGACACTGTTTCCCCAGCCGATTTTGAACTGAACCTCTTGTCGCTGGCATCTCTTGTTATTAAAGCCGATGGAGTTGTAAACCAAAAAGAACTGGACTATGTGCGCCAGTATTTTGTGCAAGCCTACGGAAAAGAACGCGCTAATGCTACGTTTAAGGTTTTTAATGAAGTGATTAAAAATCGTGAGATATCTTCAGCAAAAATATGTGCGCTCTTACGCACCCGAACGCGTTACGAATCTAGATTACAAATTCTCCATTTCTTGTTCAGCATTGCCAATGCAGACGGTTATGTGACTCAGCCCGAAGTAGTAGAAATAAATAACATTGCCCGCTATCTCGCCATACAAGTACAGGATTTTGAAAGTATAAAAGCGATGTTCTTCAAAAATCCTGATAGTGCTTATAAAATCTTAGAAATTACAACAACCGCCACGACTGCTGAAATAAAAACAGCCTATCGAACTATGGCCAAGAAATACCATCCAGACAAACTACAACACATGGATGAAGCGTACCAAAAAGGTGCCGAAGAAAAGTTTAGAAAGGTGCAAGAGGCGTATGAGCAATTGCAGAAAGAAAGAGGATTTTAGTTTTAAAACCAGCATCAACACACAGCTGGCTCCTTCCCACAGCGGTTACAGAATGTTCAATGAAATTTGAAAAGTTTTTATCCGCGATTCGGGGGAAGAGCCTGCCCCGTCTTTTTTGCGGGGTGGATTTCAGCCCAAGAAATTTTAATGGTACTTACAATTTATGTTGCTGAAATTCGGAAGGGGGACTTTTCGAGGTAGCTAACCCATTAAAAATCATTCTTAGCAAGAAGTGTGGCCTCTCGCTGTGCTTCGAGGTGACTAACTAGCTTTCTCCACAACAACACGCTGCTTAATCTCATTCCCGTCTTGGTCCACAGCCGTTAGCACATATTCCCCAGGTAAAGGTTGTAACGCTATTTGATGAAAAGTCTCTGTAGTAGTTATAAAACTACCATCCAAATACCAATAAATCTTGGTCTCGGGATTACGGTGGGCAATTTTAAAAATCACATCCTGCGTTTCTTCTTCAAAGTTTTTAGCAAGTAAAATAGTTTCGTTTGGCCCTGCCCGTCCGGCAGGCGGGTTCGGAAATATAAACTCCATCAACGCTTCTCCTTCTTGTAAACAGTCTGGTCTAAACGGCGGTAGCACTTTGTATTCAGGGTGTAAGGGAGCGTAGTAATATTCCATAACCGGCGGAAGTGCAAACCACGATTCCTGTATCATTTCAGCTAACTCGTAGCAAGAAGAGTTCACCCGATATTGCTCGTTTTGCGCCAAAAATACTTGCTGATGATACGGACAAGGCTCCGTGCGCACGCCGTTCTTCGGAATAAATTCTGAAACGGTTTCCCCACAAAAAACACCTGCCAAATGACCACTAATTGCGCAAACCGAAACTTCGGTCAATTCATCATAAGGCGTAGCAAACCAATCGGTTTTTGGGAGTACATCCAATACATCAAACAAGATGGGAGCTGCCGCTTGCAAGCCTGTTAATCCCGGCCTGCCTTCACCATCTGCATTTCCTGCCCAGACACCTATGGCGTATTTTTTAGTCACCCCAACCGCCCAGGCATCTTTAAACCCAAAACTAGTTCCCGTCTTCCAGGCAATAGGTTGCGAGTTGCTAAAAAAATCCCAGTTTTCTTCCCCCAGAGGTCTATTTACTTTTTGCAAGGCTTCAAAGGTTTTGTAAATAGCGCCTGCATTAAAAACAGTAGGGTTTCTTACTTTTTCTGAATCAGTTTCAGCGTGAGAAATATAAGTAGGGTGTTTAAAATCGGTAGTTCGGTATTCGCTGGAAGTTTCGTTAAAAAAGTTAAGTGTGGAAGCCATTCCTGCGTAGGCATTCGTGATTTCCCAAAGCGAACTTTCGGCGCCACCTAAAATTAGCGAAAGCCCATAATAATTGGCTTCACGATTAATGCCCTTCAATTGCAACTCGTCCAATCTTCTATGAAAACGTTCTAGTCCGTAAGACCGAAGCATCCGTACCGCAGGAATATTCAAGGAACGTGACAAAGCAACACTTGCTGGGACCGCGCCATTAAATTCCTTGTCAAAATTTTCTGGTTGATACCCATTAATCACTGTAGGAATATCTGCCACCAACGTGTTTGGTAACAACTCCCCACTATCTAACAGTGCGGTGTATAAAAATGGTTTCAAAATACTTCCCGTACTTCTGGACTTGTCAATAACATCAACAAACTTATTGTTTTCAACCGTTGTAGGTGCATTACCAATGTAGGCCAAAATCTCACGTGTTTCTACATCCAATACTAAAACGGCCAGATTGTGAATTTCATTTTGCTGTAACTGAAAATACTGCTCGGTTACGATTCGGTTTAGGGTTGTTTGTAAGTTGAGGTCTATGGTGGTTTTAATTCGCTCCCCTGGGTGTTCTTTCCTGATTTTTTCAGTTAAATGAAGCGCAGTTTCGGGTAACGGGAACGGTTTTCCTGGTAAGGCTTCGTCCAGTGCCAATTCATAGGTCATCTGATCAATGACTTCTTTCTGAAATAATTTCAGCAACAATCTATCGCGTTTTTCTTTTAAGATGGCTTCGTTCTTTCCAGGGAAAATCAAAGCAGGCGCATTAGGCAACACGGCTAAAGCAGCAGATTGCCCCCAACTTAATTTACTTGCTGGAATCCCAAAATAGCGCCAGGCAGCAGTTTCCAATCCCACCACATTTCCACCAAAGGGAGCATACGAAGCGTAAAAGTTTAAAATATCTTTTTTAGAATATCCCGCTTCCAAACGCGTGGCCTGAAAGATTTCAATCACCTTTTCGCCATAGCTACGTTGCTTGTTTTTTCGTGATAAACGTATCACTTGTTGGGTTAGTGTACTTCCCCCACGACGAGTTGAAGAGGTAAGATTTCCCCACAAGGCTTTGCTAATTGATATAGGATTAAACCCTGGATGGCTGTAGAAATATTCATCTTCAAAGTGTAAAACAGATTGCTCGAATCGGTACGGTACCGAGTCTAACTTCGGGAATCGCCATTGGCCATCTGTCGCAATACGTGCGCCTAGTAAAACGCCCTCTCTACTTTCCACCACGGTTGAAGTAGGATCTTGAAAAAGAGGCCGCGGAAGGCAAAAAAACCAGCATACCAATCCCACCAAAAGCAAACTGAACTTGATTTTGTGTTTTTTGATGGTATGTGTGATTTTTTTTAGCATTGTTCGTTTTGTGAAATTTATTCTCCCTCTCAGCGGGAGAGGGTTGGGGTGAGGGATTTTGTTTTTTATTTAAACCCGTTAGTCAGACCTACAAGGTTGCATCGCTTCATCCACTTGAAACCTTGCAGATCAAAAAACTGCATTTCACTAAAAGCGAAGCGATCTCACCACCTGTCTGTCGTGCATTGGCAGGCAGACTCACAACTACAAGCGAAGCGTCCTACCCGCTACCGACTACTGACTAACTTCAACCCAAATCCCTTGATTCCTTGCATAGTAATTAGTATCGTACATCGCCTCCACTTGAGTGCCCGGCAAATAATAAGTTCCTAAATACGAAGCGTTCAACTTCACGGTAAACGTTTTGCTTTTCCCCGCCGCTAAATCGAAATAAAAATTCACTCGGTCGTCACGTATATCTTTGTATCGCGCTGCTCCTGACGCACCACCACCTAGCTCTGTAAAACTAGTGTTCACGATTTCCCAACCGCCAGGGAAGATTTTGGTGAGTGCCATGTTATCAACATAATCGTTAGAGGTATTCGTGATGGAAACTACGGCATTCACTTCAGTACCTTGGCGTACGTTTTTTATATCCAATGGTTTTCCTGCTCCGTCTAAATAGGAGGCTTTTACTGTTAGGTTTTTTCGCTCTGTCAACTCGTTTCCTAAAGGAAGTTTTCCTTTTTGAGCCAATGTTACATACACTACATTTCCTTTTTTGTTATTAACGGTTATGGAGTTATTGCCCATTTGTATGCCAATGTCTCGTTGCGCTACCGCTCGATCAGTTTTAACGGTTTCAGATTTTCCATTGTTGGTGTAAGAAACCTCTAAAGATTTCCCGCCATTTTTCTCAACCATTTTTGCCATTGCCAACAAGGCGTAACTGGTTTCTTGTGTACTAAACCATCGCTGAGAAGATAACTCCTTCGCAACAGAAATAGCCATCTCCCGCTGTTTTGGAGAACCTGTAGCAACCATCGTCTCCAACGCCATCGCCTTATTCCTAAAGGGCGAACCATACGTATAATAATCATACCGCTGTGGGATAAAATTGATGTTTGCTGTGCTCATTAGTTGTTCTGCAACATTCTTTTTCCCTGCTAAGGCATAGGCAGCAGCCAATCGCCATTTGGCATCGTTGCTCATGTTGTTGGATTCTCGCAAACGGTTCATCGCAGCCAATTCTGGTTGTCCAGCTAGCGCCAGCGTATACAATCTGTACGCCTGTGTTAAGGTAGAATTGTAGCTTGTGTTGCTATTACGCCATTGTCTTGCTGCATTTTTTTGGTAGCGCAACCAATTGCTCATAAAAGTGATAGGCAAGGCATAGCCTTTTCCTTTGGCTTCCAACATAAAATGACCTACATAATTGGTACTCCAATCGTCTGCTTGTCGCTCGCCAGGCCAGTATGCCATCCCGCCATTTGTGATTTGATAGCGTCCCAGTTTTTTGATGGCTGCATTTACATTGCCTTCAATGTCTTTTTTCTTGTCGAAAGTAATATCAAACACATCTGCTAGAAATAACTGCGGAAAAGCAGCCGAAGTTGTTTGCTCCACACACCCATGTGGATATCTAATTAAATACTCCATCCGTTTGCTAAAATCCATGGGTGGTAAGGATGAAAATTCCAACGTTGCCGCATTCGATCCTGCTACGCCAAAGGTGTCAAAAGAGATGGTTTGGTTGCCATCTTCGGAAAGGGTGTACTGCGTGGATTTTTGTGAAATTGGATTTGGGTTCTCTACATCTACTTCTAGCTTGTAGCTCGCACTTTCCCCGCTTCCCGAAGCTAAAACTTCAATAGTTTGGAAGGTATCGGTAGGCAATACTTCAAATTCGAAATTCACGATTTGTTCGCCTACTTCTGGGAAGGAAATAGTTTTTGACAAACCATCCAAGGGTTTTAAAGCATCGCCAACTTTCAGTTTAATGGTGGCGTGTTGAACCTTTTTTTCCATCGCAAAAACGGTCACCGGAATGGTCACTTTCTCACCCGGACTCAGCACGCGTGGCACAGATGCTAATACCATCAAGGGCTTACGAACGGGCGTTGTTTTATCTGTTTTTCCGTAGGCGCTTTTATCGGTATCGCCTGCAACTACCATTGTTCGTACAGAACCTATATAATTAGGCATGGTAATTTTATGTGTTGCCGTTTCTCCTTTTTTCAAGGTGAAAGGTCCCAGATAACGCACCACAGGCTTAAAGCGGTCTGCTTTTCGGTTTTTCGCACCTGCTGCTGCGTCGCCACCACCCACTTCGTAAATATTATTAACGCTTCCGGAATACGCGCCAATTACATAATCATACATATCAAACGTCTTAACACCCAAAGCTTCGCGAGTGTAAAAAGCTTCGTGAATTTTTGGCGTTACGTAGCGCGTTAAATCCAGTAAACCTTCATCTACCATCGCCACGGTGTAGGTCATGGGTTTGTTGTTTTCTTCGGAAACTTTAATGCTGAAAGTTTCCTCAGGCTTTAACACTTCGGGCATTTGTAATTTTGGTTTTAGCACCTTTGAAGGATCTTCCACTAAAATTGGAATTACCCCGTATAAACGCATCGGCAAATCGTTTTTGGTCTGTTCGTGCGGTTGTAACAATGAAATGTTCGCATATACATTGGGCGCCATCTCTTTGGTGATTTTAATTCTGGCTTGGGTTTCGCCTTTTGTAGTTTCAATCCATTGGGTTGATAACACTTCGGTACCGTTTTCAATACTAATCAAAGCACGCCCAGCACTTCCCGAAGGAAACGTAAGCACGGCTTCTTCGCCTACATCAAATTTTTCTTTGTTGGCGGAAAAGATGAGCATTTTAGAACTTTCAGAATCTCCATCTGTGGGGCGTTTCCACCAGTTTCTATAAAAATAAGTGACGCGTCCTGTTGCGTGTCCAGATTCTTTGTCGATTACTCTAATTAAATACCGGCCACCTTCTTCTTCGGGAATATCGATGCTGAAATTTCCTTTCCCGTTGCCTCCCGTAGTAACACTCATTTCTTTAAACGGACGGTAAATGGTCGCATCTTCATAGCGAGAAAGGTTGTCGTAGCTACGGTTCCACCACCAGCGCCATTCAATTTTAAATATTTTTACGTCTAGTTCTCGGTTTCCACTTGCGTTGCCCTGCGCATCTACCGAAACTACGTCAAAGGTTGTTTTCTGGTCTGTATAATACGAACCATAGCGATGCGGTTCTGGAGATTGCATCCCCACAAAGTGTGAATAAGGCGCCAGATTTTTACTGAAAACATCAATCGAAAAATCACCGCCCCCTTCAAAAACCTTCGTTAAAAAAGTAGCTTGCAACATTCCTGGCGCTTTGTTGGAAATATCAAATTTCTTGGAGAAATCTGTGGTTCCATCCGCAGAAAGATTTTTGGAAAGCACGGGTATTTCAACTTCGTCAAACGTTCGGATAGGATCGTTAAAATGATATTTTTTAAACTTGTCGAACGCCGTGGTGGTACTTCGTAGCGTAGTGTTCATTTCAACTTTGAGGTTTCTTGCAGGCGCTCCGTGGAGCCATAATCCTTCCACGCTTCCTTTCACGAGTTTGCTGGCATCCAGTATATCATCGTCAAAATCTAGTTTTATTTTGAGCCGGTTAGGCTTTACCGTCGCTACTTTTAATGTTTTACTGAATTTCACTCCGCCCACGCTTATGTTGGCGTTCCAATTTCCTGTTTGGGCTGTGGCTTCGGTTTTTATGGGGAAATAGTAAAAGCCATTGTCCGCCCTGGCCCCCCGGAGTGTGGTATTACTTTCTTGCGATAAAACTGTACGTTGCACCAGTTTCCCTCGTGCATCAGTTACCTCTAATTTTACGGGATGGTTTTTTGGCAGCGGGTTGGCAACGTCGTTTAATACAAAGGTGAGGTGAATGCTGTCTCCAGGGCGGTGAACGCCTCTTTCAGTGTATAAAAATCCTTTGAGACCTTTTTGTAATTGCTTTCCGGAGACATCAAATTTACTAAGGCTCAAAGCGTTTCCATCGCCTAGTTTCGCGTAGGCATAGTTTTTTCCTTTTCTAGCTACAGCAAAAGCGATGGTTTTATCGCTGTCGTAAATGGCAAAACCTTGAGTGTCGGTGGTTACCGTTTCAATACGTTGTTGCTGAAAGTTAAACAAGTCGATTTTTACACCACTTTCAGGTTGGGTGTTCAGTAAATTGTTGGTTGCAAAATGATAGCTTAGGTTGTTTCCTTTTTTCGCGATAATACCTAAATCACTCCCCAGAACATTGGTGGCTATCACACGGTCTTCGTTGTAATATGCCGGATGACAAGGGTTGTCGCGTTGTTCCCAATTATAGGAATAGGTTCTCCAACGATACATCTCGCCGTCCCAGTACTTTTCTTCGCGTTCTTCTTCGTCTAGGTCTGAGCCTGCTTCGTAATCGTCATAATAATAGTCGTCGTCCTCGGTGGAAGCTACATCTTCAGCATCACAATCATAATGAATATAGTCTTTCGTAAAGCTAAATTCTACTTGATACAACGACCCAGGGTTGGTCTTAAAAAAGTCGGCAAGATTTACTGCGTACGCTTTCCATATACCATCTTCGCCAACGCCTTTGTCGAGCGTAATGGTTTTTTTCGCCACGCGGCGTCCTACTGTTTTTAGATTGTAACTACTGGAATTATCGAGGTTGGACTGTTGCAAAAACTGAAGCATATTATTCTCAAAAACCTGAACCACTCGAACATCTACTTGGTTTAGGTTGACTGCTTCAAAATAGATAGGAGTGTTTTCGGCATTGGGGAGAATCACGCCTTTGGAAAGTAAGCGAATCGCTGGTTTTAGCTGCTCAAACGATATTAATTCACTAAATTCTTTCTTTAGGCCAAAATTTTCTGTGTTTTTAATTCCGTTGAAGATGGTGACGCGAACATCGCCAATAATTCTACTGTTTGGATAAACATTCAGCACGTTGCCGTCTACTTCAAACCGAAGATCTGAAGCATTTTCAATAGTTACAAGTCCCGCAAAATCCTGATTCTCTTTTAAAGGGTCTGAAAAATTGATTGCTAACGAAGCCTGAGGCGAATGGCTTGCATCTACGTTTACTACCGTAAAGTTATTCTGTCCAGGGATAGCGAAGGTATTGTTGCCTTTGGTCTCGGCACCAATGGGTTTACCGTCCCAGGTGATTTCAATTTCAGAATTTTCTATTTTACGTGAAATACTGTCTATGGTAAAGTTAAAATACCGTGCTTGAGCGTCGTCCCCAGACCATTTTATGTGTAAGTCTTTTTTGCCTTGTTTTACGGAAACTAATTTTTTGGCATCTTCCAGTTTCAGCAAATCTGAAGCTTCCAACGTACCGCTCACATACTGCCATTGCTTATTGTAAGACTGCAAATTCTCTAGATTAATAGTAAAGTTGGGCGTAATGGTTTTAAAGCTGAAGGTGTAGTTTTTAAACTCGGTGTCTATGTCTTCGTATAACTTTTGAAGATGCACCGTCACCGTATATTCGGTGTTTGGTTTTAGGTATTCTTTTGGCTGAAATATAAGGGTGGTATTGTTTTCAACGATGAGGGTTCCTTCGGTTTTGGGAGAGATTTTTAGGTATTCCGAAGGGATTTCCTGCGTGATTTCAAATTGTTCTAAGGGTTGTGCAAGATTAATACGAATGGGTGCCGCAATGCTTTGATTTCCGTAGGTGTGATTACTAATATACTCCTTAAATTTAAAGAGGTTGTCGGTTTGGGAAGATTCGGTTTTGTCGCCGCAAGAAGCTAAGGAAAGAAAGGCAGCACAGATAAGAAGACGCAACAATGTGTTCATAGTAATGGTTTTAAACAATTAAAATTACAATAAAATAGTGGTTGTGCTCGCAGGAAATTTCAGAAGAAATAACGCACGGCAAGAGTAACTCAATACAATGGAGGAGGGAGGTATTTGTCTTGTAACGGGATGTTTTAGCGTCTTAGTGCCTAGGGAGTTGGTTTTGTGATTATTTTAACCGAAAATCACTGCTGAGGTTCTAGTTTTTGGTAGGCTAGATATTCTACCAGATTCCAAGAGAGGAAATTTTTGTTTTCCCATTTTTTAGCAAAGGCTGCATTTCTAGAAGCTATTTTATGCAGATATTCTTGGTGAGTCATGGTGAAATAAGGATACGGATACTTCTTTTGCTGAAAATTGTATGTCACATCCAATGTTTCTTTGGTCTTTGTGAGATGGGGAAGGGCTTTATCTGAAAGAGTTGATAAATATTCCAAATGCAAATACGCCGAATCTGCATGCGCAAAATTGTACTTCGCAATTACCGAATCCCAAGGTATCAAACTGCTCAACACCAAGATCAGGTAGAGCGCCAAGGTGTTTTTCTGAAACAGATAAAAAGAAGTTTTGGTATGTTGTATTTTTCTGAAAACCGTGAACAGGCCATATAAAACCAAAAGTAAAAAAAGAATCACGCCAATGCGTTTATAGGCTAACGCAAAGTAGTTGATGTACCAGAAATTTCTAATGGCAACCGAAATCGCCAATATAGCATTTTGTGCAATCCATGCGTAGGCAAGATATTTTAACCATTTGTTGTTGTGATAAAAATTAAGATTCCCTCGAAAGAAATAGAGCACTACTGCTATAGATATTAAGATGGAAACAATAAGTAAATAGGTGCCTTCGTGAACAAATTGTTTGAGTGTTTCACCGTCCCATTCAAAATTGAACCATACCAAATAAATGTCCAGAATATTTAGAAATAGGAGTAATAGATTGAGGGTGACCAATAGAAAGATACCTGCCTTGTATTCGCTTTTTAAAGCTGAAAGTTTAAAAAAACGGCTGCGTCTTATTTTATTTCTTTGGAGGTCTTCGGTTGCAATTTGTTCGTGTTTTTCTACCGAAGGAACCGGAATTCGATACCACAGGAAAATACTAATGGCCGCGCAAAGAAGAAAGGTGAAAACTAGAGAAATGTTCAGATTTTCGAATATAAAGGAAACTATATTTTGAAACATATCTCCAAATGCACCCAGGTACTCACCAAAAATAGGGTTAGAAAAACCGTACATGGTTAAGAAGACAACAATGATTAGAACCGGAATTATAAAAATCCGACTTCTCCATAACACTTTGCCCACCTTTACACCGCCTACACTCCTGCTAAAAAACTGTTGCGCAAAAGCAATTTGAGATATAAACAGCGAAATAAAAGCAGCTCCAAAACCACTAAATAATGATCGTATGGTTTGAAAATTAAGCACACCTATAAACAAGAACAGCGCAAAAAAATGAACTACATACACATATATAGAATAAGTAACCACGGTGAAAACGCCTGTGAGTAACATCCCAGCTAACGTTATTTTTACAAGTGTGTTTGTTAAAGAAAGCTGTTTAGAAAAAAAGAGCCATCCTATAAAAAGGACTTCAAATAGTAGGAGATTAAGGCCAATGCCTTGTTTGTAGAATAGAACTGTGAGTACACTAGCACTCAAGAAAACGACCCATAGCGAGTTTTTAATTTGCATCTAGAAAAATTTTGAATAGTTAGATGTAATAGTGTCTCGCTGGCAGTGTTTTAAGAGGTTGTTAGAATAAAACCGTGTTAGTATATCTATAAGAGGATCTATAGTATAATTGGTTGCGTTTCGAAAAAAACAAACCGTGTAATTTCAAACTACCTTATTAAGGCATCGTTCTAATACATTTAATGAATTATTGCCACAGCAGCTCCTTTTCCTGCATTAACCAAAGGCGAATCTTCCATAGCATTCATAGTTTTGGTCCAGCTTCCATAGCAGTACTACCATCTTTTAGGATTTCGTGTTCTATTCTAATTGGTACTTCCAAATTTAATTGAGAGGCTTTTCTTAAAAATAGAACCTGTTTCCTTCAAAGTTGTTCCAGCGCCACCATAAAATACCATTCCGAATGTAGTGTGTATTTCATCGATATTTTGGAATTAACATTAGAAACTAGCGTTTTGGGTTGTGATATTTTAACATTTTAACAGTCAAATAGTGTTAAAATGACGATTAAAAGTGTTAAAATTCGGTTTATGTGTATTTTTTTTTGAGTAAACCTAAATAAGTTACAAAATCCCCATACACAAAGGGCTAAAGGCGCTTTTATTTGTAGGAATTTCATCAATTAATATTTAAAAACATCGACGAAATACACTGCTTATCCGTTTAAGTGTATTTTTGTAGGAATTTTTATATATATTTGACTCAACATCATGCCCCAAATTTGATGACCCCCGTATTATGAAACTTATCAAAACCAGCTTACTAGCTATCGTATTATTAATTACTGTAGCATCATGTTCAAAAGAAGAAGCAGTAGTACTTGAAGAAGTAAACTACTCAATTGATCTAAACCTAGCCGACGAAACCGATTGGGCTATGGCAGACGAAATTCTAAAATTAGTAAACGAACATCGTGAAACTCAGGGATTATCTCGTATTCAAAGAGATCAAACCTATGCATCTGCCTATGCGGTAGATCATACAAAATATATGATGGACAAAGGAACCATTAGTCATGACAACTTTGGTGTACGTTCTAATGCGCTTAAGGATCAAGGTGCTGTAATAGTAGGAGAGAATGTAGCGTATGGTTACGACTCTGCAGAAAAAGTAGTCAATGCTTGGCTTAACAGTCCGGGTCACCTTAAGGTAATTGAAGGATTATATACTCATTCTGGTTTTGGAATTGTAAAGAATGCTCAAGGACAAATTTATTTCACACAACTTTTTTATAAAAAGTAATAGTATTCCCCTTTTTAATGTAAAGCAATTGCCGTATTTTTATGCAAACACATAACAATACGGCAATGGCTATTTCTAAACCTTTCAATTTAAACAAATGGGTAGAAGACAATCGTGATCTTCTAAAACCACCAGTAGGTAACAAAAACCTATATAAAGACGCCAATGATTACATCGTAATGATTGTAGGTGGTCCCAACGCTCGTAAGGATTATCATTACAACGAAACCGAAGAATTATTCTACCAGCTAGAAGGGAACATTCAAGTTCATATTCAAGAAGACGGTAAAAAACGTACTATGGAATTAGGTCCGGGCGATATGTACCTGCATCCTGCCAAAGTACCGCATTCTCCCGTTCGTGAAGATGGGTCTATAGGCTTGGTCGTAGAACGCAAACGCCAAGACCTAGCTGGGAAAGACGGTTTGCTATGGTTCTGCGACAATTGTAATAACAAACTTCACGAAGTATATTTTCCGCTGAATGATGTAGAAAAAGATTTTCTACAACATTTTAAAGATTTCTACGGAAACAAAGAGCTCCGTACCTGCAATAACTGCGGAACAGTGATGCCTACTGATGACAGGTTTGTGGCAGATTAAGATATGCTTGGGAAATTTTATAAAAGACTTTATCTCAAAGTTCCGACTGGCTTATGTCTAGATTTCTGAATAAGGAATTTTTGAAGGTCTTGAAGTTTTTATCAAAATATGGGCACTATAAAAACCGAATCCATATTTCTAAGCACGTTGCTCAGTTGTCTATTAAAGCTCAAATTGAAATTCTTGATATTTTAATCGATGACGCTATACCTATAGTTTCTATAAACGCAATTGGTTTTGGAAAGGTGTTGCTTCAGTCAAATTATATAAGACAAAAAGCTACCGAAAAGGAAATTTATTGGGAAAAGCGTAAAGCTGAACTTTCAAAAAAACAAAAATCTATGGCTGAGATTTTAAAAGGTTCTAAAAACTATAAGCGCAAATTTTCAGACGGAGGAACGTTAGCAAATATGAAAAACATGCTGAAAAAACCTATGAATACGGGTAAGTGGTTTTAAAAGAATCCTTTAAACCAAATGCCCTAAACTTCTCCCCCTCTCAACTTTTTTACCGCCTCAGAAAACCGTACCTTTGCACTTGAAAAATAGGGACTTAAAACCCCATCTTTTTAATAAAAATGATTGCGCCAGCGATCCAATAAGAATAATCAATAAATAATAAATTCCGCTTTAGTGGAAGAAATAAAAAATAACAATATGTCAACAGTAGCCACCGATTTCGGAATGGACAAAGCATTAAAGCAGTTAGGATTAACAGCTATAAACCACGGAACCTCTACGGGAAACAAATCGTTTCCAGGCGGAGCAGAAATTGCTTCGTATTCTCCAGTAGATGGAGCGTTAATTGGTAAAGTAACCACAACGACAAAGGAAGAATACGAGAAAGTTATAACCACAGCTCAAGATGCTTTTATGTCATTTAGAGCCATGCCAGCACCACAACGTGGCGAAATTGTACGTCAGTTTGGGAATAAATTACGTGAGTTAAAAGAGCCTCTTGGGAAATTGGTGTCTTACGAGATGGGGAAGTCACTACAAGAAGGATATGGTGAAGTTCAGGAAATGATTGACATTTGTGACTTTGCAGTGGGACTATCCAGACAATTAAACGGACAAACAATCCCGTCTGAGCGACCAGGTCACGTAATGCGTGAGCAATGGCACTCTATTGGTATAGTTGGTATTATTTCGGCATTTAACTTTCCAGTGGCTGTTTGGGCCTGGAACACCGCTTTGGCATGGGTTTGTGGAGATGTTTGTGTTTGGAAAGGAAGTGAAAAAGCACCTTTATGCTCCGTTGCCTGTCAAAATATTATTGCAGGTGTATTAAAAGAAAACAACCTTCCAGAAGGTATTTCTTCTATTATTAATGGTGATTATAAGGTTGGTGAAATGATGACGAAGGATACTAGAATTCCATTAATTTCGGCAACAGGTTCTACCAGAATGGGACGTATTGTAGGCGCTACTGTGGCAGAGCGTTTTGGTAAGTCCTTATTAGAATTAGGTGGAAACAATGCCATTATCATTACCCCAACAGCAGATCTCAAAGTAGTAGTGCCAGGAGCAGTATTTGGTGCTGTAGGTACGTGTGGACAACGTTGTACTTCTACAAGAAGATTAATTATTCATGAAAGTGTGTATGATAAAGTAAGAGATGCCATTGTAGGAGCGTATAAGCAAATTGTGATTGGTAATCCGTTGGATGAAAACAATCACGTTGGACCCTTAATTGATAAAGAATCGGTTGACACCTATTTAAAAGCGATAGAAAAAGCAAAAGCTGAAGGTGGAAACGTACTAGTTGAAGGTGGCGTTCTTGAAGGAAAAGGTTACGAAAGCGGATGCTACGTAAAACCAGCTATCATCGAAGCTGAAAACAGCTTTGCCATTGTACAGCACGAAACATTTGCCCCAATTTTATACCTAATGAAATACAGTGGCGAAGTAGAAAATGCTATTGAAAAACAAAACGGTGTGGCTCAAGGATTGTCCAGTGCAATTATGACGAATGAAATGAAAGAAGCTGAAAAGTTTTTATCATTTGCAGGTTCAGATTGTGGTATAGCCAATGTAAACATTGGAACATCAGGAGCTGAAATTGGTGGCGCCTTTGGTGGAGAAAAAGAAACCGGTGGCGGACGCGAGTCTGGAAGTGATGCATGGAAAGTATATATGAGAAGACAGACCAATACTGTGAATTATTCAGATGAATTGCCATTGGCGCAAGGCATAAAATTCGATTTATAAAATAAAGACTAAAATATAAGTCGAGTGATTTTAAAAGGTGTTGAAAAGCAGTGTTTAAAATCCGTTTAGAGTTAAAAAGTAAACCCGTTCAAAATTGGACGGGTTTACTGTTTTTTATAAGTTGTATACTTCTTTCTGTTTTAGAACGTTCTATCGATATGAAAAAACTCTTGATTTTATTTTTTGCAGTACTATGTTTTGCGTGTAGTGGAGATGATGACATGGACGTACAAGAACCTGTAGTATGCACCGAAGAATTTGTTTTTGGCTTAAGCGTGCAAGTTCGAGACGCAGCTACAAACACTATTATTCCGGGAGGTGTTACAGTAGTAGCCCAAGATGGCAGTTATACAGAAACATTAAGTTTTTTGTTCGATACACATGTGGGAGCTGGAGAGCGTCCGGGCTCTTACACACTCACCGCCACAAAAGAGGGTTTTATTACAAAAACGGCGGGTCCTATAATAGTTGTTATGGATGAAGATATGTGTCACGTAATAACCCAAAGTGTGACTATTGAGTTGGAGGCTAGTTAATTTCTTCCTGTTTCATCAGGGTACAATTTCCAGACAGGATCACTTTGCCATATTTCTTTGGTGTCCACATCCATCATGGAAAGCCTTCCTTTAAAAGCGGCTCCCGTATCAACATTCCAAACGTTTGCAAAATTGGCAGGCACCTCTTTTCCTATTCTGAAAACAGGCGTATGCCCAATATAAATTTCTTTAAAAAGCTTTAATCGTTTTGGATAGATATCACTTTCAGTTGAAATAGAATCATCCAAGGCACATACCATTTCCCATAACGTCCTATCCCAATACACCATATTCTCAAAATATTCAAATGCAGGCCCTTTTTGATCGGTAAATCCTGCGTGTAAGTAACATCGGTTTTGAGAATCTATGTGGAAATTTTCTAAACGTTCAAAAAACTGAAGGTGCTCGTCAATTTCAGCTTCGGAAAGTTTTGCATAGCTTTTTATGCTGGATTCGCCACCGTGATTTAACCACATAGGGCTGGTTTCTTTTCCTTTTAAATAGTTATAGAGTAACTCATCATGATTCCCTCGTAAAAAAATACAGTTGTAATTTTCGGCAAAAGAAATTAAAAACCGAATGGTTTCCGCGTTGTCACTCCAGCCGTCTACATAATCACCCAAAAAAATAAAGGTGTCTTTTTCCGAAGGTTTCACATAGTTCAAAACCTGTTCCAAAGCGCGCAACCCTCCGTGTATGTCCCCTACAACTACTATTCTCATGTCGTAACATTAAAAAAATTATTGACAATCAAAATAAAAGCATTGAGGTGGAACTGACGGCTATTTTTTCAGAAATTTATAAATATATTTTTGACCTTCAGAAGAAACAAATTCAATAAAATACAATCCTGCTGATAGGGATGAAACATCTATGCTTTCAGAATAGTGATTATTGCTGCTAATTATAGTACCCGTTGCTGAAAAGATAGTTACTGCTGTTATAGAAGCATTCTTTGCTTTAACGATAAGCTTTTCATTTACAGGGTTTGGATATATATTAAAAGTTGTCTTTGTAAAATCAGGATTGTTTAAAATTAGTATTTCTTCAATAGTTACCTGCGAGCAATCCTTAGAAATAAACACATCCCAGCCTTTAGAGATTTCGCACGTAGTACCACAAAAATCCACATGAAGAGAAAATTTAAGTCCTTCACTATTTGATATAATATTTGTAGCTACGACGTCTTCACCGTTTATTTGAAAAGGAATCCCATTGTAATTAAATCCTGCACCCTGTCCAGGAGAAACAGATTCTATATCATCCACATTACTAAAATCATCCAGAAGCGCAAAATGATTTAGATAAGGAATGGTAGAGTTAATTTTGAATGAAAAATTACCTGGAGGATCAACTATGGAAATGCTTGTAATAGTAAATTGATAGTCTGCCATTAATTGGTCTAAGGCAGGTACTCCCGAAATACCAGTGTCTATAAAATCCTGTACCCAGCTCACATTTTCTCCTACTTCAAAAAATAGTTCTCCAAAGGCAATGTCTTCTGGGTGACGCTGGTTTACATGGATTTCAAACTTATTGAATATAGAGTCGGCTACCGGATTCGTAGCAACAAGGTTGTATACTGCAGAAATTTTTTCAAGATATGGGAGGGTATTTTCTACATCTAGTAAGGGCACATTATAATCTGGATGTGTAGGGTCGTTTGCAAATTCTCTGAATACCATGGTCCACGCATCTGTAAGGTAATTATCCTGTACAAAACTATCTACAGTACATTGTGAAGAACCTATGTTGCTAACCAGAAGAAGAATAGACACTATAAATAGCTGTGTTTTCATGACTGTTTGTTTTGTAACATAAAGATACTTAAACGATTACTAAGAAAAAATACCCATTAAGGGGTATATGTGCTAAGTTCTTATTGGTTCAGAAAATAAATAATAGTACCCAGAATTGCTATACTAAACAATACAAAGAAGAAAATCTTCCAGAAAGAATAGGGTCGTTGTCCAGAAATGATACCAGACTGTCCATTCACAAAAAAGTTATAGCGTTTTCCTTTAAATTGATACGCGCTTATATAAACAGGAAGTAGAATGTGCTTAAATTTCTCTTCGGAAAGCTTCATACTTATAGATGAAACTCTTTGTGTATCGCCACCAATGTCCCTTCGTGCCCATCGCTCGGCGATATTACGGGCTTCATTAGTAGCTTCTAAATGGCCATCTTTTAAAGGAATAGTATATTTTTCGGTGACAAAACCAGCTAGGAATCCACTTTGAAAGGTTTCTAGTTTTTTTAAATCCCATAGCGCAACTTTTTTGGGAATGACGCCCGTTTTTTGTTCCGAAGCTTTAATGAGCGTATCATCCACAAATCCAGAAACAGTTCCAGCAGCTGGATACCAACGCGTCCGTCTTTCTTGGACGGTTCTTCTGTTTTTACCACTTCCCACGGTTTTAGTTACGTAGTAATATTCGCCACGTTGTCCCGTATATTTTGCGTACAATTGCGCATCGAATGTCCAAAAAGGTGCATACAATCCTTTCGTATGTTGTGGATCTAGCGAGGCTTTTTTAAGTTTATTGGGCGCCCACCAAAGTCCATCTACCCATTTTTTAAAGATTTGATGTGCTTTTTTCTGGTCTAACTGAAAGGGTAAAACAGCTCCTGGTAAAATCCAGTCGTCCTTATAGGCATCCTCTACTACTAAAGGCATAGTACAATACACGCAATGCAGCGATTTGTAGTTTTCTTCTACGTGCTGGTTAGCACCACAATTCTTACAATGCAACATAGTAATTTGCTCACTATGCGATTGCGCACCTAATTCTGAAAGATAGTTGTTAAGTTCCAACTCTTGAAATGCATTCAATGCGGGTGGAATATCCTGTGTATAACCACAATACTCACATTTAAGTTCCGTAGTTCCCGGCGCATACCGAAGCTCTGCTCCACAATTAATGCAGGATTTTTTGAGTTCGGATGTTTGTTGGGGGGTTGGTTGCACTCGTTTATTGTTATTTGAAAATATTGCTTTTACAGGGGCGCTCCGCTAGCGTTACCCCTTCCGTCTTAGCTTAGCTGAGACACCTTCCCCCGCTAGGGGAAGGAGCCTTTATCCTTATGTTCAAAATAGCTTAGTTACTTGGCAAAGGCGGTGGCGTGTTACCTCCTAAGAATGCTTTCAACTCTGCTACTTCGTTTAAAGCTGTCCAACTTTGCATGCCTTGCTTCCAGACTAAGCTGTCTTTATTGATCGTTCTGTTGGCAAACAGCGCTCGTAATTGGTCAAAACCTACGGGTCCCGCTTGTTGGCCATTGGCTGAATAAAAATACTGCACGGCGGCGGGCATTGGCGGAGGCATGGCGCCTCCCATTTGCTGCTGTGCGGGAGCTTGCTGTTGGCCTCCCATTTGTGGGCTCATCATACCGCCCATTTGTTGTGCTAGCACAAAGCCCATACCCATACCCATTCCTGCACCAGCGGTACCACCTTCGTTGGCTGCGGCAGCCTCAATAGCTTTGGCAGTTTTAAATTTGGTGAGTTTGTCTAAGTCTAATTTGTCCAAACGGCTGTACTCAAAGATTTCTTTCTTGAGATCTTCGGGCATGGAGACGTTTTCAATATAAAATTTTTCTAATGAAATCCCTACACTTTCAAACTCCGGCTCCATTACGCTTTTGCACGTTTCCGAAAGTTCAGTGGTGTTGGCTGCATATAATTCTATAGGAAGATTAGCTTCACCTACGGTGTCTGTAAAACGCGTAGCGATTAAGCTCTTTAAGTGTTCGTTAATTTCGAAATTGGTGAAGTTGTTATCGGTTCCAACAATATCTACTACAAACTTTCCGGCATCGCTAATTTTGAAGGCATACGTACCAAACGCTCGTATTTCGACCAAGCCAAATCTATCATCGTTTAGAGTAATTGGGTTTTTGGTTCCCCATTTTTCGTCTGTGAAGAGGTGAGTGTTTACAAAGTATACTTCGGCTTTAAACGGGCTGTCAAAACCGTATTTCCACCCTTTTAACGTAGTAAGTATTGGAAGGTTTTGTGTGCTTAGTGTGTAGGTGCCCGGTTTAAAGACATCTGCCAGTTGTCCTTCATTTATAAAAACAGCTGTTTGCCCTTCACGAACAATGAGTTTGGCGTTGTTTTTAATTTCGTTTTGGTAGCGTTCAAATCGATGACAAATGGTGTCATCTGTATAGTCCAGCCACTCAATGATGTCAATAAATTCATGACTTAATTTTTCTTTTATCTTATCGAAGATGCCCATGAGGTTGTTTTTTTAAATTAGGATTTTAAAGGTACTAAAATAATAACTTGAGTCTCAATTTGTATCTATGATTTACGACAGAATTCAAGTAGAATTTTAGTAATTCATATAAAAATAAAAGAAAAAGTGCTTTAATTATACCTCACTTTTCTTAAAATCCGCACGCTTTCCTTAAAGGTTTGGTAGGTCTTGCCGCCTATGGTTTTTAGGTAGGGTTTTGCGTCGTAGAGTTTTTCTTTGGCTTCAGTAAAATCGTTGAGATAGCATATGAGGTAGGTTTCGGATAAATTCTCTACATCTTTTTCTTCGGAAGGGCGTAGTGGGATATTTTTCTGAAGTTTTTCGAGCAAGGCATTATTCGAATTATAAATATGAAACAACGTCTTTTTGTTGAATTTTGGCGCCTCAAAAATTAATTGCGTTTCTATATTGTAAAATCCGTTTTCCTTAAAATCTATAGTTACTTCTTCCAACGGATAATATTGAAATTGATTATTTAACCCTAAGCTTACATACTCAGTAATTTTAAAATAATCATCTGTATAAGCAATACTCACATCGTCCAAGGCCGAATAAAATAATTTTACCTGCTCGTTAATCAATTCAATATCTACACGAGAATAATAGGTTTTTCCCTTTATCTGTTTGGTTTGTCCCGCCCAACAAAGCACAAAAATTTCTTTAAATACTTTATAGTGTGCTTCAAGTTCAGAATGACGGTTGTTTATAAAATCTATTACGCCGTCCAGTGTTAATTCAATATTATTTTTGGCTTTCGTTTCAATGGCACGAACGATTTCAGAATTCACGTCTTTAATCACAATATCAAAGTCTTTTGGCATAGAAATACTTCCATCCCGAAGAAAGATAGAACCACCCCAATACTTCCAGATATTCTTTCGCAAGGAAGTGATTTCGCCAGTTGGCCTAATGGTTACTAAGCCTACTACTTTGTCTTCTGACAAGTGCGGAAACATAACGTTCTCATATGAAATAATAGGTGCATTGGTTAAATACGCATTGATTAAATTTTGTAGTTTGCTATCGTCAAAAAAATCGACACCCCTTATTTCGTTGCCTTCATCTTCCACACCAATTACGATAAAGCTATTGTTCTTTGGATTGCTATTGCTAAGCGCGCAAATGTGTTTTAAAAACTTCGCCTTTCCTTCTTTACTGCCCAGGTCTATTTTTCGTTTTTTATCATAGAAACTGCTCTCATCGTTGTGAGCTAGGAGGTTTTTGATTAAGAGGCGTTTGTTAATCATTTTTTATTTCAATTGCTTCGCAATTTCAATTTTTTATTATTTATTAATCAAACTTGGAGCCTTTTTTTGTTGATATCCTTAAATAGTTCATAAACCGTGATATTTGATTTTCTAAGTTGAGAGTTGCATCATAGAGTTCTTGATAGGCTTCAGAAGATATATGTCTTCGATCATAAGCTCTAATAATTTGAGACCTAGTTTCAAGGCAAGAACCTCTTGAATAGCTTAAGAAATTTATAAATTCTCTATTCCCACCACGACCAAAGCCTTCGGCAATATTGTCCACCACAGAACCTGAAGATGCATTAATTTGATCTCTTAACTTAAAATCATTACCCAAAGGTGTAGAAACTATTAAGTCCCAAACATCGTTACTTAATTTACGAGCTAAAACGTAAATTTCCATTTCCTCAAATGTTTTGTAGTGTGACATAATTTTAATAATCAATAAAAAATAGAAATAAAGCTTGCTTTATGAAATAACAATAGAATTTCCGCAGGAAATTCTATAATAATTAAGCCTTATTGACAATAGTACTACTTGCCTGATCCAAACACATTACGGTTAAATCTGCAATAGTAACGTGTGGGGGTCTGGTGACAGCAAATAATAGGATGTCTGCAATATCTTCGGGGCGCAATGGGGTAAAATTTTGGTATACTTTTTCGGCTCTATCGGTGTCACCTTTAAAACGTACTTCACTGAATTCTGTTTCAACCAAGCCTGGGTTTATGGCGCCTACGTGTATTCCTTTTCCATTTAGGTCTAGACGCATCCCTTGGTTAATTGCGTCTACCGCGTGTTTACTGGCGCAATACACATTGCCATTGGGATATACTTCTTTCCCTGCGGTGGAACCAATGTTGATGATATGTCCAGAATTGTTTTTAAGCATTACTGGTAAAACCGCTTTACTCACATATAAGAGTCCTTTTACGTTAATGTCCAGCATTGCGTCCCAATCATCAACATTTCCGTTTTGAATGGAGTCTAATCCGTGTGCATTTCCTGCGTTGTTGATAAGGATGTCTATTTCTGAAAATGCTTTAGGAAGGCTTTCAATTTTCTTAAAAACGGTTTCCTTGTCTCGCACATCGAACTGAAGGGTGTGTACTTCGGTTAGTTTGGAAAGTTCTTTGGCAATGGTTTCTAAACGTTCTTGTCTTCTTCCGCAGAGGATAAGTTTGGCGCCATTTTCTGCAAAAAGATAGGCTGTAGCACGACCAATACCGCTGGTGGCTCCTGTGATAAGGACAATTTTGTTTTTTATATTCATAGGTGTAGATTTTCAGCTTAAATGTAGCGATTCTGAAACGTATCTTAAAGTTAAGCGCAGGTTAATTACATTGTTAACAGGTGTTAAGGTAATCTCTGCGAAAAGAACTAATCACTATAATTGCGGTTCAAACCTAAAATAACAAAAAATGAAAAAATTTGTATTTGGAATCGCAAGTATATGTATACTTGCCTTCCTAGTAGCGTGCAGTGGTGATGATGACAACACCACTTCAGAACAAGAGATGGCTAGAGTATCGGTAAAATTAGTTGATGCCCCCGGAGATTATGACTCAGTTTTTATAGATGTGAAAGATGTTGTAGTTACCTACAATGGCGGTGAAGAAGAAGTTGCCATTGGTAATATTAACGCAGGAGTATATGATTTGCTTGAACTTACAGGAGGTGTCTCTGTACTTTTGGTAGATGACGAAATCCCCGCTGGAGATATTAGCCAGATTCGACTTATTCTGGGAGAAAATAATACGATTGTTGTAGACGGCGACACCTTTCCCCTACAAACCCCAAGTGCCCAACAATCTGGATTAAAGATTAACGTAAATGAAACCTTGGTAGGTGGAGTCTTCTATGAATTTATTCTAGATTTCGATGTGGACAAATCAATTGTAACGCAAGGAAATGGAGGCTATTTATTAAAACCAGTTATTAGAGCTTCTACTGAAGCCAATACTGGTGCCATTACAGGAGCTGTGCTTCCTGCCGGAGTTCAAACACTAGTAACTGCTGAAAATGGTAACACTGAAGTTTCTGCTTTTACAAATAACTTAGGAATATTTGTACTAAGCGGAGTGCCAGCCGGAACGTATACTTTAACGTACGAGGCAGATGCAAATTTAGGTTTTCCACCTATTGTAGTTACTGGCGTAGAAGTTGGAGTTGGCGCAGTTACCGAAGTTGATGGAATTGTTTTTTAGTCCCTATACTCTATAGAATCAATCTTACAAGCGATGTTTGTTACAAACATCGCTTTCTTTTTAACGTTTTGTATAGTTAAATAGGGGTTAAACATTCCGTTAATCAATGTTAACAAGATGCCTAAGCTACCAGTGAACTAGTAGTTTTACTCTATAAAATTTAAGAAACCATGAGCAGAGAAAAATTATTAATCCAGAGAACAATGCAATCCCTATTAAAGTACGGAGCATTTTTAATAGTAATTATGATGGTTGTTTTTGCGTGTAGTAACACTGCAAAAGAAAAAAGCAATTTTGAACAACCCGTTACTGCAAATCTAACCGTTAAAACCGACGGCGCGATTATGGGAAGTGTAATTGCACCCAATGCAGAAATTAAAATAATAGCTTCAAATTCTGAAGAAAAGATTACAGGAACCACAGATGAAAATGGAGAGTTTTTTATCAAAGGTTTTGAAGAAGGAATTTATACCGTTACAATAACAACGTCAACTACTGATAAAGTAGAAACTTTTCAGGACGTTGAGGTGAAGATTGGCGAAGTAACAGCACTGGGAACAGTAGATTTGGCTGTTAAATAAAAAATGAGATAGTTAATGGTACTAAAGGGATACGAAAGTGTCCCTTTTTTTATGGTTAATTTTTAAAATTTCGAATTATAACAAACACTAATACTTTTTTAAATTTACAACTTCCAGAATGAGATGAAATGTTTATCAATTTTCTTCGTCTTTTTAACCAATCATTAACAACAATTGCCATAATAAATAGGCAATTTGCGTGGTTAATAGTCACATAGCTTACAATAGAAAAAGAATCTACTATTATGGAAGAAAACACCACCGCCTTGGACATTGGCGCATTGAACGAAAAAATTGAAAAAGAAAGCGCTTTTGTTGATATTCTTACGCTGGAAATTAATAAAGTAATCATTGGCCAGAAGCAAATGGTAGAGCGTTTGCTCATTGGGCTTTTAGGCCAGGGACATATCTTACTGGAAGGGGTGCCGGGATTGGCAAAAACCCTAGCCATTAATACACTTTCCAAAGCTGTTCATGGGACTTTTAGCAGGATACAGTTTACACCAGATTTGCTGCCCGCAGATGTTGTGGGAACGATGATCTACAATATGAAACTGAACGATTTCAGTATTAAAAAAGGGCCTATTTTCGCCAATTTTGTATTGGCAGATGAGATTAACCGTGCGCCTGCCAAAGTACAATCTGCCCTCTTGGAAGCGATGCAGGAAAAGCAGGTGACCATTGGGGAAGAAACATTTATTCTGGACAGACCATTTTTAGTAATGGCTACTCAAAACCCAGTAGAACAAGAAGGAACCTACCCATTACCTGAAGCGCAAGTAGACCGTTTTATGCTAAAAACAGTCATTAAATACCCACTCTTACAGGATGAGCAACTTATTATGCGCCAGAATCTAAAAGGCGATTTTGAAAAAGTAAATCCGGTGGTGACCATAGACCAGATCAAGCGTGCACAAGCTGCCGTGAGAGAAGTGTATATGGACGAAAAGATTGAAAAATATATTCTTGACATTGTTTTTGCTACCAGAACTCCAGAAAAGTACGGTCTTTCAGAACTTACCGGCTTAATCAGTTTTGGAGCATCTCCCCGTGGAAGTATCAACTTAGCGATGGCGGCAAAATGTTATGCTTTTATCCGCAGAAGAGGGTATGTGATTCCTGAAGACGTCCGTGCTGTGGTAGAAGATGTGCTACGTCACCGTATTGGCATCACCTACGAAGCCGAAGCAGAGAATGTAACTTCAGAAGATATCATTCAGAAAATCGTAAATGTAATAGAGGTCCCTTAGGGATTTTAGATTGTAGAATTACGATGTACGATTGAAACAATCGTACATCTAAAATCGTATACCGTACATCAAGAAATGGATACCAAAGAGCTTTTAAAAAAAGTACGTAAAATCGAGATCAAGACGCGGCGCTTAAGCGACCATGTGTTTGGTGGCGAGTATCATAGTACGTTTAAGGGTCGTGGGATGACGTTTTCTGAAGTGCGCCAATATCAATTTGGGGACGATGTTCGAAATATAGATTGGAACGTAACCGCCCGCTATAATGAACCTTTTATAAAGGTTTTTGAAGAAGAACGCGAACTAACGTTGATGTTGATGGCAGATATTTCGGGTTCAGAATTCTTCGGAACCGATAACCAGTTTAAAAATGAAATTATTACCGAAGTTGCTGCAACGCTAGCATTTTCAGCAATGCAAAATAACGATAAAACGGGATTGATACTTTTTTCAGATGAAATAGAATTGTTTATTCCACCGAAAAAAGGGAAAAGCCACGTATTAAGAATTATCCGCGAATTATTGGAGTTTAAACCAAAAAGTAAAAAAACAGATCTTTCACAAGCCCTAAAATATCTTACCAATGTGATGAAGAAAAAAGCCATCGTTTTTGTGCTTTCCGATTTTATCACAGATGGCTACAGAGATTCCCTAAAAATCGTTTCTGGAAAACATGATGTCACTGGTATTCGAGTGTACGATCGTAGAGAAGAAGAAATGCCAAATCTGGGAATGGTGCAAATGCAAGATGAAGAAACGGGCGAATTAATGCTTGTGAACACAGGTTCCAAAGGTGTTCGCAGAAATTATAATAGCTATTACCGAGAACGAGTAGCTTATTTCCAGGAAGCCTTCACCAAAAGTGGAGCCGGCGCCATAAGCTGCCGAGTAGACGAGAGCTACGTCAAGAAATTATTAGGATATTTTAAAAGAAGATAAGCCCCTAGCCCCCAAAAAGGGGAATATAAAAGTACGATTTACTAATGACGAAGTACAATTTGAAAAATATTAATAATTTATTACCTCAGGTCCCTGAGTGCTTTTGTGAGGCACGATCAAAAGTGTACCGAAGGGTCTTTGTTCTTTGTTCTCTATTCTTTGTTCTCATTTCCAACGCCCAAGTAACCTCCTCGGTAGACACCACCCAAATCCGTATTGGCGAAGAGATTCGATACAATGTCTATGTAGAGGCCGACACAACAGATCTGGTTGTTTTCCCGGAAGGACAAACGTTTTTGCCTTTGGAAGTAATTGAAAGTTATAAGGTAGATACCACCTTTGAGGCTAAGAAAATGCGCCTCATTAAAAAATATGGACTCACTCAGTTTGATTCTGGAGCCTATACCATTCCGCCACAACGGATTGTTATTAATCAGAAAGTTTTCAATTTAGATTCTATACAAGTTGAAGTACGCGATGTTGCTGTAGATACGACCCAACAAAAAATGTTTGAGATAAAGCCGGCAGTTGAGGTGGATAGACCACCTTTCGACTTTTGGAAATGGTTGCCCTGGCTTATTGGATTGCTGGTTATAGGTGGAGTTATCGCCTATATTTTCTTCCGAAGAAAAAAGATTAAAGATGCCAAAGAGCAACAATTGCCTCCCTATGAGGAAGCGTTGGTGGCCCTACAAACATTGGATAGTTCGACCTATCTGAAAGAAAACAAAAGCAAAGAATACTATTCGCATTTAACCGAAATTGTAAAACGGTATTTAGATCGAGAAGTAGATGAAACCGCGTTGGAAAGTACATCAGACGAATTGATTGCCCGATTACAGTTGCTGAAAGACGGAGGAAATTTCGACTTTGAAATGGACGATATTAAGCGGTTGGATGGTATTTTAAAGCGAGCCGATTTGGTGAAATTTGCCAAGATGCAGCAAGCCGAAACACAGGCAAAAGAAGACCGTGCCGCTGTGGAAGAGATTATCAACCACACACACGAAGCAGTACCCGAACCCACCGAAGAAGAACTACTAGAAAACGAAATCTATTTAGAACAACAACGCCAAAAGAAACAGCGCAGAAAGTATGTCTACGCAGGCGTTGGAGTGTTGGTTGCACTAATTTTAGCAGGAGCTATTTACGGAAGCATTAACGGGTTCGATACGTTAAAAGATGATGTTTTAGGAAATGAATACCGAGACCTGGCTGAAGGTCGCTGGTATAAAAGTGAATACGGAAACCCACAAATAATTCTGGAAACTCCAGAAATTCTGGTTCGAACCGATATAGAAATCCCAGATGGTGAAAACATAGTGGTAAGCAGTGCAAATGTTTTTAGTGCAGGAAGTTTAACAGATCCGTTGTATGTTCTGGTAAGTACTACGCAAACCAAAAATGCACAGGAAGATGTAAATCTGGATCCATTAATGGATGCAGCACTTACCGAATTGGAACGGCGCGGCGCTTTAAATATGATTGTAAAAAGAGAAGAATTTTCAACCGAAAAAGGAATTAAAGGATTGAAAGCTTACGGGCAGTTTAATGTTTCAGTAGGAAATAATAAAGTCTTAAAAGACCAGAGTTACTATGAGTTATTACTTTTTGCACAACAAAATGGTGTGCAAACAGTGTTGGTAGTGTATCAAAACGATGGGCGTTTTTCAGTAGGGATTAAGGATAGAATTATCAATTCAGTAGAGCTAGAAATACAAGAAACCAAAGACAACTAATGCAACAGTTTGAATATGTACATCCGCAATTATTTTGGCTGCTATTGTTGCTGCCATTGCTGGTGCTTTGGTATCTCTGGAAACGAAAGCAACAAACGGCTGCGTTAAAAATTTCTAGTATCAAAGGCTTTAAAACCGGGAAGAACTGGTTGGCAAACGTACGCCCTTTGCTATTTGTATTGCGATTATTGGCATTGGCAGCCATCATTGTAGCCATGGCGCGACCCAGAACGGTAGACGAAAGCACCAAAATAAAAACCACCAAAGGGATAGATATAGTAATTGCGGTAGATGTTTCAGCAAGTATGTTGGCGCGGGACTTAAAGCCCAATCGGTTGGAAGCATTAAAATTAGTAGCTGCCAGGTTTATAGATAACCGTCCTAACGATAGAATTGGTTTGGTAGAATATGCAGGAGAAAGCTATACCAAAACGCCGTTGACGAGTGATAAAGGCATCGTGCTTTCAGCACTAAAAACCATAGAATATAATACCATCATTGAAGGAGGAACCGCCATTGGGATGGGTCTGGCAACGGCTGTAAATAGATTAAAAGAAAGCACAGCAAAGAGTAAAATCATCATTTTAATGACAGATGGTGAAAATAACAGCGGTTTTATAGACCCCAAAATTGCAAGCGAACTTGCTGTAGAGTTTGGTATTAAAGTATACACCATAGGCTTGGGTAGCAAGGGAATGGCGCTAAGTCCTATTGGTTTAAAGCCAGATAATACTTTTCAATACGGTATGCAACAAGTAAATATAGATGAAGCGCTACTTAAAGAAATTGCTACAGTAACAGACGGACAATACTTTAGAGCTACGAGCACCACTAAGCTTAACGAGATTTATGAAGAGATTAACAAGTTAGAAAAAACAGATATAGAAGAATTAAAATACAAGAGTTATGACGAAAAATACCGTCCGCTAGTACTACTTGCCCTCATATTTTTAGGTCTAGAGTGGTTATTGCGCTATACGGTGTTTCGAAGTTTTGTGTAATAAAGAATACTAATAGATAATAATTTTCCAAAGGAAAATAATAAAAAATGTATCAACTAGAACAACCCATATACTTTTACCTACTGCTAGCTATCCCAGTGATTGTATTGCTGTTTATGGGTGTGCTCATTTGGAAACGACAAACGCAAAAGAAATTTTCAAATACTGATTTACTAAAAAAACTGAGCCCAAATCGTTCTGTTTTTAAACCCATTTTAAAGGTATTTATATTCTGTCTGGCAATTGCTTGTCTGGCAATTGGACTCGTTAACCCAAAGATTGGAACTAAAATTGAAAATGTAAAACGTGAAGGCGTAGATGTAGTATTCGCCCTGGATGTGTCAAAAAGTATGTTGGCCGAAGACATCGCACCTAGCCGTATTGAAAAATCCAAACAACTCGTTACGCAGATTTTAAACAGCCTTGGGGGCGACAGGATTGGTATTATTGGGTATGCAGGAAGTGCCTTTCCGCAGGTGCCTATTACAACCGATTTCTCTTCTGCAAAATTATTTTTGAATAATATGAATACCGATATGGTTTCCAGCCAGGGAACCGCCATCAACGAGGCAATCCAAATGGCAAAGACCTACTATAATGATGAAGAACAGGCAAACAGAGTGCTCTTTATTATTTCCGACGGTGAAGACCACGAAGGAAACAGTGAAAGTATTGCCGAAGAAGCCGCAGCGCTCGGCATAAAAATTTATACTATTGGAGTGGGTACCGAAAAAGGAGGCCCCATTCCCATAAAACGAAATGGTATTTTACAATATTACAAGCGCGACCAAAATAACGAACAGGTCACTACCCGTCTGGGAGAAGAAACTCTAAAACAAATTGCCGAAGAAGGTAACGGAGTGTACATTCCGGGAAATAACACTAAGGAAGTAGTTGAAACCGTGACAGCTATTCTGAATGGTATGAACAAAAAGACATTCGACTCTAAGCAATTTACAGATTTTAAAGACCAGTTTCAGTGGTTTTTGGCTGGGGCATTATTTTTGTTAGTATTGGATATATTGTTGCTGGAGCGCAAAACCGCCTGGCTCAAAAAATTGAATTTGTTTAATGAAGCCGATACATAAAATGAAGACACAGAAGAATATTTTAAAGTTACTTGCATATATAATGGTCGTATGCTTTTCTGCGGAAATTTCCGCGCAAGCAAAAGATCAAGTGAAAGAAAAGGACAAACAAAAAGAAGAAAGACAGTTACTCCGTGAAACCAAAGAATTGGTAAGCGATGCTAGTCTCGCGCTAGCCGATGATAATTTTGTGGAAGGTGAAGCAGAATACAGAAAAGCCATTGCCATAAATCCGAAAAGTGAAACTGCAAAATATAATTTAGGAAACGCCTATTATAATAAGGAGAAAAATGACGAAGCGATGAGTCGTTTTCAGCAAGCGGCAGCTGTGGCAACTTCAAAAAGTGATAAACACGGTGCCTACCACAACCTTGGAAATACGTATATGAATTCTAAGAAATATCAAGATGCTGTAGATGCCTATAAAAATGCGCTTAGAAATAACCCGAATGACGATGAAACACGGTACAATCTTGCCTTAGCAAAAGACATGTTGGAGAAAAACCCACCAAAAGGGGGCGATGGGGACAATAAAGACCAGGATAAAAACCAGGATAAAGACGACAAGAACGAAGATAAACAAGACAAGAAAGACGAAGAAGAAAAAGATAAGGAAGGAAATGAAGGCGACGAAAAAGAAGATAAGGACAAGGGCGACGATAAAGATGATGAGAAAAAAGGCGAAAATGAAGAAGACAAAGGAAAACCAGACAAGCCTAACGAAGGAGAAAAAGACAAAAGCGACCAGAAACAACAACAGCCTCAACCCGGGCAAATGTCGCCACAACAAATTAAAAACCTCCTGGAAGCTATGAACAATGAAGAGCAAAAGGTTCAGGAAAAAATAAACGCCAAAAAACAAAAAGGCGCCAAAGTAATATCTGAAAAAGATTGGTAATGAAAAAGATTCATTTTTTATTCATAGTTTGTTTTTTGTTGTTTGGTGGTATTGCTCAAGCACAGGTGACTTTTGAGGCGAAAGTGAGCAAGAAAAAGCTAGGTCTTAATGAGCGATTACGTGTAGATTTTGAGATGAACCAGGATGGCGATAATTTTAATCCGCCAGATTTTGAAGGATTCCGTGTGGTGGGTGGTCCCAATCAGGCTATTAGCAATTCTTATTTTAACGGCAAACGAAGTTATTCTAAAACCTATTCCTACTTCTTGTCACCACTTCAAAAAGGAAATGCCACCATTGGCCAAGCCACGATTGAAATTGCAGGACAAACGTATAAAACTTCTCCGATAACAGTAAGTGTGGGTAATGCTGTTACCATTTCAAACGATGGGAGCAATGCAGAATATTTAGCAAATGAGAATGTACATTTAGTGGCTGAAATTTCAAATTCCAGCCCTTATTTAAGTGAAGCGATTACGGTTACTTACAAATTATATGTTTCGCATGATGT
Organism: Rasiella sp. SM2506; assembly: GCF_050859505.1. Lineage (GTDB taxonomy): Bacteria > Bacteroidota > Bacteroidia > Flavobacteriales > Flavobacteriaceae > Marinirhabdus. The sequence goes on along the minus strand of NZ_CP193934.1, from coordinate 771,229 downwards.
GAGTATTACCAGTAATTGGCGAGAGGTAAGCTCACCAAAATATGCCGATTTCTGGAGCCAGAATATTAACAATCAGGGCAATTATAAAATTTACGATGGAAAATATCAAGGTGAGGACTATCGCTTTGTGATTTTGCGCTCTACTGTTTTGTATCCTCAAAAATCAGGTGAGCTCGAAATTGAGCCACTTACGCTGGATATTCCCGTGGATGTACGAAGCAATAAACGCGACATTTTTGGAAGACAGCGCATGGTTCGGGTGAATAAAACAGTTTCGGCGGGAAGCAGAACTATTACTGTGAAGCCATTACCTGTTCAGGGAAAACCAGACGATTTTACAGGCGCAGTAGGCGATTTTCAGTTTCAAGTGCTATCTAATAGAACTACTTTAGATGCCAACGAATCCTTAGAACTTACCACTAAAATTTCAGGAAAAGGGAATTTAAAATTATTTGATCTCCCAAGTTTAAAACTACCAAGTGCTTTAGAAGTGTATACGCCAGAACGCGATAATCAAGTAACTGTACAAAGTGATGGAATGCGAGGGAATATTACCGAAAAATATACAGTGGTACCACAGTTTAAAGGGAACTATCCTGTACGACCTATTACATTTTCTTATTTTAATCCAAAGACAGAGCGCTACGAAACTTTATCTAGTGAAGAGATATTCATTAACGTAGAAAATGGTCCCGTTGCCAACACAACCCCTGCTGAAAACACAACTGCGATAGCGACAGACAACTTAGAAGATGCACAATTTGAGTTTATCAAGCTAGACGCCAATTTGGAGCCAATTGCGACGGTGCCCTTCTTTAAGTCTACTTTGTTCTGGTCGCTCATGGGCGGTCCTATGTTATTAATTCCATTGTGTATTGTAGCAGGCAGAAAACGTAGAGAAAGATTGGCAGATGTAGCAGGAAACAGACTTCGGAAAGCAGATCGCCTAGCGAAAAAATATTTGAGAGAAGCCAAGAAAAACATGAACGATCGTGTGGTTTTTTACGAATCACTAGAACGAGCTTTCCACAATTATTTAAAAGCGAAATTGACTATTGAAACGAGCGATTTCAGCAAAGAGAAAATTTCAGCATTGCTGGAAGAAAAACAAGTGCAACCGCAAGTAATTTCAGAATTTATACTGGTGCTTAAAAGTTGTGAATATGCAAGATACACTCCAACGAGTCAAGTAGCGATGCAGCAGGATTATGAAAAGGCAGCTCGTATTATTTCAACCATAGATAAACAAATTAAGTAAGATGAAAAAGTTACTCTTCCTACTTTTGGTATCAGTTTCAGCTTTAGGTTGGGGACAAAATAATGCGCTTTTTGATCAGGGGAAAGAACATTATAAAAATGCAAAATTTCAAGAAGCTATAAATTCCTGGGAAAAAGTATTGGATAATGGGAAGCATTCTGCCGAATTGTATTTTAATTTAGGAAACGCACATTATAAAATGAACCATGTAGCGCCAAGCATTTACTATTACGAAAAGGCACTGCAATTAGCTCCCAGCGACAAAGACATTAAAACCAATCTAAAATTTGCCGAAAACGCAAGGATTGATGCCATAGAGCCATTGCCCAAAACCATTTTTAAAAGGTGGTACGAACAATTGGCCGGCATATTAACTTATGATGGGTGGGCTATTACAGCAGTGGCAGGCGCCATACTATTTGTTATCTTATTTTTAAGTTATTGGTTTGCAGGGGCAGAAGCTAAAAAGCGGTTGTTTTTTACTACTTCTATCGTTTCTGTATTCGTATTGTTAGTTGGTCTAGCGATGGCGTATCAAACCTATAGTGACGTATTAAATGACCAGCCAGCCATTATTTTTTCAGAAAGTACCGAAGCTAAAAGCGAACCCAATATGGGAAGTGATACTGCCTTTATGCTGAATGAGGGCACCAAGGTACAGATTACTGCACAGGAAGATAGTTGGGTGCACGTACTACTTGCAAACGGAAAAGATGGTTGGATTCCAGCCAGTGATCTGAAAAGGTTATAGATTTAAGATTTGCTTAACAGGAATACAGCTTTCAAGTGCTATTTTTGCAATTGTCTAATAAATTTGAAGTATTGAAGTTAAAAAGTATTTTTTTTCTACTTATTTTTTCATGGTGTATTCTTACACCGGCACTAGTTACTTTTTGTAATATTGACACAAATCTTTCAGCTTTGTTCTCAATGAATGAAGAAGAGACTTCAGACACTTATAAACTTGGTCTTAAAGAATATCCTTCACACAAGCAAGCTATCTTAAAGTTTTCATCCACTCTTGAGTCACGTGTTGAAATGAATTTTGGTACCACCAATCATTTTTGGAATTCTCTTGCACAAGAGACTTTTTCTCCCCCTCCCGAACAAACGGTATAAAGTACCTTTAAACAGAAATTTAAATCTGTTCCATATTTTATTTTAAGTGACTATTTATCTTAACTGATAAATGAGTTACGTTAATTATTTAAAAAAAATTACTATGAAAACACATACAAAAGAAACACAGTCAACTCTAACTCCAAGTAAAGCACTATTATTTTTGAAAGAAGGTAATGAGCGTTTTCAAAATAACTTAAAAGCCAATAGAAATTTATTACAACAGGTAAATGAAACCAGCGATGGGCAATTTCCCTTTGCAGTTATATTAAGCTGTATAGATTCTCGCGTGTCTGCTGAATTGGTTTTTGACCAAGGGTTAGGAGATATTTTCAGTGTGCGTATAGCAGGCAACTTTGTGAATGAAGATATTTTAGGAAGTATTGAATATGGGTGCAAAGTAGCAGGTTCTAAACTGGTTGTAGTGCTTGGTCACACATCCTGTGGTGCCATTAAAGGCGCTTGTGATGACGTTAAATTGGGGAACATTACCAGTTTAATCTCCAAGATTAAGCCTGCTGTAAAAGATGTAAAAGAACCCTCCAATGCTGCCGAAAGAACCTCTGCAAACCTTGAGTTTGTAAATGAAGTTTCTAAGGTAAATGTTCATAAAACAATAGAGAATATGCGTGAAGATAGTTCTGTGCTTTCCGAAATGGAGCAGAACGGTGAAATAAAAATAGTAGGCGCTATGTACGATGTGGAAAATGGTGAAGTAGAGTTTTATAACTAAAAATAAAAAAAAGAATGTTCAAAAATATATTTACAAATCTTCGAGGGAATATCTTTGGAGGTATCACAGCTGGTATTGTGGCTTTGCCATTGGCATTAGCTTTTGGTGTACAGTCTGGTTTAGGTCCAGACGCTGGATTATATGGCGCCATATTTATTGGTTTTTTTGCTTCCTTATTTGGAGGGACTAAAACTCAGATATCGGGTCCTACGGCACCTATGACGGCTGTATCTATGGTAATTATTGCGGGTATTATTGCTGCCAACGATGGGGACGTAGAAAAAGCACTTCCGTTTATACTATTGGTGTTCCTTCTGGCGGGGCTTATGCAAGTAATGTTGGGAGTACTCGGATTGGGAAAATATATAAAGTATATTCCCTATCCTGTAGTTTCTGGATTTATGACGGCTATTGGAATTATTATATTGGTGACGCAATTATTACCTATGATGGGGTATTATGCGAATAGCGATGAAGAGTTTATAGCAGAGTTTAAACCCGCTGCCGAAGAGGTCTTACTGGATAAAATTTTAAAAGAAGAGGCTGGAGAAGGAATTTTGGTGCTTGAAGATTTTAAGGAAACGGTGAATCGTGCCGAACGTATCACAGATAATGATATACAAATGGAGTCCGTAACCCTTGCAAAAGCAGCAAGCTCTGGTGTATTAGGGTCTATTAAAACACTGCCAAGAGCCCTCAAAAATATTAACTGGCTGGAGTTTGGATTGGCGGCACTAACCATTCTCATTATTTTTGGATTTAAGAAGATTACCACAGCGGTTCCTTCAACACTGGTAGCTCTCTTAGTGGTTTCTGCAGGAGCGTTCTTATTAAAATTAGACTATCAGCCTATTGATCAAATACCAGGCGGATTTCCATTACCTAATTTAACTATGTTTTCCAATTTTAGTATAGGACAAATTTCACCCTATATATTTACGGCAATGACGTTGGCTTTTTTAGGAGCGATAGATTCACTCCTTACTTCAGTAGTCGCAGATAATATGACCAAAACCAAACACAACCCCAACAAGGAATTAATAGGACAGGGAATTGGTAATAGTATTGCTTCTGTATTTGGAGGTATTCCTGGCGCAGGTGCTACAATTAGAACCGTGGTAAATATTAATTCTGGAGGAACTACGCAACTTTCAGGTATGGTAGCTTCCATATTGTTATTGGTAATTTTATTGGCTTTGGGGCCCGTTGCCTCACAAATTCCTGCAGCTGTGCTCGCAGGTATTTTAATTACCGTAGGAATTGGTGTGATGGATTATAAAGGCTTAAAAGCTATTCCAAATATGCCAAAGAGTGAAATTGTTGTCATGCTCGTTGTACTCTTGCTTTCAGTTTTTTGGAATCTAGTGTATGCTGTAGGAATTGGACTGGTACTCGCTTCTTTAATCTTTATGAAAAAGATTGGAGATGTTTCGGCTCAACGTTCAAAACTGGTGCCTTTAGGGAATGCAGATGAACTTACACTTCCTTGGAATGATGAAGCAAACTTTCCGCAAAATTTAAAAGAAGAAGTTTTTATTAAAAGATTGGACGGTCCTCTTTTCTTCGGAAATACCAGCGATTTTCAAGAACTGGCAAAAGGAATTCCTACCACTGCAACTCATTTAATTATTAGGATGGGGAAAGTACCTTATATTGACCAGTCCGGATTGTATGCTATGGAAGAAACATTACTTCGGTTGAGACAAAATAATGTGAAAATTATTTTAGTTAGTCTTCAAAAACAACCTAAAGTAATGATGCAGTCTATTGATATAATACCAGATCTAGTTCCAGAAAAACGTATTGTAAAATCGTTTAAAGAAGCGATGAATTACATAAGAACAAACGTGGAAGATGTAGTATAAGAAATAGATTTATACAAGAAAGAACCGTACAGTTTTAAAATTGTGCGGTTTTTTATTCTGAAATTTCCTCAGTTTCGGTTTCTTCCTCATCAAATCCATCTACTTCTTTTAAAATATAAGGCACTACTAAAGGCGCTAAACTAGCAATAGGAGCATATAAGACGGAATCCTCCCTGTCTTCTTCAGAAAGAATAGAAATAGTTGGAGACACAGTTACAAACATAAATACCACACTTATAATAAAGGCAAATTTCAGCACATTAAAAACAGCACCTAATAATTTATTGACAATGCCCAAGGCGGCGAAATCGGCTATTTTAGTGAGTGCTTTTCCAGCCAGAGAAATAACTATTACAATTACTAAAAACGTAACGGCAAATGCAGTGAGATTTACAGTTTGCTCGTTCCAATCTGTCCATCCTGCAATATAAACAGCTGCATATTCTGAAAAATAAACTGCGCCATACACCCCGGCAATAATACCCACTAAACCTGCCAATGCTACAAACAGTCCTTTTTTAAATCCTACCACAAATGCAATGAGGAGAATTACGCCTAAAACAATGTCTATGGTGTTCATATAATGAGGTAATTTATTAACAGGTTAAGCTTGCCAACATACTGTTGTGGCTGAATTTTAAATGTATGAAAAACTAAAGGAATTAAGATGCGGTTGCAAGGGATTTTAAAGCTTTATATTTTCAGCTTTCCTCTAAAACCTCTGCCAGCGTAATAAGACTGTGCTCCATTGTGGTACACAAAAACAGTCCCATACCTAAAATCACCAAAAATAGCGCCTCCCAGTTTTCTAATTTCAGCAGGAGTTGCTAGCCAGCTGGATGTTTTGGTGTCAAAATCACCGAGTTCTTGTAGGTTCCGGTACTCCGCTTCGGTTAAAAGCTCTACACCTATTTTAGTTGCCAGATCTACAGCATTGGTTTTTGGTTTGTGTTCTTTTCTGGATGCTAGTCCCTGACGGTCGTAGCAAATGCTTCTTCGGTCCTTGGGGCTTTCAGCAGCACAATCGTAAAATATAAATGTATTGGTTTTTTTATCGTACTCAACAACATCAGGCTCGCCCCCGGTTTGTTCCATCATAAATAATGATGAAATTTTTTCTGGACTCTTATTTAATTTTTCTGCTACATCTTTCCACGATATCGTTTTGTGACGTTTCATGTTACTTTCAAAACGAAATTGGAGTGTTTGTATAAGGTCTTCTTCTTGTTGTTCGGTAAGTTTCATCCTAGATTAATTTATATCTTAAAAAGTAAATTTACAAAATTCAATTATACGGGGTGTTGCTTCAAAATTACAGCAGGACACTGTACCTTTGCATTTCAGAAAAACACCTCACACAAGGGCATGCTATGGCAAGAGATCAAGAATTAAAGGAACGATGGGAAAAGTTGGTAACCTTATTGAGCAATCGGTTTGCAGATGGCGACACGCTAGATTTGGACGCTATAATTTATCTAGTAGGTGTACAAGAGCTTGGGCAGTTGCACAGAAAGTTTAAGAAAGATGAAAAATTAGACCTAATGCACATTGCCATTTGCCGTTTGTTGGAACCTTTTGGATACTACGAATTCGATTATTTTGATGATCAAGGATGGCCACATTATACGATACTGGAACAATTGCCACCCCTAAAGGCAGGTGAGCAAAGTGTATTGATGAAGGAAGCTATTGTTCAGTATTTTGTAGCAAACGAAGTTCTTGTATAAAATTTCTAGAGTGAAATTCCAAAAACCAAAAAGCATTCTTTTAAAGGAGTTTGCGTAATTTTGCCCATTCATAAAACAAAACCGTTCATTTTTTGAGAACGTAGCGTACCATGATAGATACCATAAAAAAACATATTGCAGAAGTTGAAGCTTTTAAAGCGACCAATCCAGACGAGATTGAGCAATTCCGAATTAAATATCTTGGAAAAAAAGGATTGCTGAACGATTTTTTTGCTGAATTTAAAAATGTGCCAAACGACCAGAAAAAGGAGTTTGGGAAAACCATGAATTCGCTTAAAAATGCAGCGCAGGATAAAGTGAATAGTTTAAAGGAAGTCCTAGAAAGCTCTGAAGAGACCAAAGGTGTGTATGGGGATCTTTCTCGTCCTGGAGAGCCAGTTTCATTAGGGTCGCGTCATCCCATTTCAATTGTTAAAAATAAGATTACCAATATCTTTTCAAGAATAGGATTCAACGTCTCTGAAGGACCAGAAATTGAAGACGATTGGCATAATTTTACAGCATTAAACTTGCCAGAATACCATCCGGCCCGCGATATGCAGGATACATTTTTTATCCAAACCAATCCAGATGTATTACTGCGGACGCACACCTCCACTGTGCAGGTGCGGTATATGGAAAATAACAAACCGCCTATTCGTACCATTTCTCCGGGACGTGTGTATAGAAATGAAGCTATTTCGGCACGGTCGCACTGTTTCTTTCACCAGGTTGAAGGATTGTACGTAGATAAAGGCGTGAGCTTTGCAGATTTAAAACAAACGCTGCAATATTTCACAACCGAACTCTTTGGAAAATCAAAGATTAGATTACGTCCGTCTTATTTTCCGTTTACCGAGCCAAGCGCCGAAGTAGATGTATATTGGGGTCTGGAAACGGAAACCGATTACAAAATGACCAAAGGAACCGGTTGGCTAGAAATCATGGGCTGCGGAATGGTAGATCCTAATGTTTTAGAAAACTGTGGCATAGACTCGACCGAATATTCTGGTTTTGCTTTTGGAATGGGGATAGATCGGATTGCCTTATTATTGCACCAAATACCAGACATTAGAATGTTAAGTGAGAACGACCTGCGTTTTCTGGAACAGTTTAAGAGTGCCGATTAGTCTCGATACATTTTGCTGAAAATGTGGAACACTCAGCTACTTTTGCTAAGGCTTTTCTATTTTAATTTTTGCATACATTTATTTAATGAAAAAAGATATTGATATTCCTGAAGTGAAGGATGTTTATGTGGCGGCAGTTTTTGAATTTAATGAGGACTACAAAACACACGACTGGAACATTTATTTAATCAATGATGGAGCGTCACCTATTGAAACGGTTTTGGTTGTTGCACAAGGGTATGACGATACAGATATGACGTCACCCATGCGAAAGTCTATCGCAGTAGTTCCTGCCAAAGGTTTTGCTAAATTGGAATATATAGATGAGAGCGTCTTTAAACTGGATAATTTCTTCACCATCACTTATTTCTTGGGCAATACAATGTACGATAAACGTTTTGAACTCCCGCGGTTTTCCATTGCGGAAGACAATGCTGTGATGCTTCCCGTACTTGGGAAGAAAGGGGTGCTGGCGAGGTAAATTCTATACTGAAAAATCCATATAATAAGTCTCATCATCAATTTTATAAAAATCGACATCAGTTCGACCATAATTTTCTAATTCTGCTCGCCAAATAGGTTTTTCAGACGGATGTCCCATTCTATTTCTAAAATACTCGCCCAAATGTGCATTATTTAGTGGAGTTTGAAGTTGTTGTCCCACTTCATCTTTAGAAGTTCTAACACAAATTAACGTTTTATTGTCGTCAGTACGAACTATAAACTGATTAGGTTTAGGAGGAAAAAAATCTGATTTATAGACAAATGGAGGTAATTGTATATATGCTTCATTCTTATTAGCTCTTGAAGGTCTTTGACCCCAATTTAATCCAGCAATATTTTGAACTTCGTAGTCTAATTTTTTACTTAATAAAGAAACTTTTACGGACTTATTTGATTTGAAAGGCTCTATAATCTCTAAACCTTCTTTTTCATTTTCAATTTGAGTTGTTCCAAAGTAATTTGAGTCACTCATTATTCTAACATATTCTTCAATTTCTGGATGCCTTATGTCAATTGAATCTTTTTCAATTGTATCAAAGTATCTTAACAATTCTTCATTGTTAGATGGTTGCATTAATTCTCGTTGCCGTTTAGAAAAAGCAGTATGTGAATAGTTTGCGGAGCCGATAAATGCTTTGTGAAATTTAGATGCTTTTTCCCACAAGAATAATTTAGAGTGAACAGGTGTGTTTTGATAAATATATTGACAACTGAAATTTCTTCCAAATTTTTCACTTTCTAAAATACTCTTAAAACCTTCATGGTTACTTATTGCAATCCCATCTTTAGGTGTCATTCCTACTAATAACTTGACTTGAACATCTTTATTTTTATTCACTAAATCTTCTAAATGTCTAGAAGCCATTGATGCTGTTGCATATCCCGAAATAATTTTTAAAGTGTCGGCACCTTGTGTTATGGGGTTAATTAATATTTCTTGAAATAAATTTTTGTAAAGCATTTTTATTGTGCAGTTTCTTCAAAAAGACGATTAATTCCAAATTTTTCTTCTAAATTATATTGAGTTAAATGTTTTTGAGAAATTAAAGAAGTAAATGAAGTTGGTATTGAAGGGTATTCAATTCCAGCAAAAGACTTTAGAACAGCTTCAAATATTATTTGAGCTCCTCTTGCTGGTACAGCCATCCCAATTTGCTTTCTTATACTTTCCTTGGTTCCATAGAATTTGAAGTTATCGGGAAAAGTTTGTAAGCGTGCTCTTTCTCTATTAGTTAAAGCTCTATTTTCCTCCCAATGATAAACATGTGTTCCTCCGCCACCACTTCCTGTAACTGTGTAAGAGGGTTTGTTAGGATCTAATCTTTTATAAATTTGACTAATTTTTGCGCCTTTTACATTTAATTGTAAATGTTTTGGGATGTCAGCTGTAAATGCATTTTCACCAGGTTTTATATATGATAATCTTTGCTTTACTGTTTCAGATTGATTAGTATATACATGGTTAAAGGCATTATCTGTTATCGGAGGATTTTCTATTGCATTTCTTGAAGTATTATCTATTTCGCTATAAATTTCTGGAGAAGGAACTTTGAAGGTTACATTGATATCATTACGAATCCCAATTATTATGATTCTATGCCTAGCTTGAGGTATTCCATATTTTTCGAATTTGTATAGATGAGGATATACTGAGTAACCTTCATTATGAAATTCATTAAGTATTTTCCCAAAAGCGTTACCATCATTTGAGTTCTTTAGCCCTCCAACATTCTCGGCTAAAAACCATTGTGGTTTAAATTTTCTTACTGCTTTAACACAATAACTATATAAAGGTCCATATACTCCGTCCATCCCCTTTTGTTCTCCGACAATACTAAAATCATTACATGGAAATCCAAAGCTAAGTGCATTAGCTTGAGATAGCTTCATCAACTTGTTAAAATCTAATTTTCGAATATCTGCACATACGACTGTGTTTTCTTCTTCAGCAATATTTTGCCTATATGTTTCACAAGTATCTCGATCATAATCTGTAGCCCAAGCATGTTCTATCCTAAAATTTGGATTATTTATATTGCTTTGAGTGGCAGCTAAACCTAAGCCTCCAGGACCACAGAAAAGTTCTCCCAATTGAAAAATAGCCATTAGTTTTAAATTATTAAATTCATCACAAGATAAACAAATAACTTGGAAATATTCCAAACGCCAGATTTTTTATAAAAAAAATATAAACAATTAATCCAACATATCAGTCAATTTCTTCATGACATTTTTTGGATCTTTCCCTTCGTATAAAATGCTGTAGACGGCATCAATAATAGGAGTTTTGGCGCTTTTTTTCTTTTTGGCTTTATTGAGCTCGTAGGCACTTTTGGTGGCATAATAGCCTTCGGCCACCATGTTCATTTCCATTTGAGCACTTTTAACGGTATAGCCTTTACCTATCATATTTCCAAAGAGACGGTTTCGGCTAAAGGTAGAATAACCGGTTACTAACAAATCTCCCAGATAGGCAGAGTCGTTAATGTCGCGCTTCATTTTATGCACTTTTTTTACGTAGCGTTTCATCTCCCGTATGGCATTACTCATTAACACACTCTGAAAGTTGTCTCCATATCCCAAACCGTGTGCAATACCTGCGGCTAGGGCGTATATATTTTTCAACATGGCAGCATATTCGGTACCTATTACATCGTCGCTGGTGGTACATTTTATGTAATCACAGCGCAAAGCATTGGCAACAACTTCAGCTTTTTTATCGTCGGCACTTGCAATGGTTAAGTAAGAGAGACGTTCCAGGGCTACTTCTTCGGCATGGCAAGGCCCCGTAATAACACCTATGTTTTTAAAAGGAATTTTATAATGGGTGTAAAAATGATCTCCCACAATCAGGCTGGTTTCAGGAACGATTCCTTTAATGGCAGAGAAGATAATTTTGTCTTTTAGGGATTCGGTTAATTGAGCTAATTCTGTATAAATAAATGCCGAAGGAATTACAAAAACAAGATAATCTGCATAGGCCACCAGTTCATTTATATCGTTACTTAATTTTAATTTCTTTGGGTCAAATTCAACCGAAGACAAGTAATTAGGGTTATGCTGTTCTTTATTAATGTGTTCCACCGCATAAACGCTACGCATATACCAACCTACTTCGTCTAAATTTTCGCAAAGCATTTTTACAATGGCTGTGGCCCAGCTTCCGCCGCCAAAAACTGCAAATTTTGGTTGGTTAATCATGAGGTTATTGAGTTTATTTTTTAATTAAATGTAGGTTTCGACTTTAGTTCATCCTGAGCCTGTCGATGGGCTCAACCTGACAAATCAATGGTATAGTTTGCAGAAGTTCAAAAATACGGAAAATTAAATTCTACGTAAAACACTGGTATTCAATTTAATAAAACTTTGGCACGCTTTTAGATTTTCAGCTATGGTGAATCGCTTCAGATTTTTTTGTCTGAAACATAAAAAGAACGGTTATGAAGATACTAAAATTAATTTTCGGTTTTGCCCTTTTGGCAACAGTGTTTACTTCTTGTTATGTAGAAGAAACGGTCGTAGTAACAGATCCTTATATAGATCCTGTTTCATCCATTTCGTTAAACCAATTATTAAACTCTTATGAGTTGTGGTATGTGGATATTAATCGTTCAAATGCTTCGGGACAAATTCCTTTTATGCAAATAGCGTTTACGCTATCTTTTAGAAACGGAGAGGTGTTAGCCAACAATAATCTAGTGGGTATTGGCGACCAAGGGTATGGCTTCGGAATAGACGTTGGATATTATGATGCCTACGATTTTGTATTAGACATCAGTCACGACTTAGACGGGTTTAACACTTTTGACGTTACCCAATTAAGCGATACTGAAATAGAACTTTACAATCCAGGCTCTGGTTTGCGGTATGTATTGGTAGGCTATCAACGCAGCAATTTCGATTATAATTTGTTATTCTATGAGAACATCCATTATTTCGTACAGGAATATGCTGCTTGGGAAAAATTAGCTGCCGAAGGTGGTACACCCAACGAATTTGACAACGAAAATTTTCTTCAGTTTTTACCTGGAGGTGGCGATGGGAATTTCCGAAGCTCACAAGACCCAGTAGGAAGTGATATCTATAATTTGTATTGGGATTATACGGGGGTTTTTAATGTAAACGATGTGACAGGTACTAATTACCTGAAATATTTAACATTGGATTATGATTACCTGGGCAATGAATACTTTGAGTTGAACGTTATCAATGACAACACAATAGAATTATTTCATGAAACCTCAGGAACTGTGTATACGTTTAGAGGAAGAGGTTATATTCAGAATAAAGCAGGAAGAGGAAAGTTAAGAATTCCTAAGGCTACCATAGAGCAGCAAATGAAGAAAATTGCTTCGCTATAATTTTTAGCTACGCTAGAAATCACTCACCACTTTTGGTATAGGAGTGTGATTTAAAAATAATTAATAATTTTTTGGTTGGTTATGACCGCCCAGAGGTTCGATCTTGAACTGAAGGGCGGTTTTTGTTTATTTGGAAGTAACCGTTACAGGTTTTAAGATTTCAGCTTCACTTTTATTATACGTGCTATATACTTTCCCTTTATAATACCAAGTTGAACTTCCTGGTTCGCCGTTAAATCTAGTAAACGTATATACAGCCGTATTTGTAGCTGGATCTATTGTAAATGTACCTATAGACGGACTGGAATATTTTTTGTCATAATCACTGTATTCAGAAGTGGTTACTTGATATTCAAAATCTGATATTTTTTCCCATGACGATCGTTGTTCTAAACTTGGAGTAACGCTGGTTTTAAAATTTCCGCCGTTAAAAAAAGATAATTGCGGATAATATACTTGCCCATAATAATCGTCTTTTGCTACCCAATATCCTACAACGTGTGCTTCTTTATCACCTATAGTTTCACTGTATTTTGCTTTTACAGGACTTAGTGTACCACACAATTTATTAGACTCTTTATTATATGCTTCAATAACAACATTAATTTCATCTTCGGTCATTTGCGCAGCTTGCTGGCTTTTTTTTATAGTGTTGCCATCAACAGTATAGGCTTCTTGACTGGCATCGCATGCGAGTTTGAAATATTTGGCACAAAGGCCAGCAGGTGTGGCAACATCCCAGCTTTGTGCAGTAGCTGCCATTTGCTTGTATTTTTTAGCTTTTGCTGCTTCGTCTGGACATTGAGAAAACCCAATAGATGACGTTAGTATTAGAGTTGCTAAAAGGAAGCTGTATTTTTTCATGAAAAATAGAGTTATAAATTGAATGTGTAATAACGTACAATTTATAGGTTATAAAAATACCCGCTACAGGGTATATTGTAAGGTGGTCACTTATAAAAATTCATCTCGTCCAAATACTCCCAAACATTCTGAGGAAGCATAGGGCGAATGTTTTTACCATTTTTAATTGCCTTTCGGATAAAGGTGGAAGACAATTCCATAATAGGAGCAGCAACTTTAGTAATTGAATTGGATTCTAAAACTGAAGCTGAAACTTTTACTTCACCAGAAATTCTTGGATATACATAAATAGGGTAGCGTTCCAAAATCACTTCATAATTTTTCCATTTATGAAGACTCTTTAAATTGTCTTCACCCATAATCAAACAGAATTGCTGCTCTGGGTATTTTTCTTGTAGAACCACTAGCGTATTTACCGTATAATTAGGCTGCGGCAGGTCGAATTCTATTTTACTGGATTTAATTTTTGGATACTGTTCCAAAGCAATATCTACCATGGCAATACGGTGATGATTATCTAGCAGCGTGCTTTTCTTTTTATGCGGATTGTGTGGCGTTACTACCATCCACACTTCGTCCAAACCTCCAAATTCTACCATGTGGTTGGCAATAGTAAGATGCCCAACATGAATAGGGTTGAAGGTGCCAAAATAGAGGCCTATTTTTTTATTCTTCTTCAGAGACATCCTTAAAAATAGGTTTTGCAATATGTTCTGCCACGAGTCTCTCGGCTTCTTCTAGCGCGTGTTCCAAGGTGTCATTTAGGATGATAAAATCGAAACGGGGAGCGGTTGCCATTTCTACGCTTGCTTTTGCAATACGCATATTTATTTTTTCTTCGCTTTCAGTAGAGCGTTTTTTTAATCTTATTTTCAATTCTTCTACACTAGGAGGCTTTATAAATACAGCCAAGGTGCGTTCTGGATATTTTTTTTTAATTCGTAAACCGCCCACGACATCAATATCAAAAATAACATTCTTTCCCATCGCCCAGATGCGTTCTATTTCGCTGTGAAGGGTTCCGTAAAAATTGTCACGATATACTTCCTCCCATTCTAAAAATTCCTCGTTTTTCATTTTGTGCTTGAAATCGTGTAGTGAAAGAAAATAATAATCTTTTCCATGGACTTCTTTGCCGCGAGGTGAGCGGGAGGTCGCTGAAACTGAAAATTCAAGATTTAAATCGTCATTGCGTAATAAATGTCTCACAATAGTAGTTTTCCCACTACCTGAAGGTGCTGAGAACACTATTAATTTTCCTCCTTTTTTTTCTTTTGTCATGGTATTCAAATTGTTACACTGAGCATAGTCGAAGTGTACTTTTATATATAATTAGAAATGTAGTTTTATAAAACGTAATCCCTTAAAACGTTTTGTGGAATATGTTTTATGGCAATCCGTATACTTACTATTCTACTGCGCTAAGATTTATATTTGTTTTACAATACATTCAACGCTTGTTCCTTAATCTTTTCCAATTCGTCTTTCATTTGAACGACCAATTGTTGCATAGGAGCAAAGTTGCTTTTGGAGCCAATGGTATTAATTTCACGGCCAATTTCCTGAGTGATAAAGGCTAGTTTTTTTCCGTTGGAATCGTTGGAATTAATAGCTTCTCTAAAATAGTTGAGGTGATTCTCAAGGCGTACTTTCTCTTCGGTGATGTCGTATTTTTCCAGATAGTAGATAAGTTCCTGCTCAAAACGATTTTCGTCTACTTTTTCTTTCAATTCGCTTACGGCGGTTCGCAGGCGTTCTTTTACATTGTCTATTCTGCTTGCGTCTATGGTGAGTACTTCTTTAAGAAGGCTTTCGATAGTAGCAACCCTTTCTAAAAAATCTTGTTTTAAAACAGCACCTTCGTCGCTGCGGTAGGTGTTTATTTCTTTTAATGCTTCTTTTACAGCTATTAAAATTTCAGCAAACTCATTATCATCAATTTCTTCGCGTTCGGTTTTAAGAGAGTCCGGCATGCGTATCGCCATTTTTAGCAATTCGGTTTCGTCTCCATTTACAACGTTTTTTAATTGCGAAATATATTCTTTTACCACGACTTCATTTACCTTAGAATTGGTTGCTTCGCCCGTCATTTCTATAAATAGATTAAAATCTATTTTTCCTCTGGTGAGCGATTTTGAAAGTATATTTCTAATCTGAAGTTCCTTTTCACGATACGAAGAAGGCACCCGTGCGTTCAAGTCAAGGCTCTTGCTATTAAGCGATTTTATTTCTACCGTAATTTTTTTGGTAGGAAGCTGTATCACGTGCTTCCCGTACCCAGTCATAGATTGAATCATAATTCACGAATTTGGTGCAAAGATACGCATTTCAATACCCTTTGCTACGTCACTTTGGATTGCCTTTTTGTCTAACTATTTGTTGAGGTGTATTTTAATGGCTAGCGATTTACTAAAAAATATTTCTTTAAACAGAAAAGCTATTTTCACCCAATCAAATAAAAGGTTTTGCTCGTTATTTATTTATAAACTGAAGTGTTCTTTTTTCTGAATAATACACTTTATTTGTTACATGAAATCCTACGTGACCACCGTGCTTGGGACTTTCTAGATAGATGTTTTTGTGATGTTTTGCAATATCAAAAGGGTAGCATTCTGGGGATAAAAAACTATCGTTTGCTGCGTTTAGGATAAGCACCGGAATTTTAATATTGGGTAAGTATTGGAGGCTACTGCTTTTTTCGTAATAATCGTACGCATCCTGAAAACCATGTGCTTTCGCAGTATACAGAGTATCAAAATCCAGCAAATTCTGAATTTTCTTAAGCTCTTCAGAATTCATGGCATCAGGAAACTGGTTCATTTTGCGTTTGTACTTTTTACGCAGGTCATTAATAAAAGTCTTACTGTAAACCATATTCTCTGGTTTAACAAGCTGTTCCAAAGCGCCTCGTAAATATAAGGGCGTAGAGATGGCTACGCCGTTTTTTATTTGCTGTGGAACATGGTTTCTTTCGCCAAGATATTTGAGTATTACATTTCCGCCAAGACTAAAGCCTATTAAACAAATAGTATCATATTTGTGATATTGTATTACATGGTCTATGAGTTCTTCTAAATCTTCAGTTCTACCAGAATTATAAGACAGATACAGTCTGTTTTCTTCGCCACTACACCCCCTATGATTCATAGCCGCAACATCCCAGCCATTTTCTACCAGCATTTTAGCTTGCCCTTTAATATACACCCGCTGTGCATCGCCTTCCAGACCGTGAAGTAAAATAGCGACTTTGGTGTCTTTTTTTTCTGAAAACGACCAATCTATATCTATAAAATCGCCATCGCTTAACTCTAATCGTTTCCGTTCTTGAATAACTTTAGGAATAGGGCGCAGTTTAGCCGAATAAATAGTAGAAAAGTGACCGCTTTTAAAAAGGCCTTTTGCTTTAAATGTTGAAGAGATTATGGGCATTAAATGACTGCTAAAATAATTTGAGATACACAGTTGCGAATATACAAATGAAAATTTTGTTAATACTACTCTAATTTAGATACCAATCGGTATCTTTGTATATGCGAAACGCAGTAACCACCAGAGAATTAATCTTAAAAGAAAGCGCTAACCTGTTTAATACGCAGGGATACAAGGCTACTTCAATTAGCGACATTACGAAGGCAACGGGGCTAACCAAAGGTGCCATTTACCGTCATTTTGAAAGTAAGAGCGATCTCGAGCAACAAGCATTGGGTAGTTTAGGAAAGTTAATGTTTACGGAGTTAGGGCAGTCTATACAAGAGGCACCTACGTTTAAGTTAAAGATGGATGCCACTTTTGCTTTTTTTGAAAAATATATGCATACGCCTTTATACAAAGGAGGATGCCCATTAATGAATGCTGCTATTGAAGCAGATGATACCAATAATGCACTAAGACAACAGACTTTTAATATGTTAGCACAATTAAAGGCTTCTTTGGGAAAAATAATAGACAATGGAATTAAAAATGGGCAGGTAATGGCTTCGGTGAACTCAGGTTTTTACGCTACTATTTTTATAGCCACTCTTGAAGGCGGTATTATGATGAGTAAACTGGAACGTAATACAGAAGCTATTTCCAATACCATTGTACACTTAAAGAAATTAGTTGAGGAAATATCGAAGTAAAAAAATTTAAATTTAAAGATACCGATTGGTATCTATTTGGTTATGAAACAGATAGTAATGAAATTATTAGGGAGATGTATCAACGTTACGGCGATACTATTTCCAAAATGGAGTACAGAGTTTGCCTTTACACTTTTTTGTAAGGTGAGACCTGTAGGTATTTCAGAAAATGGGAAACAGTTTTTGGCAAAAGCTACCACCACATTTTTGGAGATAGAGGGTCATTCTGCTGTACTGCATCGTTGGGGAAATGGATCAAAAAACGTGTTGTTTTTACATGGATGGATGAGCCATAGTAAACGTTGGCAAACCTATATTGATAGGTTTAATTTAAATGAATATTCACTATATTCTCTAGATGCCCCAGGTCATGGTATGGCAACGGGCAATCACTTAAATCTCGAAATTTATAGAAAAGCTATTGTTCAGTCCATTGAAAAAGCAGGGACTATAGACACCTTAATTTCTCATAGTTTAGGTGGTCTTGTAGTAGCCTATAGTTATTTGAATGATAAAACCTTGCCAGTGAAAAGCTTTGTGATTATGGGGTCACCTTCGGGGATGGATGTTATTTTTGGCTATTTTCAGAAATTGTTGGGAACTTCGGAAAGAGTGATGCGTAATTTAGAAGCAAAGGCAAATTCAATTTTAAAAATCCCACACCAAGAGATTTTTATGGAAAATTTTTTTAGTAATGTAAAAAAACCTGTCCTGGTAATACATGAAAAAACCGATACCATAACTCCTTTTAAACCAATTGAGAAAGCGCTTCAACAGAATAAAAATATAGAAACGTTATTTACCGAAGGTCTCAATCACGATTTAAAAAGTGAAGAGGTATATGACAAAGTTGTAGCCTATATTCAGAATGGACCGGTTAAAATAAAACGAAGTCAATCGGCATAATTACCCCCACTTAAATTAAAAGACACACTATGTATACGAAACAATTCGAAGTACGATGGAACGATATAGACGCGAACCGTCATTTGGCCAACAGCGCCTATATTAATTATATGAGCCATACGCGCCTTAGTTTTATGCTTGAAAACGGCTTTGGGCAATCGAAAATGGTAGAACACGAGATAGGACCCGTAGTTTTCTATGAACACATGTTTTATTTCAAGGAAGTGTTTCCTGGTAAGCCTATTTCGGTTAGCTTACAATTGAAAGGCCTTAGTGAAGATGGACGTTACTTTTCTTTCGAACATAATTTTTATGATCATAAAGGACGTAACCTTGCACGTTGTGAAATGATGGGTGGGTGGATCGATTTAAAAACGCGTAAACTTCGCGAACTACCGGAAGATCTTTATAAAAATCTTGATAGCTTAGATCGTACAGCTGATTTTTACGTGATTACTAAGGAGGATACCAGAAAGCACGGGGAGGTGCCACAACATTTGGTTTAGCATTTTAGGCCCTTCGGTACAATTTTAAAAAGGGCGATCAAACAAAGTTTGACCGCTCTTTTTAAAATTGTATCGAAGCCTTACGTATTATAAAAAAACTGCTCTTTCACAATTTTCCCGTCCTTTACTTCATATACACCTAGTTCCTGCATAATGCTTCGTTGGCCACTTGGTTTGTGTGTAATATCCATTTCGTGACGTACGCTAAACCAATTATCTGCAATGGTTGGCTGGCTGGTTTTAGCGCTGTGTACTTCAAAATTTTCGCGCCACCATTCGCCTTTTTTGGCTATTTCGTCCATGCCCTTGGCTATTTGGTTTTCGCTGCCTTCCATTTCTACGCTCACAATGTTAGGACTGTAGAGTTGTTCGTAGCATTTATGTTCTTCTCCGGCGTTGCACCATTTTACAAGGTTGTTTGCAATTTCTTCAGTTTTCATGGGTATCGTATTAAAAGTTAGGGCTTTAAAGATACATTTTTCTGTGTAATTTTTAAGTTACCTTTTTGTTTGGAGAACGTTTTTTCTTCCGGGTTGCAAGAAAAACACCAGTAAATATGAAGACGGCAGCCAGAATTCTAATGGGAGTGAGCGAATCTGCACCAACCATAATGGCAAAAGCCACAGCGATTAAGGGTTGCAAATACATAAATACCCCTATTACAGCAGGGCTCAATTGCTTTAACGCATAAATATTGAAGAGATACGTTAGTACCGTAGTTCCTATCACCACAAATATAAGCTTCCAAATAGCCGAAAATTCTAACGTCAACCATCCTACTTCAGAAAACTCTGAAAAGCCAATGGGGATATTTATCAAGAATGCAAATAAAAATAAATACTTCATCAAAGTAATAGAATTGTACTTGGCGACTAAGGGCTTTACGAGAATAAGGTAAAAAGCGTACGAGGTTGCGTTCACAATAAACAGTAAATTTCCTAATGGAATGTTGGGTGCATTAGGCTGTGTTTTTGCTCCAAAAAGAACAAGCCCCAAAGCGCCGGCAAGTCCCAAAGAAATCCCTGCAGCTTTCAACCAGGTGATTCGTTCTTTTAAGATAAATGCTGAAAGTATAAGTAATAATACTGGAGAGATGGTAATAACAACACTACTATTTATAGGAGTAGATAGCTCTAATCCCTTAAAAAACATATTCATGTTTATCACCATTCCAAAAATAGCGCAGCCAATAATCCGAAACCAATCTTTACGGTCTATTTTTTCTGAAGGATACAAGAAACTAATAAGCCAAAAAACAAGCGCGGCACCACTTACTCGCAGCAAAATAAACCCGTGAGGACTAATTATAGTGGGCATTAAACCCTTGGCGATGGTATGATTTATACCATAAATTGAACTAGCAGCAGTTGCGGCAAGTAAAGCGAGTATTCTTGGGTTCAATAGAGAGAATGTTAAGCGTGCAAAGGTAACGGTTAATGGAAGATTTTTACAACTTGAAGTTTATGAGTCTTACAGTACAAATTAGGCTCATATCATCTGAAAAACAAATCTATTACAAGGTACTTAGAATCTTTAGCAATTAAACATCTCCGTGTATGGACTTCTTAGCAGCTTCTACTGTTTTTTTACTGTTGCCTATAAAAATCTCGTCATTGTTTACAATTACAGGACGTTTTAAAAAGGTATAATGTTCAATAATGAGATTTAGGTAGTCTTCTTCAAGCAGTTTCTTGTCCTTCAACTTTCGGTCTTTATACAGACGGGCTCTTTTATTGAAAAGTGCTTCGTAGCTATCGGTCAAATTAAAGAGTTCTTCCACTTCATCTTCGGTTATGCCTTGTGTTTTTAAATCTTGAGTGATGAATGATTGGGGAATTTTAATTTCATCCATAATTCGGTTACACGTATCGCAGGTGCTTAAATAATATACCTTTTTCATGTTGTTTATTTTTGAGGATCTTCCTTGCAAAATAAGGTTATTTAGAAGAGTATTTCCTGTATTTTAGAGCAAAATTAACGTTATGAACTTCAGTTTGGATATTACTTTAAAGACCAGAAAAATAATGTATCATTTTTTAGACACGCTGTCTTTGGAGCAACTCAATACAATCCCCAAAGGGTTTACTAATAACGTTTTCTGGAATGTTAAACACTGCATTGTGGTGCACCAAATGTTGGTATACGGACTCTCAAACCTGCCATTGCATATTTCTGCAGAAGAGGTCGCAGGCTATAAAAAAGGAACAAAACCAGAAGGTGATGTGAGTGAAGTTGAAGTTGAGATTTGTAAAAAACAATTATTCGATTTGCTGAAACAAACAGAAATAGACCTGGCCAACAAAGCATTTACAACCTATAAAGAATACACTGTAACCACAAATACTACCTTAACAAACGTCCAACAAGCGATAGAATTTAACAACTTTCACGAAGGGATTCACTTGGGGTACGCCATGGCATTGATGAAATGTATTTGAATTGCAAAAGTTTACTTTAAGTAGACTGTCCGCCAGTATTAAACGTTTGTGCTGCCGCTATTATAGTACAGGTATTTGAAAGGTAATTATTGTATTTAAAGGGACGCTTACTCTACCGAAATTTTCAGCATTTCTTTTACTTCAGAAATAGGGATTTCTACTTCGATTGGCCCAGCAGCGTACGAAGCAATTTCGTATTGATTGTAGTAAAGTGTTACAAATTCTTTTGATATTCCGAAGGTTTCAGGAAGGTAAAAGGCATCCTCTTCAAACCAAAATCCGGTGGAGTTAATGGCGTCACTTTCTGGAATCTCGTTTTGTCTTTTGAATAATTTTTCAGCCAATGCTTCAAAAGCCGAAACATCTCTAAATACATCCTCGTAATATAATTGCGCTCCGGATTTTGGATCGAAATTTTTATACACAACAGATCCATACCCATGTGCGCCACCTGTGTAAAGGTAGTTTCGGCAACTTACCGAAAGCAGTTCTTTGGTGTTGAAATTTTGAAGCACCGTAATTTCTGCAAAATATTCAGCTGAAAGACCTGGAAATTCGGCGCTATGGGTTCGGTATAGCTGGATAAAATCCTGCATCGCTCTTTCAATGGTTGGCGCATCACTTCCGTTTTCGTCTTCTCCTACGTATAAGGACTGGATAATAAAATTTGTGATTTCAGCATTTATCTTTTCCGAAGCACCCGCATTGCCATTCACGGTAAAATATTCTATATCTATAGAAGGGCAACTTACATTTTTACATTCGGCTAAGGTTTCCGAATCTTTCGTGATGGATTGGGTTTCAAGCGCTTTTCGGCAACTAGTAGTGAAAACTACTAAAGCGATTAAAAGGAAATATAGTTTGTTATTCATATCACAAAATTACGACAGTTTTTTGAGTACCAAAGGAAACGCATACTTTTGATGTTTATTGACTACTTTAGACTTAAGACAGCGGTGCAACAAGATACACCGTTGAACCAAGACTTTTTAGTACCAGTGTTTTTTTAAATACACAGCAAAATCAAATTGTAAACTCTTGGTTCGTGTTTTAAAAAAAATGCCAAGCGCAGAGGACGAGCGTCAATAGGATACTTAAAGTATAAACTTTTAAAGTGAAAAAAGATGAAATTCAATACAAAAACAATCCATGGGGGTCAACATGAGGTAGACCCGGCATATGGTTCGGTTATGCCACCTATCTACCAGACCTCTACCTATTCACAAACTACCCCAGGGGGTCACAAGGGCTTCGAGTATTCCCGAAGCGGCAATCCAACAAGAGCTGCTCTGGAGCGTTCTTTGGCAAGTATTGAAAATGGAAACTTTGGAATTGCCTTTGGTAGCGGTCTTGCTGCCATTGATGCTGTAATGAAACTATTAAAACCCGGGGACGAAGTAATTTCTACAAACGATTTGTATGGCGGAAGTTACCGTCTCTTCACGCGTATTTTTGAAGGCTTTGGTATCAAGTTCCATTTTATTGGAATGCAAAATGCAGAAAATATCGAAAACTATATAAACGATAAAACAAAACTTATCTGGGTAGAAACACCAACAAACCCCATGATGAATATTATAGATATTAAAACAGCTGCAAGCCTAGCCAAAAAACACGCCGTTTTATTGGCTGTAGATAATACGTTTGCAACACCTTACTTGCAACAACCTTTAGATTTGGGAGCAGATATCGTGATGCATAGTGCTACTAAGTATCTTGGAGGACACAGTGATGTGGTGCTGGGTGCTTTAGTGGTGAAGGACGAAAAATTAGCAACCAGGCTATATTTTATTCAGAATGCGAGTGGTGCTGTTTGTGGTCCACAAGACAGTTTTCTGGTGCTGCGAGGGATTAAAACATTGCATTTACGTGTACAGCGACATTGTGAAAACGGGAAGGCAATTGCCAACTACCTGAAAAAACATCCTAAAATTGAAAAAGTATATTGGCCAGGTTTTGAGGACCACCCCAATCACCATATTGCCAAAGTACAGATGAAAGATTTTGGGGGGATGCTTTCTTTTGTCACTAAAGGGAATGATTATAACGAAGCAATTAGCATTGTTGAAAACCTAAAAATATTTACTCTTGCCGAAAGTTTGGGTGGGGTAGAATCGCTGGCTGGACATCCAGCTTCTATGACGCACGCAAGTATCCCTAAAGAGGAGCGTGAAAAAACAGGCGTGGTGGATAGTTTAATTAGATTGTCTGTAGGCATTGAAGATATAGACGATTTAATCGCAGATCTGGAGCAGGCTATTGGGTAGCTTCAATAGAATAAAAGTGTATAGCTTTTTTTGATTCAGCCAGTTAGCTCAGGTTTTCAGACTCATTTTTAACAAAAAAAACGGCGGTGAAATTAATTTCACCGCCGTTTTGTAGTTATAATTTTCTGGTATTTAATCGATATAGTAGATATAGCCAATATTTAGCCAGTACATCCATTCGTTTGCTTTGTTCTCGGGTACGGGTCTTGTGCCGTTATTTTCTAATGATGGGTTTAACCCGTCTATATAGTCTGTAAAATAGAAGGTCCATCTACCATCCAGCATTAAATCGCTCAAAGGAGTTAGTTTATAACGTATCCCTACGCTTCCTACAACAGCCCAAGTAGAACCTCCTTCTTGTTGAAACGCATTTCTATACTTTTCTGGAGTGGTAGCCAAAGGGCCGCCAACAATATTTAATTCACCTAACTCAGAGTATAGCTCTGGATCATACGCTACATAATGTGCGCCTAAGCTAATAAAAGGTGCTATTTTATAGGCACCGGCAGCGAAATCTCTAATGCTTAGAGGGAAATATTCTATTTGTGAACCAATTTCAATAACAGTTGTTTTTCCTTTCATAGCGCGTAACTGATCTGCGAACTGTCCTTGTTGGTCTGGATCTACCCAGCGTCCAAAGTGTTCTAAATTGGTTACGTGATAATCTATTTCGTTACGTAGCTTAAAGTGATCATTAAAATAGGTGTCCCTGGTATAACAGTTACAGTCTGCTCTATATGAAAAGTTGAGGTAATGAATGAGCCCAACACCAAACCCAATATTACCGGAATTGGTTTCAAAGTCATTACGTTGCCCAAAGTCTGAGAACAAGGCAACGGGCCCTGTAATAACTCCTACTTCATGGGAAAAACCAAATTGGCTATAAACTCCTTGACTAATAGTAGTTAAGAAGAGAAATACCAATAGCAATTTCTTGGCATTCATTGTGTTTAGGTTTAGATTGAGACGTAACAAATATATAAAAACATATCTAACAGTAAAATATAAACATGACATTTAGCTTAAAGCTGAAAAAAAGCAATGATATTTTAGATATGTCTTATATTTGCACCTTATAAACGAAATCACCCTCATTAAAGTATTATAAAATGAAACAAAGCATAAAAGATTTCATTTCTGAAGTAGAAAAAAGAAATCCAAACGAACCTGAATTTATCCAAGCTGTAACCGAAGTGGCCGAAACGGTCATCCCGTTTATAGAGGAAAACGAAGCATACCAAGGTAAGAAATTGCTGGAGCGTATGGTGGAGCCAGAGCGCACTATTTTGTTTAGAGTAGCGTGGACTGATGATAATAAAGAAATACAGGTAAACAGAGGGTACAGAATTGAATTTAACTCTGCAATTGGACCTTATAAAGGTGGATTGCGTTTTCATCCTTCGGTAAATTTAAGTATTCTTAAATTTTTAGGTTTCGAACAAACATTCAAAAATAGCTTGACTACCTTACCAATGGGTGGCGGTAAAGGAGGAAGTGACTTCGATCCAAAAGGAAAAAGTGATGCAGAGGTAATGCGTTTTTGCCAAAGCTTTATGACAGAGTTGTCAAGACACATTGGTCCAAATACAGATGTACCTGCGGGTGACATTGGTGTAGGAGGTCGTGAGATTGGCTATATGTTTGGGCAATACAAACGAATAAGAAACGAATTTACTGGCGTACTAACCGGAAAAGGTATGTCTTACGGAGGTTCATTAATCCGTCCAGAGGCTACGGGTTATGGGAATGTATACTTTGCAAAAAACATGCTTGCTACCAAAGGCGAAAGCTTTAAAGGGAAAACAGTAGTAATTTCAGGATCTGGAAATGTGGCCCAATATGCTGCAGAAAAGGCAATGGAATTTGGAGGTAAAGTAGTTACTATGTCAGATTCTGGCGGCTATATTTATGATGCCGAAGGTATTAATACAGAAAAGCTTGCTTTTGTAATGGAGCTGAAAAATGTAAAGCGTGGTAGAATTAGTGAGTATGTAGCTAAATATCCTTCAGCAAAATATCATGAAGGAAAACGCCCTTGGGGAGAAAAATGTGATATTGCGTTGCCGTGTGCTACCCAAAACGAATTGGATAAAGAAGAAGCAAAAACACTTGTAGATAATGGATGTATGTGTGTGAGCGAAGGAGCAAATATGCCTACTACACCAGATGCAGTTGAGGTGTTTCAAAAGGCAAAGATTTTATTCGCACCAGGAAAGGCATCTAACGCAGGAGGTGTATCAACTTCAGGATTGGAGATGAGCCAAAACTCCTTACGCCTTAATTGGACTGCGCAGGAAGTAGACGAAAAATTACATACCATTATGAACGATATTCATTCAGCTTGCGTTAAATACGGTAAAGATGGTGACGGTCACGTAGATTATGTAAAAGGAGCAAACGTAGCAGGTTTTGTAAAAGTTGCAGACGCTATGTTGGCGCAAGGGGTAGTATAAAGACTATTCAAAATAACTTTGAAAAGGCTATCCCATTAAAAGATAGCCTTTTTTTTACACCATTTTTCCTGCAATAAATACTATTTTAGCGTGTTATAGTTTCTGAACATTTTCAGCATTTATGAAGTACTTTTTCTTTTTTTTCACATTATTGGTTGGTGTTGTAACTGGTACAGCTCAAAATTTTGAAGACGAATGGACTGGGCATTTTTCCTATGTATCTATCCAGGCTATTTCCCAAGGGAATGATAAAATATATGCGGCGGCAGAGAATGCAGTGTTTTCTTACGATTTGTCTACGCAGGAAATTGAAACTATTTCAACTATCAACGGACTTTCTGGGGCGCTTATCTCTACATTATATTATAGTGAAAATTTCAACGTATTGGTTATTGGGTATGAAAGTGGCTTAATTGAAATTATTTCAGATGGGGACGAAGATGTCCTTACCGTAGTAGATATTTTAAATAAACCTACCATTCCGCCAGATAGAAAAAAAATAAATCAGTTTAACGAATTCGACGGGAATCTTTATATAGCCGCTCAATTTGGAATTTCGGTGTTCGATCTTGCAACTTTAGAATTTGGAGATACCTATTTTATAGGAGATGGAGGAGCGCAAATCAATATTACAGCAACTGCAGTGCTTGAGCCGTATATTTATGCCTCTACTTCTGAAAATGGAATACGCCGTGCATTGGTAGCAGCAGATAATTTGATAGATTTTAATCAATGGGGCCAGCTTGCAGGAGGTGGTTACTTGGGGCTTGTAAAGGCAGGAAACCAGATTTACACGGCGAATTCCAATTTATTGTATTCGGTCGTGGGTGGCTTAGCCGTGGTAGATAATATTGGCGGAACCATTCGGGAAATTAATGGTCAAAACGATTTTATAAATATAACCACATTCAGCTCTGTAAGAACGTATGATCAAAATCTTTCAATCGTTGGGAGTGCTTCATCAATAAACGGGGTGGATGCATACGAATTGCTCACGGGTTTCTCTCACGATAACTTTTTGTATTTGGGCACCAGAGAACAGGGGCTATTTCAGATACCTTTTGGAGATACTAATGCAAACAACATCTTGCCAGATGGTCCTTTGTTTAACAGTAGTTTTTCTATAGATGCTTCTCCGGGACAGGTTTGGGTTAATTTTGGAGATGTTACGGTAAATTTTGACCCATTTCCCTTGACTAAAAAAGGGATAAGCAATTTACGCGAAGGCGAATGGACTAATATTTCTTATGAGGAATTAACCGAAACCTTGGGAAAGGAAGCTAATGACCTTGTGAGAGTGCAGATTAATCCGAACAACCCCAACCAGGTGTATATGTCATCATTTCAAAAAGGAATCTTGCAAATTGATGATCAAAACCCATCCAAGCTATTTGATGAATCCAACTCATCCCTAAGTATTACCGATGATAATCCAGCTTTCGGAATACGGGTTTTTGGAATCGATTTTGATTCGCAAGGAAATCTGTGGGGTGTGCAAGCTAAAGACGAAGCAGGACTCATTAAAATCACTCCTGAAGGGCAATTACAGCAAGTAGATATATCGGACGTATTCAATTTTGACAGGCCTCCACTAGCGCTGGGTGAAGTAGAAACCACACGTGAAAATTTTGTTTTTTTCACCGCAAATAATGATGGTTTAATTGGATATAACCCGGCAACGGGTCAATTCAATAAAATTGGACAAAACCTGGGTAATGGAAACTTACCTAATAGCAATGTCTTAGCACTGGCCACCGATAATAATAATAGACTCTGGATTGGTACAAGATCTGGCCTTAGAGTTTTATTTAATCCAGGAAGTTTTTTTGATGAAAATGCCAATACAGATGCCCAGGCCATTATTATTCTTGAAGAAGGCGTCCCACAAGAACTCTTGTTTGAACTAGTTATTACAGATATTGAAGTAGACGGCTCTAACAACAAATGGATCTCTACCGCATCATCTGGAGTGTTTTATCTCTCCCCCAACGGACAGGAGACTTTATTACAGTTTAATAAAGATAATTCTCCTTTGCCTTCAAATAACGTACAGGACATTGCTATAGATAGCTTTACAGGGGTCGTTTATTTTGCGACTGTCAATGGTTTGGTGGCATTTAATGGTACCTCTACGGCGCCTCGGGATAACTTGGATAATGTATATGCTTTTCCAAATCCTGTAAGGCCACAGTTCACAGGGAATGTTACCATAGATGGCCTTACTGCAAACGCTAATGTGAAAATTACAGATATATCAGGTAATCTAGTTTTCGAAACTACAAGTGAGGGAGGAAGTGTTTTATGGGACACCACAGCATTTGGTAAGTACAGGGTGGCCTCGGGAGTATATTTGGTTATTATAACAGGTGAAGGCGCTCTGGAAACTAAAGTCACCAAAATTATGGTCGTGCGCTAATGGTAGTTGCCACAGAGGCCATCGTATTACACACGTTAAAATATGCCGAAGCAGATGTGATCGCACACTGCTACACCTTAAGCGATGGTCGTAAAAGCTATATGCTACGTCGTATCTTAAAATCTAAAAAAGGTGCATTAAAAATCTCACTATTTCAACCACTCACTCAGTTAGAAATTATTGCCAACCATAAGAATAAAGGCACTTTGGAAAGTATTCGTGAGGCAAAAGTGCTGTATCCTTATAAAACACTACACACAGATGTTGTAAAAGGGTCTGTAGTACTTTTTTTATCTGAAGTTTTAAAGGATGCCATTCAAGAAGAAGAGGCTAATAGTGCTTTGTATCATTATATTTCCAGTGCCTTTATTTTCTTAGATGCTTTAGAAGATTTCGCTAATTTTCATATTTATTTTTTACTGAATCTAACGCAGTATTTAGGGTTTTATCCAGAGGTAACTGATGAAAAACACCTGTACTTCAACTTATTAGAAGGTACTTTCCAGGAAAAGTCAAGCAATGGCTATTGTGAAAAAGGCTCACACGTAGAGGCATTGAGGCAATTTTTCGGCATAAAAATTGATGCAATTCCACAAATAAAATTAAATAAAACAACACGACTTGAAGTGCTTCATTTGTTGATACGTTATTATCAAATACATCTACACGGCTTCAGAAAACCAAAATCCTTACCAATCCTTAACCAACTTTTTCAATGACTTTACGATTATCCTTAACCGTTGTAGCCTTATTATTTTTCATCTCACTTTCCGCTCAAATTATCACCGTAAAAGATCAAACCACCAATATTCCAGTTTCTGGAGTTGCAGTTTACAATGCTAGTAAATCCAAGTCTGGCGTTACAGATTTTGATGGGAAGGTAGATATTTCAGCGTTTACTGCTTCAGAAGAAATCATCTTTAAACATATCTCTCACTTAGAATATAAAGTACTAAAAAGCCAGATTGCCAATGGCACTGTTTTATTGAAAGAAGATGCTAGTACTCTGGATGAGGTGGTATTATCTGTCTCAAAATTTGGACAAAAAAAACGTGATATTCCACAACAAGTATTGAGTATTACCAGCGAGGATGTACTATTCAGTAATCCACAAACCGCAGCAGATTTGCTAGAGAGTAGCGGGCAGGTGTATATTCAAAAGAGTCAGTTAGGTGGTGGAAGCCCATTAATTCGGGGTTTTTCTACCAATAGATTGCTTATAGCAGTAGATGGTGTTCGATTTAACACGGCAATTTTTCGCGGTGGAAACGTTCAAAATGTAATTTCTATTGATCCCTTTGCTATTGAGCGGACCGAGGTAATTCTTGGGCCAGGTTCAGTCCCTTACGGAAGTGATGCCGTAGGAGGTGTCATGAATTTTTATACTAAAAGACCCAAGTTTTCTTTTGAAGATGGTGTGGCTATTTCAGGAAGTGGAACGGCAAGATATGCTACAGCAAACAATGAAAAAACAGGACATTTCGATTTTAATGTTGGCTTAAAGGAGTGGGCGTTTTTAACCAGCGTAACCTATAGCGATTTTGACGACCTACGCATGGGAAGCAACGGTCCAGACGATTATTTGCGCAATGAATATGTTGAAATTATAAATGGAGTAGATACCGTAGTAGATAATGACAATCCGCTTGTACAGCGCCCTACTGGCTACAACCAGATAAACACCATGCAAAAGGTGCGATATATGCCCTCAGACAAATGGGATTTTAACTTAGGACTTTTCTATACAACCACAAGCGATTATCCAAGATACGATAGGTTAATTCGTAAGCAAGGTGGCGAGCTTCGATCAGCAGAGTGGTATTATGGACCGCAAGAGTGGATGTCCGGAAATCTACAGGCAAGAAATACGGCTTATAATAATGGTATCTTCGATGAAAGTATAGCTACCATTTCTTTCCAACGATTTAAAGAAAGTCGAAATGATAGAGATTTTGGAGATTCTATTTTAT
This sequence comes from Rasiella sp. SM2506, assembly GCF_050859505.1. Classification (GTDB taxonomy): domain Bacteria; phylum Bacteroidota; class Bacteroidia; order Flavobacteriales; family Flavobacteriaceae; genus Marinirhabdus. The sequence continues at coordinate 740,591 of NZ_CP193934.1, read as the reverse complement.
TTCAAACTGAAGAAAAAGTAAATGCGTACACCGCGGCTTGGGATTTTGAAAAGGACTGGGACAAAACAAAATTGAATTATGGTGTAGAATATGTATATAACCAAGTGAACAGTGTAGGGCAACAAACAGATATTGATACTGGAACCAGTGCCCCAGACGCATCTAGATATCCAGACGGCAGTACCTGGCAATCTATTGCGGGGTATGCGAGTTTACAATCTAAGTTTACAGAAACACTATCATTTCAAGGAGGCTTGCGATACAATCATATCCTGATAGATGCCACGTTTGATGACCAGTTTTTTGATTTTCCTTTTTCTGAAGCCAACATAAGTACAGGTGCGGTAACAGGAAGTGCTGGTCTTGCTTGGCAAGCCAGTGATATTTTGGGGTGGAAACTCAATTTTGGAACCGCTTTTAGAGCACCAAATATTGATGATGTAGGGAAGATTTTTGAAAGTGAGCCAGGAAGTGTAGTCGTGCCGAACCCAGACCTAAAACCAGAGTATGCATACAATGGTGAGTTGGGAGCAACCCTTACCTTTAGCGATGTAGTAAAACTGGATATGGCAATTTTTTATACCGTATTAGAAGACGCATTGGTACGCCGGGATTTTAACTTAAATGGTGAAACAGAAATTGAGTATCAGGGTGAATTAAGCAATGTACAGGCCATTCAGAATGCAGCTAAAGCCGAAATATATGGTTTTGAAGTAGGGATGGAGGTTAACTTCACAAAAGACTTGCAGTTAACATCCCATTATAATATTACCGACGGATTTTCTGAAGAAGACGATGGTACAAAAGCTCCCAGCCGGCACATTGCGCCCCAGTTTGGGAACAGTCACTTAATCTACCAATGGAAAAAATTAAAGCTTGACGCTTTTGCAGAATATAACAGCCAATTCGATTTTGAAGATTTAGCACCTAGCCAGCAAAACAATGCTTTTTTATATGCCACAGATACGAATGGTAATCCATTTGCGCCAAACTGGTATACTTTAAATTTTGGCGCCCAGTACAAAATATCTGAAGCACTACGAGTAAATGCAGTCCTGGAAAACATTACAGACCAGCGATATAGACCCTACAGTAGCGGTATTAGCGCTGCGGGTAGAAATTTAATTGTTGCAGCGAGCTATACCTTTTAAGAAGGAAAATTTTAAAAAAATTAATGACTTGTTTTGCATACTTAAAAAATAGATTATATTTGCAACCGCTAAAAGGGTAACACCTTTTAATTTTCTATATGAAATTCTCCCTTAGCTCAGTTGGTTAGAGCATCTGACTGTTAATCAGAGGGTCCTTGGTTCGAGCCCAAGAGGGAGAGCGAAAAGAAGCCTTCACAGCAATGTGAGGGCTTTTTTTATGCAATCAATCTAACTGTCCCAGCGAAAATATATCTTTATTTCAAATGCTATAACGCATTAAAGGGTGTTTAAAAATACTGTCCAAAAAAAGTCCTTACTCAAGTAAGGACTTTTTAAATATAGCTTTCTAAACTATAAGAAAATAATTACCCCAAATTCTCCAACATAATCTTAGTCATTTCATCTAGCTCTATTTCGTGTTTCCAGCCCCAGTCTTCACGTGCCTTCGTATCGTCAATGCTCTGTGGCCAAGAGTCTGCAATAGCTTGTCTAAAATCTGGCTCGTAGGAAATTTGGAAGTCCTTTTGTTGTTTTCTAATGCTTGCCGTAATGTCTTCAGGATTAAAACTCATAGCAGCGAGATTGTACGAATTTCTGATCTTTACTTTTTCTGAAGGCGCCTCCATAATTCCTATAGTTGCTCGTATGGCATCGTCCATAAACATCATAGGTAAGGTCGTTTCAGCATTTAAAAAGCAGATGTATTTATTATGTTTTACCGCTTTATGGTAAATATCTACGGCATAATCTGTCGTGCCCCCACCAGGTAAGGTTTTATAACTTATTAAACCAGGGTATCTAATACTCCGTACGTCTACTCCATATTTATTAAAGTAATACTCACACCAGCGTTCGCCAGTTTGCTTGCTTATTCCGTAGACGGTGCTAGGCTCCATAATAGTGTGCTGTGGGGTTTCGGTTTGTGGAGTTGTGGGACCAAAAACGGCAATACTGGAAGGCCAGAATATTTTATCAATTTTCCCTTCTTTGGCCAAATTGAGCACATTAAAAAGCGAATTCATGTTTAGATTCCATCCACGCATCGGGAATTTCTCGGCCGTAGCAGAGAGCATGGCAGCCATTAAATATACATCGGTAATTTCGTGTTTAATCACTACATCTTGTACGGCATTGTAATCCATGGCATCCAGCACTTCAAAAGGTCCCGCTTCCATCATTTCTGTATCACCTTCGCGGATATCACTTGCAATTACTTTATGGGACGCATATTGTTTTCTAAGGGTTGCGGTAAGCTCGGTTCCAATTTGCCCGCAGGCGCCTATGATGAGGATTCTTTTTTTCATAACAAATACTTCTAAGTTGAGATTTCTTTTTTCAGAAGTAAAGATACACATTCTGTACAAGCATAAATTTTGCAAACCTTTAACTTTTAGCGGTAAGATTACACTTATATTTGCAATTTATAGTTTGTTTTAATGAAACGTTTAATTTGTTTTACCCTATTTTTTGGCGGAGTGCTTTCTGTGCTAATTTCTTGTGAGGAAACTTCAGAAACAGCTACCAATGTCCAAAAGGTAGATGACGTTACACGATATGGAAGTATGCTTTCCATATTGCCAACACTTTCAGAAGCCGCAAAATCACAAGCCATTTCCTGGTCGGTTTTTGAAGATTTTGAAGCAAACACGCAACGCTTAAAAAATCAGACCTTGCCTACCTTACAGGATATTTCGGAACAATTAACGCTCCAGACAGATTCCTTACTCACTAAAATTCCAGACACTATAAATACCCGATACATTTATGCAAGGCTTATGTTGGTGAATACCCGCGCAAAAGTATTGGAGCAGTTGGCTAAAGAAAACAATGTAGATTCCCTACAATTGGAGATGGGTTTAGAAGAAATGAATATAGCAGCACAAAATCTTTTTATTGAAATGAACAGAACCTTCAAAAAAAGTAAAATTGATGACGAGCTCAAAGAAACCGAACAAAAAGAAATAGAAAAACAGCGCAAGTTCTTAGATTCCGTTTATAAGGTAGAACTTCAAGATAATAAGGGAAATTGAGTGTAACAAACTAGACAGTTTCTCTACTAATACCAGAATAATTTTAAAACCAAAATATGAAACGAAACATCATAACATCTGTTGTTGCTGTTGCAGCTGTAGCCCTGGCGGTTACATCTTGTGACGACAAAAACAAAGACCAAGACATGGCGCAAGCCGATACCGAAGAGCGTGGTATTATCCTCTCCAATATGGATACGACCGTAAATCCAAAAAATGATTTTTACAACTACGTAAACGGAAATTGGATGAAGAATACCGAAATCCCAGATGACCAGGTACGTTGGGGAGGTTTTGGTGTGTTGCGTAAGTCTACAGACAAAGATGTGTTGGAAATTTTAAACACTGCAAAAGAGAGTGGAACATATGGAGCAGAAACAGATCAGGCTAAAGCTTTGGCAATATTTGCTTCAGAATTAGATACCGTTGCTAGAAACAAAGCAGGGATTACTCCATTACAACCTGCATTAGATGCTATTGCTGGTATTAAAACAGTAGAAGATTTCCAGAAAGTATTAACTACTCGTGCTACAGAGGTTTCACAGCCTTTCTTCGGAATTGCTGCGTTTAGTAACCCTAGCAATAGTGCGATGAATTCGGCATACATCACGCCAGGAGGTTTAGGCCTTCCAGATCGTGATTACTATACCAATACCGATGCGAAGTCTATCGAAATTAGAGAAAAATACGTAGACCATATTACAAGAATGCTACAGTATTTAGGAGATTCTGAAGAAGCTGCTCGTACACAAGCCGAAAAGATCTTAGCTTTTGAAACTACCTTGGCAGCACCAAGATTAGACAAAGTGGCGAGTCGTGATTTCAGAAACTTCAACAATCCAAGAAGTATGGAGCAGGTTCAAAAAATGGTGCCCGCTGTACAATGGGAACAAGCACTAAAGGACATGGGGGTAACCAAACAATTGGATACCTTAATCGTGATGCAGCCTACTTATATGCAAACCGTACAAAATGTTTTATCTAAAAAAGATATTGATACCTGGAAAACGGTAATGCGCTGGCAGACATTAAACAGTGCAGCAGGAGCATTGTCTACTGAAATTGAAACAGCCAGTTGGGATTTCTATAGTAAGTATTTGAGCGGCGCTGTAAAGCAACGTCCGGCAGACGAACGTGCCCTTGGTACTGTTAACGGTAGCGTAGGAGAAGCAGTAGGACAATTGTATGTAGATGAAAAGTTTCCGCCGGAAGCAAAAGAAAAGGCAGAAAAAATGATTGCCAACGTAATCGCAGCCTACAAAGACCGAATCATGAATCTAGATTGGATGAGTGCCGAAACCAAAGAAAAAGCAGTAGCAAAACTGAATAAATTTACCGTTAAAATTGGCTATCCAGATTCTTGGGAGGATTACTCTTCAATGGATGTAAAGGCAGGAAATACCTATTACGAAAATATGATGGCTGTTGGAAACTGGCAGTTTAAAGATAACCTGGATAAAATTGATGAGCCTGTAGATAGAACCGAGTGGGGAATGTCACCACAAACGGTGAATGCATATTTCAATCCGTTTAATAATGAAATCGTATTCCCGGCAGCAATTTTACAACCCCCTTTCTACGATTATAAAGCAGACGAAGCTGTAAACTACGGTGGAATGGGAGCTGTAATCGGTCACGAAATCTCACACGCTTTCGACGATAGTGGCGCACGTTTTGACGGTGACGGAAACTTAGTAAACTGGTGGACAGACGGAGATCTTGAGAAATTTACACAACGTGGTGATGCATTAGCAGCCCAATACGATAGTGTTGAAGTGCTAGACAGCGTCTTCATTAACGGAAAGTTTACTTTAGGTGAAAATATTGGTGACCTTGGCGGATTGCTAGGTGCCTACGATGGATTACAGAAATTCTACAAAGAAAATGGCCGTCCTGGCGACATAGACGGGTTTACACCAGAACAACGTTTCTTTATGAGTTGGGCAACCGTTTGGAGAACCAAGCAACGTGAAGAGTCTTTACGTACCCAAATTAAAACAGATCCCCATTCTCCAGGAATGTACCGTGCTACAGAGCCGCTTAAAAACATAGATGCTTTTTACGAGGCATTCGATATTAAGGAAGGCGATCCTATGTACGTAGCTCCGGAAAATAGAGTGCGTATTTGGTAAACCTTGAAACCGAAATTGAATTCGAAACCGAATTCGAAGATGAAAAAAAAGGAGCTCATTTTGAGCTCCTTTTTTATGTACCTAAATCTTTAAGTAATTCTGCAATCGATATTTCTAAAGCTTTAGCGATTATCCCAACGGTTACTATGTTAGGTGTCACCTTTCCTTTTTCAATTTTGTAAATATATTGGCGGTCCTTTTGTGTAAGCGCTGCTAATTCGGTTTGTGAAAGATTTTTATTTTTTCTTTCCACTCTAATAGCTTCCCCTAATGCCTTAGGTAAGTTAGATTTTATTTGATATATGTCATGTTCGCTTACAAATGGCATGCAATCAAAATGCCGTATTTAAATAAATATACTGTAACCTTATAATACTACATTATAATTTTATTCCTATATTTGATTTGACTCCCCCGCAATTGCCATATTGGCGAATCTAATTAATCTTAAATTTTTAATCATGAAAAAAATCATTACAACTTTTTTATGCATTTTTTGTTCGGGAGTCTCTTGAGCCAAGAATCTACAGAATGTGCGTTTACAGAAAGCACAACAATTGACCCATCAGGGTATACGTATTCAACTAATCCAGATGACTTAGCCAGTTATGCACCAAGAGTTTATAATGTATATTTTTGGGTAATCAAAAAAGACGATGGAAGTGGTAATACTACCATCACAGAAAATAAAATCTTACAAGGGATTGCCAACTTGAATATAACTTTTAATCAGTTTAATATATTCTTTAAGTATCGAGGAAACGGGACACTAAACAAAACAGAACATATTGTTTGGGAGAATACAAGTGAGTTTACGACCATGCTCAATTATGCGAAATCAATAGGCGCTAATAAACCAGATATGTTTAATGTTTACATACCAAGGGAAGCACAGGGTTTTGGAGGTATTGCAGAAAGATATGTTAGCACGAATCTTGGTGTTTCTGGTGGTAATGTTGCAAGTCCAACGCTTATTAATGAAATGGGACATTGTTTTAACCTAAGGCATTTGGATAGTGGAGGTTCTAATTGTGAGAACGTAACTAGAGATCCCAATGATCCTAACTTTAATGCATACGATACTGGGGATAGAGTTGCCGATACTCCAGCAACACGTCATTTAAATACAAGTGATGTTGACCCTAATAATTGCACCTACATTGGAACTTACACCGATTGTAGTGTTCCAGTAGCACAACAATATCAAATTTTAGAACCTGATGTACGTAACTTTTTAATGCGTGGCACCTATATTGATGCTACCACCTGTAAAAAAGAGTATTTTACTACTGGCCAAGGTTTTAGGATGGCAGATGCCATATTGGTAGATGAAGCGACAAATGGAGGAGTTTTTACAGCAGCTGAAACTAGTGTCGCTTCTTTATATGAACCTTATTCAGGTGAGTATTATGTTAGTGGGCCTTCTACATCCACATTACCTTTGTTTCAACCTGGATTCGATTATCATTTTGTAACTTGCAACTGTGATTGCTCACAGCCAAGTCCCTATGGAGATAGTTTTTCATGGAGTGTAAGTGTTCATGATAAAATTATAAGTAAATATGAAACGGATTATAGTACCATCTATCATCCTAATCATACAGCTATCATAATTAATAGTTTTCAAAATACAGACCTAGTATATTTAGATCCGCAACGATGCTATGATAATGATAGTATGTTTGCTAGCGATGGCTTACTTACTCGATTTAATGATGATGTTTTTAACGCCAATGTAACCATAACACCACAAGATTCAACTAGTATAAATAACCCCAACCTAATTGATGATTTACCCAATGGACTCTACAGTATCGAAAAAAATTATATAGATGGTACTACCAAGCAAACTGTAATCCAAAAAGGAAATAACTAACAAAAATAATTATCTTTAGGGATGCTCGTTCTAGTACGAGCATCCTTTTTTATAAACATATTTCTATGAGAACTTTTTTTATTCTTACAATTTTAATGTTATGCCAAAACATAATGGCTCAATTTGGACCACAACAAATCATTAGCACTACAGGAGAAGTACCTCGCTACGTCCAAGCAGCAGATATAGATGGAGATGGAGATCAAGATGTTATAGCAGCTGTGAGTGGTAGTGATCAGAATGTTTGGTATGAAAACTTAGATGGGCAAGCCACTTTTGGGCCGCTAAAGGTAATTAGTACAGGCGTCAACGATGTACGTTTTGTGACTACCGCAGATATAGACGGAGATGGAGCGATTGATGTATTGGCAACCTGCCCAGGGGATGACATAGTTTTGTGGAATAGAAACTTGGATAATACGGGTAGTTTTACAGGAAACCAAATAATTGCAAGTGATGCTGTAGGTGCCAATGTAGCAGATGCCGCAGATTTTGATGGCGATGGAGATTTAGATGTGGTTTCGGCCAACAGAAACGAAGATACGGTTGCTTGGTACGAAAACCTAGATGGCTTAGGCAATTTTGGTCCGGAACAAGCTATTAGTACATCGGTCATAAATGCCAGATTTGTGCTGTCTAGAGATTTTGATGGCGATGGTGATATGGATATTATGGCTGTTTCTTCACAACTTTCTAAAGTTTTTTATTTTGAAAATCTAGATGGCTTAGGCAATTTTAGTAGTGGCACCATGCTACCGGGCATTGCAGGAGGAAGTGAATCTTTTGATGCAAATGATATAGATGGAGACGGAGATATGGATTTGCTAATTGCCGCTTCTACTCAAAATAAACTCTATTGGAGCGAGAATCTGGACGGACTTGGAACATTTAGCGATGAAAAAGAAATTAGTATTAGGAGTTCTTTTGTGCAATCGGTATACGCAGCAGACTTAGATACAGACAATGATATTGATGCAGTCTCCATAACAGCAGACGGAGAAGTAGCTTGGTACGAAAATACAGATGGCTTAGGTACGTTTGGCCCAGCACAAATAATAAGCACAGACGCAGACAACGGTCGCGGTATTTTTGCAGCAGACCTGGATGGAGATGGTGATAATGATGTGCTCTCGGCTTCCATAACGGGTGATAAAATTGCATGGTATGAAAACCTAACTATTTTAAGTGTGCCAGAGAGTACTTTAAAAGCTACTATTTTATATCCCAATCCCACTAGAGATAGGTTTCAGATAGAGACAGAGGCTACGGTTATATCGATACAGGTTTACAATGCGTTGGGGCAAGAAGTTCAAGTGCCAATAGAAAATAATGCCGATGTTTCCGTGGGAATGCTTTCCGCAGGAATGTATACGGTGATTGTTACAGGAGAAAATGGGGCTACGTTTTCAGAAAAAATTGTAATATATTAAATTTCTTTCTTAAACTCGTACCCCAAAACCTTTTTCAAATTTACAGAATCCACCTGTTTAAAAGTCTCATCTTCATCTTTAGCAAAATGAGGTGCTACTAAATCTAATTCTTTCGCCTTTTCGGTATAATAGGTTTGTTTTGCAGGATGCTGTGGGTGTACCGCATTAAAAATATGTCCATATGCTTCTTGCTTAATGATAGCGGTTAATATCCCAATACAATCGTCCCGATGGATCAGATTTACAGGAGCATTTCCACCACTTAAATTAGTGCGTCCCGCCAGATATTTTGCAGGTTGGCGCGTACCGCCTAGTAACCCTCCAAAGCGTACAATACTTGTTTTAGCTGCTGAAGTAAAAAACAGCTGCTCTACTTGTTTGAGTTGCCGGCCCGCCTCGTTTTCGGGTTGTGGGATATCACTTTCGGTTACCTTACCTTGCGCATCTCCGTAGACTGAAGTACTGCTAATAAATATACAGTTGGGAACTTTTGCACTCTCAATTTCAGCCAAAAAATGCGTCATTTTAAGTACATAATCGGCTCCTGTGTTTCTGCGTAATCCTGGGGGAATCATCACGATAAGCGTATCCAAATGCTTCATAAATCCTTGGGGTTCACCTGTTACGCCTGTTTCGGTTATTTCTACCGGGAATGCATTAAAGCCTTTTTTTTGTAGCGTTGTTGCCTTTTCGGCTGAAGTTACCGTGCCTTTTACTTCGTAGCCTAGCGTCATAAATTTGTTTGCCAAAGGTTTCCCCAACCATCCAAGTCCTGCAATACCAATTGTTTTGTTCATGTATTTTTTTGAATAACGAATATCGAATGGTGAATACAGAACATCGAAGTATGTACTTCATCATGTAACATTCTGCGGTTCAATATTCGGTGTTTTATTAGTTTATATCTTCCGCGGTAACCGAATCAAGCACCACAACTTTTTTTAGTAAATCATCCACAGAAAAACTACGTTTCACCACCACCGCATCTGTATTTACAAAAGGTTTTGGCATCGTATTTTTTGGACGTTTGTTAATGGTAAATTGAGGGTGTTTCAATAAATCAAAAGAGTATTCTAATACTTGAAAGTTGAGCGGCGTATTTTTTTCAACGGAAAATGAAACTTCCAAAGAGTCTTCATTGGCTACAAAATAGCGGAGTAACATATTGCTTTTTCTTCCGTAGAATGCATTAGCTGTTGTGTCTTTTGAAACGGTCTTACCGTTAAACGTTAGGGATTCAAATTGGGTGGAAACAGCGGTGTACAGTGCTATTTCGTGCACATCTCTTTTTGGAATAATGGTAAAAGTAACATTCCGAAGATTTTGATGTAGCGTATCGTTTTCCAAGCGTACTTCAAAAGGCGTGATCGTTTTGGCAGGTGCTGTTGCGGCAAAACTATAGCCCGTGTTGTATTTACTACCTGCAACGCTTGTTACATATTTGCTGGCTTCTTCAGGGGTTGAACCTAAATATCCTTTTGTCCAGGGGTCCAATACCTTATCATAGGTGAGCCAGAAATTTTCGTTGGTATCGGCATTTTGATAGTAGATTAAACTGTTTGGTTTTTGACGTGTTTCAGTAAAATCGCTTTTGGCATTGGCTAAAAAGAAGAGTACGATAGCAATTAGAAAACTTGCCAGCGCAATCATATTTTTCCAACGGTAAAACCCGAATACGGGTACCAACAAACCAAAAAGTAATACCACAAACACACAACTAATCACCAACATCTTTAATCCCAGTCCCACAGGAAAAAACTGAATAAGTGGCGCAAAAAAGGATAGTGCAGGAATAGCCAAAACGGTTAGTAAAAGAAGATTTGGTTTTTCCTGTTTCAGCAAGACGAAGAAAGATACCAACCCAAAAAATACAGGGATTATCCAATAGGCAGCTCCTTTTAACATAATAGCTACGGCCACGTTTACGATAAGCCAAAGGGTGAGCGGTGCTACATAAAAGCTAGCTACCTCTTTTTTAATGTTGAAATTTCGATAGATCTTACATACAATTGCTGAAGAGAGTACTACAAAAAAAGCGATGTACCAGTGGCCATTGTAGGTAAATCCATGTTGGATTTCGGCATACTGAGGATAGATGTGTTGTAGTAGCATCCACCCAAAATAGCCTACCGCACCACAAACTACCAGTGACAGGAGCAAAGCACCAAAACCTCTTCCCACAGCTTTTCCTTTTAATCTTCGTTTTGAAATGCCATAAAACAGTAACCCTAAAAATAACACCACGGCCAGAATAAGCATTGGATAAATCCATGAAAAGGGATAGGTAATCATTTTAACAAAAGGTGCGTTTACATACACATCATCATCTTCGGCTTTAAGATCTGAAAGATCTGCATCTCCAAAGTAATGTAATAAGGGTAGCAAGTAACTTCCCTGGTGTTGCAGGGTTTCTCTATCCAGATTTTCAAATGTATCGTTGGCGGTGTGGTAGTCGTAATGGTCATCTATAAAGGCAAAGAAAAAGCTATCAATATCACCATCTTCTCTAAAAATGGTAGAGTCTGTATCGTTGGGGAGCATTTTATAGATACTGTACATTAAGGAGGATGCGACGGGATATTCGGGATTGGCAGCAACAAAAGCTTTTACGAGATTTGCGTTACCGCCATTGGTTTCCAAGATCATATTGCTGGGACCTCCGCTTCCACGCGCTTCAAAATTGAGGACGAGTCCTGCGTTTTTGGCTAATTCGTGTTCATTTACAAAGAGTTGAGCGCCGTCCAGACCAATTTCTTCGGCATCGCTAAAAAGGATAACAATATCGTTTTTGGGTTGTTTGCCCGCCGCTTTGTAAGCGCGTATACTTTCTAAAATGGTTACGACACCGCTACCAGCATCGCTTGCTCCAAAGCTAGGTACTTTTGCACTGTCGTAATGGGTAAGTAGTACCAACGATTTGCCATTTCCAGTACCCTTCCAAACGCCAATAATATTTTTTGGGCGGTCTAATCCGCGCCATCCTTCGTTTAGGACAAAGCCTTCCTGGATTTCAGTTTCCAGTCCTAAGGCTTGGAGTTCTTTTACTAAAAAGTTGCCTACCCGGGTGTGTTCTTCGCTACCGTGATAATGGGGTGCTTTTGTGATTTCTTTTAAAGGGATAAGAGCGCGCTGGCTGGAGAATTCGGTTTGTGGGGCGCTGGCCGGGTTGCCTTCGCGGGGCATCAAGCTAAAAAAGCTATACCAAATTATGAACAGAATTATTATAAAGGAGAGGATGCCAGAAAGAAATTTCATAGAGTTGGTTTTGTAAATTTAAAAGTACAACATTTCAAAATAAATCCTTCGATTGAAATTTCCTTAACAATTTTCAATCACATTTTTGCGTATCTTACCCTAAACATTTGAAAATATGTCAATTAAAAGTTATATAGGCAAACGAGCCAAGGCCACCAAGGGTTCTTCTGAAGATATTAAAGTTTCAGATTACATGAGTACCAATTTAACCACCTTTAGACCAGAGCAACCTGTGTTGGAAGTGATGAATACGCTCATCCGGAAAAAAATATCTGGCGGTCCTGTAGTGAATGCAAAAAATGAACTGGTAGGAATTATCTCGGAAGGCGATTGTATGAAACAAATAAGCAGCAGTAGGTATCACAACCACCCCATGCAAGACGCCAAAGTAGAGGACCACATGGTAAAGGAAGTAGAAACTATAGACGGCAATATGAATCTTTTTGATGCCGTCGATATGTTTTTAAGTCATAAACGCCGTCGTTTTCCCATTGTAAAAGAAGGAAAATTGGTCGGGCTTATTAGCCAGAAAGATGTGCTGAAAGCTGCGCTGAAGCTGAAAGGGAATTCGTGGAAATAATGTCCCCTCTGCCTCTGGCACCTCCCCCGAAGGGAAGAAACTATTTAATAGTAAAATTATGTAGTGATTATTTTATTCACAAAACCATATCGGTCTTCACTAATAAAAACCAATCGTTGTCCAAAGGTAAATAACCTTGGTCGTACACATAATTATAGGTAGCACCTGTTTTGGTAATGTATTGGCTGGTATAAAATTTAAAATTGAAACCGTGTTTGAGCAGGGTTTCTTTTTTTGTTTTTGTTTTGTCGTTGGTATTTAGTGCTTCGAGGATGCGGTAGTTTTTCCGAAGGCGGTTATTCACATTTCGCAGTAGATTTTTACCATCTTTATTAAGCGAATTGTTATGCGCATTACGGCAGCCATCGCTGCAATACCTTTTGTCTGCACGACCAATTAGCTTATCTCCACATTCTAAACATGTACGCTCCATGGTTTAAAGATAAAAGTTTTATTTCAAATCATTGATGTTGGATGTAGAAGAAAGAAGAAAGACCGCTTCGCTGCAAGAGTCAAGAAACAAGACTATTCTTATAAAATCTAAAAAATACCTTTCGAACGGCAAATAAAACTTCTCTCCCTCCGGGAGAGGCCGGGTGAGGGACTTTATTCCTCTCCGTCCAAAACTGGGGAAACAGGTGAGTCCTTAGCAATATCGAATCTGTAAATAGCTTCAAACCTAAGGAAGAGCCCGCCACTTAAGGTTGGGTTTAATTGCGTTCTATCATCTCCAAAACTGAATGCAGAAAGCCCTAAATCTATTTTTGAACCTTCTTCGTAGATTTCATAATTATTGCTGGAATAGCCAAATTTCGCACGTAGCAACACGCTTTTTTCCAAGGCATTAAACTGAAGGTAACTTGCAAACTCTAGTGAACTAACGTCTGCATATACGCCAGCATCATTTTCGGTAATATGGAAACTTCGGCCAATGCCTATATAATCGAACCCTAAGGTTGTAATGCCGAAAGTATAATTTACATCTGCCGCTATGGGAAGGGAGACGTCCATCTCAAATTTGGAGTTAGGACTCAAATAATACCAGCCAATAATGGGAGTGGTAAAAAAGCCGAACGCTTCGGTAGAGCCATAAAACCCGAAACGATATTTAAGGTGTTCATTTTTTTGATATTTCAGCAAGGCAACACCGCCAAAATAAAAATCTTCACCTGTGCTATTCACATAATCTGAAGCAATTTTAGGCAGAAATACCAGCGTACTACTCCATGTTTCGTTGTAGGTAGAAGCCAAACCAAATTTTACAATGGTGCTGTGCAGGCTGGTGGATTCGGCATTTGGGAATAATTGAAGGTTGTTTCGGCTGTAAACGGCACCGGTAATAAAGGCGTGTTTTTCGTTAAGTACCACCGGAACGGTGAGGTCTACATCAAAAGATTTTACAAAGGTGCTTTCGCCGGTACCTTCAAAATCGTTGTTGAAGGTTTGTCCGTAGCCAATTTTTAAAAGGTCTACGTAGTCTTGGGCAAAAATGGAAGCAGGAAAGAGGAAAAGAAATAGGTATATTTTATTCAAAATGGAAGACTTAGGTTAGGAGTTAAAGATAGAAAAAATAGTGAATCGAATTCTGTCACAATATTTTGCTTTAAAATGCTGTTATCTAGAAGGGAAAATTATCTTTGTAAAAAATAAAAACTTATGAAAACGATGAAAAATATTTTAATTGCCTTTATGGCCGTAGCCACTCTGGTAGCGTGTAAAAGTGATGATGATAACGCTGAAGCAGCTTTTGTATTAACGAATGCAAACCTGGCTGGAGATTATGACCTTTCATTTTTAACCGTAAATGCTGAAGTGACACAGCCATTTGCCGGAGCACTTGTTACCGCTGTGATTAATGGTCAGGGCGATACTTTTCAAGCTACAGCAAATTTTACAAATAACGGAACGTTTGTTCTTGACGGCCCATTTAGAATAGCCACTACTGTTACTGTTAATGGCGATGTAACTGAAACCCCTGTAATTGTAGATTTAGATAATGAAAGCGGGAGATATACCATTGGTGGTAATGCAGATACGATTGTTTTTACTGGAATTGTAGATGTACAAATTAATCAAGATGTAGCCATAGATCTTTTTAATGGTGCTTGGACCGTTACTTTATTTAATGAAGATGAAATCCGTCTACAAAAAATGGAGAATACAGTTATCGACGATGTAGAAACGGTTGCTAACGTAGAAATAAGATTTATGCGTCAATAAGCATAATCACTTCTAAAATTTAAAGCCACTTCTTTTTGAGTGGCTTTTTTTATGGTAGTATGCTACTCTAAGAGTACTATACTCCGATATCCTCATTCCATAGCGTAGGGCTTTGGGCTATAAATTTATCCATAAGTTCTTTACACCTTGTATCATCGAGAACAATCACGTCAACGCCTCGTTCTTTCAATAATGTTTCCTCTCCTAAAAAAGTTCGGTTTTCACCAATGATTACCTTAGGAATGCCGTATAACAAAATAGTGCCCGAACACATGGGGCAGGGAGACAAGGTGGTATACAACACACATTCTTGGTATACTGCGGCAGGTTGTCTGCCCGCATTTTCTAGGGCATCCATTTCGCCGTGTAATATCACACTGCCATTTTGAACGCGTCGGTTATGACCGCGACCTATAATTTTTCCATGATGTACCAGCACAGAACCTATAGGAATACCTCCTTCGGCAATGCCCAGTTCTGCCTCTTTTACGGCTTCTAAAAAAAATGTATCCATAGTTTGTTTGGTTTTTGACTATTTATATTTTATTAAGACTGTGAAGTAGACATTTCCTGAATTAGTTTTTTTAGCATTGCTTCTCCTTTTTGAAGTTGTTCTTTTGCAATAAATTCATTGGCGGTATGTGCCTGAGCAATAGATCCAGGACCACAAATAACGCTTTCAAAACCACCTTGCGCAAATTGTCCCGCTTCAGATGCAAATGATACTGCTTTAAAATTGCTGCTTCCTGAAATTGTCTGTATTAGACTAGCAATGTCTTTGTCGTGATGTGTGTCTAAATGGACTACTTCCGGGTGTTTGGCTACCGTTTTAATTCTAAAATCTGAAAAAACAGATGTAAGTTCTACTTCACGCTGCTCACAGTGCTGTTTAAAATCTTTTAGAATAGCGTCCACCGAGTCTGTTGGAATGGTTCTTAAATCCCAGGAAAAAGTAGCTTTATCTGCAATCACATTTGGAGCAATACCGCCATTAAATTGTCCCACATGAATGGTGGTATGAGGTGGTTCGAAACGTGCATCTTTTTTATTTGTTTCTATAAGGGTGTTCATTTTGGTTTCTAACCAAAGCACCAATCTAGAGGCCTCGTGAACAGCACTTACTTGCTGTTTAATTCTGCTGCTATGTCCAGCCGATCCATTTACTTGCGTAACAAATACAATGATTCCTTTCTGTGCAAGAATGGGTTGTAACATGGAAGGTTCTCCAATAAGCGCATATTTCGGCTTTTCGGGATAGGTTTTTTTAATGTGTTTTACCAAATCCGGGGCGGACAAACACCCTATTTCTTCATCGTATGAAAAAGCAAAATAGATAGGTTTTGCAGGCTTCGCTTCTATCATGGTAGGAAGCAGGTGTAAGCAGATAGCGATAAAACCTTTCATATCGCAGCTTCCTCTCCCGTATAATTTCCCATCTCCTTTATCGGTTAGCTGAAATGGATCGGTATCCCAGGCTTGACCCGTTACGGGAACCACATCGGTATGTCCCGATAAAATGATGCCACCATCCACCGCAGGGCCAATCCGGCAATGCAGGGAAGCTTTTGTCCCTTCTTCATTGGGAACTAAGGTGACTTTAATTTGAAAGGATTCAATATACTCTTTAATCCAATTGATAATTGTCAAATTGGAGTCTCCCCCTAGAACAGGGAAGGCTATTAATTTTTCTAAAATTTGTTCTGTTGTCATATTTTTTTTAATTGTAACCCGTGGCAACTGCAACGATTAAGGCAACGCAAGACATTAAGAGTAATACCAGGACCATCGGGAAAATGAAGCGTAACCATCTATCTAATGGCACCCGGCACATAGCAAGCATAGCGATTAAGCCACCCAAGGTAGGGTTTACCAAATTTGAAATACCGTCTCCTATTTGAAATGCCAATATGGTGGTTTGCCTAGTGAGTCCTAAGGTTTCGCCTAGTGGAAGCATAACTGGCAAGGTTGCCAATGCCTGTCCGCTTCCAGACGGAATAAAGAAGTTAATAACCGATTGGGAAACGGCCATACTGATTGCTGAGGTATAAAGCGACATATCTTGTAATAGCAAGGCGAGGTTATAGGATATCGTATCGCCAATATTACCCATTTCCATCAATACTTTTATAGTAGTGGCAAACCCAACCATAAAAGCACCAGGCGCAGCCAGAGAAACGGCTTTTAGAACGGTTTCGCTCATTAAAGTTGCTCCCATTCTTGAAACGATCCCACAAAGTAATGCGATGATTAGGAAGACCGCCGAGAGTTCAATAAGATACCAATTAAGATTAAAAACCCCGTAAATAATTACCGCTAGACCCATCAAGAATATGGAAAGTACAAGCCAGTTGTTTGCCGTAACGCTATATTCCTGTATAGGTTTTGACAATGAAATCCCTTCTTCATCAAGGCCTTTGCCCAAACTTTTTTCAGGATTCTTTGTAATTTTTTTGAAATACCTCACATTATAATACGCCATACTGCTCAATGCGATGAAACATAGTACACTTCGCAATCCATATCCAGAGAACATAGCCAATTCTGCAATTTTATGACCTGTGCCCACCGTGTAGGGATTAATAGGGGAGAGACCGAAGCCTATGGTCATAGCCCCCACTGAAATACCTGCCGCCAAAATAAGATCGCCTCCTAAAGCAAGGCTTAATACTGCTGCGATGGGCACCATGGCAATATTGTTTTCATACCCCACGGCAACGCCCAGAAACCCATAGATAAAGGTAAAAATGACAATAAGAAGGTGCTTTCTTCCGAAACCCATTTTTTTCAATAAGGTGCCGACAGAATTTTCCACAGCCTTCGATTTTTCCATAAATGCAAACATAATAGCACCCGCAAAAACCACGAAGATGATATCTGCTGCCGACTTAAAACCAAGCGGAATGGCTTTAAACAGACCCAGGAAATCTATGGGTGTAGATGTAATAATTTTATACGAATTGGGAACAACTACGTTTCTACCATTTAAGAGCACCCGGTCATAACTTCCCGCAGGAAGGATATATGTTAAGACCGAAACCAAAACTATAATGCCAAAAAGCATGGTGATGGCGTGGGGTGTTTGGCGTAAAAATCTTTTTACAAACGACGGTCTTTTCTCTTTGTTCTTATCCATTCTTGTTGAGGTGTGTTATATAGCACAGTAAGGATTATAGGTTTTTGTTTTTAGGAACTATCGCTATAATTCGTAACGGACCGCCACTGCCTCCCTTAATTTTCATAGGAAGGGCTATTACCTGAAAACCTTTTGCTGGGAGTTTATTTAGATTGGCAACATTTTCAAAAGCCGGGATGTTTTCAGAAAGTAAAATTACATGGCTTTGAAAGGTAGTCGATTGGCCATAATCTATACTTGGTGTGTCTAACCCTATGCTGCTAATATTCCTATTGGCAACCAGCCAAGTAGCTGCTTCAGGAGACAAGCCCGGAAAATGTAATTGTTTTACAGCTGCATCACCTCGTTCTTCGGTGCCCAGGTATTCTTTTTTGTTTGGATAGAATTTAGAAAATCCGGTTTCCAGCAGGACGATGCTGTTTTCTGGAATAGTACCATTCATTTTTTCCCAGGCAGTAAAATCTTCAACCGAAATTTGATAATCACGATTTTCACTTACTTTTTCAGCAACGTTTATTTTAATACCATTGCCCATCAATTGAGTCAAAGGAATTTCATCTACCGATTGGGCATTGGCTGCAAAATGAATAGGTGCATCTATATGCGTGCCTCCGTGTTCGGCAGTTTCAAAATTATTGGCTGAATAAAAATAGCCGTTGTCTGTTTCACCAAAAGCCACAGTATCCAGTTTGAACTCTTTGGCAGTGACCCAGTAGATGGATTCTTCAGAAAAAGTGTGGGTGAGGTCTATAATGTTGCCATCAAGTAATGCGTTTGCTTCTGAAGGCGTTAATTGCGCTTCTACCGTTTTAGTTGTCTTGCGCTCACATCCAATAAACAGGGTACAAAGAGTGCATAATGTGATTAAAAATTTCATAGGGTTGGTTTCGTTGTTTCATTCAAATTTAAAAAGAATACTGAAGCATCAGGTTAAGCTTAGTCCCAAACTGGTCAAAGTGATACCCAAAGTATGTTGTTTGATCGTATCGCTGATTAAAGGTAATAAGATTTGATTGCACCTGTGCAGGGGTAAGGCCTACTGTATTGGTTGACACATCGTTAAGTATGGCATCTCCAGCTGCGTTCTCTCCTTTTAGCTCCCACTCGGGAAGGATATTGAGTATATTATTAATGTTAATTGAAATGGCAAGCTGATTGCTAATATAGTAGGTAACTCCGAGATCTGTCACAATTTTAGGGTTGAATTCGGCTCTCAGGTTGGTATTTAAACCCGCATCTTTAAAGGAGGCTTTTCCAAAATAGGTGTTGTTTAATGTGAAATAGAAAGCGTCCAGATGGTAGTCTGCTCCTAAGATCCACTTGGTCTCTGGTCTGGAGTTGAAGAGGGAAGATTCTAAGGAACCATCGAATACAGATTGTCCCCCACTTTCAATCACCGAAGGGTTATTAATCTCTCCATTCCGTTCATTCTGGATGGTATAATTTCCAGAAAGATTGAGCCCTAGCGTACCTTGACCAATGTTTATATTTTTATAATTAAGCACTACATCCAGCCCAGAAGTTCTGGTGTCTAGCGCATTAATGAAAAAACTTACACTGTTTAGATTGTTGTTTCGTAAAATTTCATCTAGCGGTGTTGTACCTGTATTTATTCCGTTGTCGTCAAATTCGGTTCCTTTAATATCGGTACCTAATACAATCCTATCTCGTATAGCGATGTTATAATAATCTACCGTAGCACTAAAGTTTTTTGAGATTTTAGCACCCACACCAAAGGTGAAGTTTGTAGATTTTTCACTGTCCAATTGAGGGATTCCAAGCAAGCGTGCTTGAGGGGATACGTTGTTTATAAGCCCTGTTACCAGCAAGCCTTGGCCTGCCACAAAACTATATTGTAATTTTTGAGAATAAATCTGGTGTAAGGTAGGCGCTCTAAATCCTGTAGAGGCAGAACCCCTTAGGGTGATACCATTTCCTAACTTGTATCGGGAACTCAATTTCCAAACTACCGCTTCGCCAAAGTCTGAGTAGGTTTCTACCCGTAACGCTCCATTAATTAAAAATTGTTCGGTTACATCGTAAGAAGCATCTATATACCCGCCAAAGTTATAACGGTTAAACGTGCCAGCATTGTCTGGGCTGCTTCCTGCATACGAGTCGGCTCCACCACCATCATAGGATGCCAATTCGCCAGGGATAATTTCAAAATTTTCATTTCTGAATTCAGCTCCAAAAGCAATACTCACCTTTTCTGAAAGTGTTTTGGTGATATCTAAATTTCCAACATTATGCGTAAACTTAGCACCTCCAGAATCGAAATTAATGGGGCTATTTTCTCGGTATAAGCTAACGCCTTCGGTAATTTCACCGTCATCTATCATGCCATTGTTGTTGGCGTCTATAAATGTGGAAGGTGAATAAACAAAATTTCTGTTGTGTGAATTACGAACTGTGTAGCGTTGTACATTACCTCCTGTGGTATAGCTTACATCGTAGGTCCATCCATTTTTTTCAGATTTGAAACCCAGCGTTCCGTGGTAGTCATTTAAGATACCATCGAAGGTAGGTACATATCCGTCATAATTATTAGGCGCTCCTTCGTCAGGGAAAAAATTTGCCAAATAAGGAAAATCCTCCAGCGTTCGCCAATAGGGCGTTCTATAATTGGCAAAACTATTGATGCTTTTATAGGCATATTGGGTGTTTGCGTAGAGTTCTAAATTGTCTGTTAAGGAAAGGCCGCCATTAATCAAAAACTTTGCGGCTGCTTTTTCTGGCGAACCGTTTACGTTTTTAGCATCGGGGTTTCGCGCTAAAAACTGATTTACAAAGGCAATATCTTCTGGCGTTCCATCGGTAAAATCTGAAATTTCTCCTGCTGCGTTAACTTTTCCGGGTCGGTTGGCCCGGTTGGATTTGGAGAGTTCGATGGTATAATTCACGAACCCTTTATCATTTAAAATGAGATCTCCGTTATTTAAAGAAAGGCCTATATATTCTCCATCTCCTTCTGAAGTGATTCCAGTTCGTACCGTAGCAGTTCCATTTTTTGGGTTCTTTTTCAGCACAATATTTACAACGCCAGAAATGGCATCAGATCCATATTGAGCCGAAGCGCCGTCACGTAAAACTTCAATACGCTCAATGGCGTCTATAGGAATTCCAGAAACGTCCGATCCGGTTTCACCTCTGCCCGCGATACCGTACGTGTATACTAAGGCGCTGAGGTTTTTTCGTTTCCCATTTATTAATATGAGTGTTCTACTAGGGCCTAAATTTCTAATCTCGTACGGGTCTAATAAGGACGTAGCATCACTAACGGGTGTGGTGGTGGTGTTAAACGAAGGTATTTTATATTGTAATGCCTGATCGAACGAAAGTTGCCCCGAACTTGCTAGTTCTTTTGAAGAAATATTATCAATAGGCAATGCATTGTCCAACACACTTCGTGCAGGTGTTCTGGAACCTACCAGTACTACTTCATCCAGGGACAGCCCATCTTTCATCTGTATATGAAGTACAGCTTGGGTGCCCACTGTTATTTTCTGTGTTTCAAACCCTACTGAAGAAAATTCTAGGATAGCATTTTCAGTAGTAGTAATGGTGTATGCGCCATTAAAATCTGAAACAGTACCGTTATTGGTTCCCGTTTCAATAATATTCACACCGTTTAAGGGCTGATTAAAACTATCGGTTATAAGGCCTGTAATTTCTATTTGGGCGTTTCCTAGAACGGGTGCTAGTAGCAAAAAGAAAATAAGTATGTTTTTCATGAGTATGTGGTTAGTTAAAAACATTTCTGAAGGTGTCAGGCATGTTTCATTTGGTTTTAACTCAAAGAACTAACTTTCTGAAATAGCTTACAATACGTATACCTACGTATATGAAATTGAAGGGGATACGAGTCTTTTGGGACAAATTTTTTCTGAAGATGTTGCATGTTAAGCACAAGGCAACTTAGTAGTTAAAAGAGGTTTAATACGGTAGTAAGATTCTGAAAAAACAACGCGACAAGTATAGATACTCCTAACCCTACAAGTAATTTAAGCATGTCCTTACCCACAATTGGAAAAACATTTTTAAAGGTATAGGTTGCGCTATTTCTGGTGGCTATAGCTAATTCTCTCCCGCATAAAACACCAACAAAAACCCAGGTGGTGCTCATGGGGATATTACTATGCTCTTTAAAGAGTAATAATATAAATGCATAAAACAAATCTATTAACGTAGCACTTCTTACATAGGTAGTATCTTTTTTAGATAACACTATTTCCTGTATTTTACCTCCTTGTGTTTTAAAGATATACCCAAGCCCTACTACGAAAATTATTGCTACAGCTATGAGTATGTTTACATCTAATTTTCTTGGTAAAAAGACGGCTATATTTACTAACCCGTGTGTTAACCAGGTATACCATAAAAAACCGATAGCTCCCCATTGAAATATACGCCAATACGGTATATGTTTTGTTTTAATAGGTTTTGATTCTTCATCCCATTTACTTAACCACAACCATAATACATAAGCAGATACAGCAGCTAAGCCATAACCAATGCTCGACTTAAAAATTATTTTTTCGAATACTAATGAAGAAGAAAATGCGCTTAACACTAACAATGAAGTTGAAGCGGGCACTCCCTTTTTTGTAAGGATAAACAACACTAATGGAGCTAAAACATAGTACCACTTTATTTCAACAGGAGGAATTTCAGCCAGACGCCCATATGAAATATCTCCATCATTGGTAATCCAACTATAAAGTAACGTTCCTACCAGAATAACCGACATATACATCCATTGTTGGCGCCACTTACGTTTATTATTACTCGCAATAAAAGTTCCAAAAGTTTGTACACTATCATTTCCTATAACAGAGTAGGTCGCTAATAAAAAACCTAGTATCATCCAAATCGTAAGCGCTTCCATATGGTAGTAAATTCGTAAGAAGCTAAACTACCTTTTTAAGGTGCTAGCTGTCAATACGTACACCTACGTATATGAAATTTGAAAGTGAATGTGTTCTTTTGTAGTGCGGTTTTATGTATAGCCAGGAGCTGTTTTGAACGCCGCATTATTTTACCATATCTTAAATTCAAAATATATGAACTATCGAATCACAGCAGTACCAGTCTTCATTTTTTGTTTTGCTTTTTATAGTTGTAAAGACCGTAGTAACTCTATTGCAGAAACTATAGAGGCTCATCCCAATGCATTGCATATAGCATCAAACGAAGGAACAAAATGGAATGTTTTGGGCTCTAAGATTACCGGAAAAATTTTAAGTAAAGATACCCATGGTGCATACTCGGTAATTATAACCGAGACGCCACCCAATGGTGGCCCGCCTAAGCATATTCATACCCACGAAGATGAACTGTTTTATGTGCTACAAGGTCATTACGAGTTTACGAATGGCGATGAATTAATTAGCGCCAAACAGGGCGATATAATTCATTTGCCTAAGGGAAAAGCACATACATTTAAGAATATTGACACGATAACAGGGATCACTATGAACACTATAACTCCAGGTGGGTTTGAAAGGTTTTTTGCTGATGTTTCTTCGCTTTCAAAAAAGAAATCCTTTGGTAAAAAGCAAATAGATTCGCTTGCCAAGAGTTATGAAATCAAGTTTCTGAAATCCGACTCGAATGAGTAAATAGGATATGACTTATAAGATTATAGCGCGTCAAATTTTATAAAGGGTATTAATCGAAAATCGCAACCACTCGTGCAGGTGCTGCCGAAGCGCCAACAATTTTTAAAGGAAAAACAGCTATTTTAAAACCAGTATAGGGGAGCGCATCCAAATTCACAAGTTGTTCCATATGGCAATATTCCTTTCTTTGTCCGACCAAATGTGCCTCCCAGAATAACTCTGAATCACCCGTTTCTTTGGCCTTTTTAATCATGTAAGGAAGTGGCAAATCCCATCCCCAAGAATCAATGCCCATCACTTTGATGCCTTTGTCAATAAGCCATTCGGTTGCTTCTGCGCTCATTCCAGTCCCTTTTTTATGAAAATCTTTTGTGCCGTTGTATTTGTCTCTCCCCGTTTTAATAAGGATGATCATGCCTGCGGAAATGGTTAATTTGTTTTCTGTTAAGAATCTATCGATATCGGCTATCGTAATTGGGTCGAAATCTTCTTTATGTTTCATATCAACCACCAAGCCCTCGCCATAACACCAGTCCAACGGAATTTCATCAATAGTTTTGGATTTTTTACCGTTTGTAGTTGGCGAATAGTGCCAGGGGGCGTCTATATGGGTCGTAGAGTGCACGCCCATTTTTTGAATGGTATCATCGGCCCAGCCCACAAAACCTTTTGGGTATAAGCGAGATGGTAATCCAAAAGCCCGAAGAATCCATTTTGCTTTTTTATGTGCTTTATGCTTTATTTTAACCCTCATAAACCAGGGATCGTTTTTATTGTACTGAATTGGTTTTGATAAATCTATTATTTTCATAGTTACAATTTTAGCATTTATAACGGAACCTCATTAGTTGTTTGGGGAGCTAACGTAAATTTCTGAATAGTACGATTTTCTTACTCGTCTTTTCAAAGGTACGTTTTGCTTACGTTGAATAAAATACGTACCCCTACGTATAGAAATTGAAATCGGGCAATAGCTGTTTCTTGTAATTAAAAAAAAGCCTTCTCCGATTTCTCGAAGAAGGCCAGTCTTAACTAAATTAAATTTCTAGTATTGAAACTTACTCTTTCACCAATTGCTTGATCACTTGACCGGCTTCGGTGTTTATCAATATCATATAAGTGGCACTTGCTAGTTCAGAAACGTCTAATCGTACTTCTGAAGTTGTAGCACTAGCATCAACTTTCTTAATAAGTCTTCCCGTTACATCATAAATACTTACTTCTTTTAATGGGATGTTCTGTGGGTTGCTCAATAGTACAAAGTCTGTTGCTGGGTTAGGATACATCGTCAAACTAGCGCTATCGAAATTATTTTCACCAACACCTAATGGCGCTACTACTTCCAGTTCGAATACATATGAAGCCATGTTACCGAAGTCATCTTCTACACTCAAAGTAATATCGTAGACACCTACGGTAAGAACTGTGCCAACCACTGGGTCTTGAGTTAGGACAATGGCTGCATTGCGTACGCTACAGTTGTCTGTTACCATTACGTTCGTGGTAAAATCTTCCAGGATATATTCTCCGTTTCCATCGGCCATACGTACTTGGTCTTCCGGAAGGCTTCCCTGGTCAAATTGTGGCCCTAGCTCATCTACTACTGTTACGATTGCAGTGCAACTAACAAGGTTTCCGTTTACATCACTGGCAAATACCGTTACAGTAACTGGTATTCCTAAGTCGTCACAACTAAAATCGTCTATGTCCAATCCAGTGGCACTAATACCACAGGCGTCATCTACACTGGCAATTACATCGCTGGCTACAATACTTACCATCCCGTTTGCACCTAGTGGCACTGTGATGTCCTGGCAAACTAAGATAGGTGGCGTATTGTCTACAACCGTTACAATAGCTTCACAGCTGGCACTGTTCCCGTGCGCTTCTGTTACTGTTAGGGTGACACTGTTATCGCCAATTTCGGCACAGGTAAAGGTATCTGGTGTTGCGGAGTAGGTAAATAGTCCTCCACAAGCATCTGTACTACCTCCATCCAATAAGGACGGATCAATTATTACAACACCGGTTGCATCTAATGTTACCGTGATATCCTGACAGACCACTGTTGGTGGTGTTAGGTCTTCCACGGTTACGATGGCAGTACAAGTGGCTGTATTTCCTGCGGTATCTGTTACGGTCAACACCACATTGTTGGTTCCAATATCTGCACAGCTAAAGGTGTTTATGTCTATACTTAAGGTATCCATAGCACAATTATCGGTACTTCCTCCGTCCACATCGGTTGGGAGAATAGTTGCATTTCCTGCAGCGTCCAGTTGTATGGTAATATCCATACATACTGCTGTTGGAGCTTCGTCGTCTACTACGGTGATGGTAAAGCTACAGCTAGTGGTGTTTCCGTTTACATCGGTTGCTGTATATTCTATAACGTTAGAACCTACTGGGAACACGCTACCACTTGGCAATCCTGCTGTTTGTACTAGAGAAGCAATACCACAAGTATCTATTGGGATAGGATCTGCAAAACTTACCGTAGCCCCACAAATGCCTATATCTGTTCCAACGGTGAAGTCTGCTGGACAGTTCATCAAGGGATCTATAGTGTCTTGCACCGTTACTATGGCCACACAAGAACTTGAGTTTCCGTTTACGTCGGTAACGGTTAGGGTTACATTGTTTGGTCCTACGTCTGCACAAGTGAAATCAGTTTTATCGATGGATGTATTTGCTATTCCGCAGGTATCTGTCGATCCATTATCAATATCGGCTACTGTGATACTTGCATTTCCGTTTGCATCCAGTTGTATAGTGAATGGTGCGGCACAATTGGCTATGGGATCTATGTTGTCTACAACTGTAACATCTGTGGTACAGGTTGAAGTAGTACCGTTTACGTCGGTTATTGTTAAGGTAACGATGTTTACTCCTACATCGGCACAGGTAAAATCGGTTGTGTCTATGGATGTACTTGCTATTCCGCAGGCATCGGTAGAACCCTTGTCAATATCATTCACTGTAATATTTGCCATCCCATTTGTATCTAATTGTATGGTAAAAGGTGCTGCACAAAGTGCCAATGGTGGTATGTTATCTTCAATGGTTACTTCTGTGGTACACGTAGCAACATTTCCGTTTACATCGGTTACTGTTAAGGTAACGATGTTTACTCCAACATCTGCACACGTGAAATCGGTTATATCTATAGATGTACTTGCAATTTCGCAATTATCTGTCGAGCCGTTATCAATATCGTTTGCTGTGATGCTTGCATTTCCTGTTGCATCTAGTTGAAGGGTAAAAGGTGCGGCACATGTTACTGTAGGCGCTATGTTGTCTTGTACGGTAACCATTGTAGTACACGTAGCCACGCTGTTATTATTATCTGTTACTGTAAGGGTAACCGTATTGTTACCGATATGAGAACAGTCAAAATCTGTTTGACTCAGGGAAAGAGAAACAGCTCCACACGAATCATTCGAGCCGTTATCTATTGTAGCTGTGTCAATAGTTGCATTCCCCGATGCATCTAGTTGGATAGTCAAAGAACCAACGCAAAGCGCATTAGGAGCTGTTGTATCCTGTATGGTAATTATTTGATTACAGGTTGCACTATTCCCATTTACATCGGTTGCTGTCCAAGTTCTGGTGATGACAGATTCATTACCAGTTCCAGCTACCGAGTTATCTGAAAAACTAATCGATGGATTAGCATCACAAGTATCTGTTGCAGTTGCCATTCCTGTATTAACAGGGTCTGTACTTTCGTCACATTCAATAGTCACATTTGCTGGACAAATAACTGCTGGTGGGGTAGTATCGACAACGGTAATTATTTGGTCACAGGTTTCGCTCCCTCCAAAATCATTCGTTGCTGTCCAGGTCCTGGTAATGGTCATTTCATTTCCATTCACATTACTAATAATATCCGCGGAAGAAATTACGATGGTAGTTCCTCCGCAACCATCGGTAGCGGTAGCGGTACCAGTATTGGCAGGATCTGTGTTTTCATCGCATTCAACTGCAACATCGGCAGGACAGGTAATAACGACAGGATTACACGGACTATCATCAAAATTAATTGCGATGGGTCTGCTTCCAGTATTGTTTTTGATAACAATGGCAGCTGTACTGTTTGTGAAAGCTGCATTTGTATAGGTAAATTCTAATTCTGAAACACTATCACTAGATTCATTGCTAGTGGCCGCACCACTAAGGATAAGTTCAGCTTCTGAACCATTGGCATTTATATTCAATGTTGGAATTAAGCCAGCCGGTAAGTTTGTAATGGTAAAATGTGTGGGAGATGTTAGCACTCCTGAAGGATTGGTAAAAGTATCTCCAGTAAGTATTACATTTCCAACTCCTTCAACAGCACCCAGATTGGCGGCTGTTTCATCGAAGCCAAATTCTGAAGTTATGGAGTACCTATTTACATCTTCGCCAGTACTGTCTGTAATATAAAGCCTGGTTCCATCGGGACTTAGCGTGATGCCTTTCGCTCTTGAAATTTGAGCAGAAGCATCATAGTTTATATTTGTGTATGAGGCTGAGGTAATATCAAAGGACACCGTTAAAGCGTATTGAAAAACAGTGTTGAAGTTAGTTACATACATTAGTGTTCCATTAGCATTAAAGGCAGTGTCAAAAGCATCATTTGCGCCTGTTTGACCCCCTACACTAAATTCAGAAGCCGAATAAACAGCCGAACAAAGATCGAACGGACTACTAAGATCATATTCAACTATTTTTGTAGGTCTTCCAGTGACGTACATTTTAGTGCCAGAGGGATTAAAGGTTACGCTAAAAGGCGTGGCAGTTTGTGGATTTACGCTATAACTGAAATTGAGGGTTGCAGTGGCTACTTGATATGCCGTTTCAAGATGATATTCAAGTACACTATCGGTAGTTTCTGAAAGCACGTATAACTTGGTGCCTCCTGCTCCGAAGGTAATACCACTAATGCCAAGTCCTGTAGGAAGTTGTAGCGAACTAATAAAAGTTCCCCCAGAGCCAAAGGGTGTTCCAAGGGTGTATTGATCTATTCTTGCAGTAGTTCGTTGTGAAACAATCATGGTAAGACCATCATCGCTAAATGCAGCATCTCTGGGATTATCTCCTTGCGAGCTAACAGATTTTCTCCCAAGATACGCTACCGGATTGTCTAAAGATGCGTCATTGGCATAAGTAAGAAAAGGGTTGGCGATAAAATTTATGGGTAACAAAGAATTGGCTTCAATACTATTGGCAACATTTGCCGCTGCAATATTAGCAAATGCTGAATCGTTAAAGGTGAAATTGAGGCTTCCAATTTTATCGCTGCTATTGTTCTCGACTGCCGCACCACTAAATGTTAATGTTCCAAATCTTCGCGAAGGATCTACTGCAATAGAAGGGATTAAACCTGAGGGAAGATTGTTTATTGTAAAATGTGTAGGACTCGTAAGTGTTGTTGTACCTGCTACAAACCTCACATTTTCTGTTAATAATACACGTGTACTACCTGCAACAGATCCATCATTCGCGGGATTTTCATCGAAACTACGTGGAATTGTAAGATCATATTCTGTTATGTTGCTATCTGAGGCTCCTACAACATATAAATTTTGTCCGTCTTTTCCGAATTTAAAACTGTTTATGAATTGCTCTTGTGATCCAATATAGAAGCTACTGTCAAATGTTGACGATCTAATATCGTATCGAGTGCTTAAATTGTATTGATATATTTGTTCAAAATTTGATCCACCTATAAACATTTTAGTTCCATCCGGACTAAGCTCTACGTCAAGGGCAAAAAGGTCTTGACTCGTTCGATCTACACTATATAGAAAATTTGCAGAAGATATATCGAAGGGCGTGTCTAGTTTATACTGATATATTCTTTTGTTAACGAATCCCGCCATGTACATATAGAAGCCATTGTCACTAAAAGTAAACCCGAAGGGATCTCCATCTTGAGCGGAAACATTTAGACTATTTCCTAATACAGCCGTAGTTACATCGAAGGGCAAGCCTAAATTATATTCTTTAACACTATCAAAGGCAAGGATAAACATTTTAGTTCCATCATTATTAAATTCTAACCCTCTAGGATTTATTAAACCAGCAGTAATTTGAAAGAATTCTGCCGCTACTGCTGAGTCTGAATCGTAAGGCTTACTTAAGTTGTATGCCTGCACACGTTTTGGGCCATTACTGTCTCCGGATCCAAAAGACACAAACATCTTTAAACCAGTATTATTAAATGCTACGTCGTAAGGAGCTCCGTTATCTGTTGTGATCTGAAATTGACTAGTAAGCGTTGGGGTATACTTTATACTGTGGTTATCCCCATATACTAAGGCTGGGGGATCAATAAATGTTACTCTAATGTTACTACTGGCATCTTGACTGTTACCCACAGAAGTTGCAGGTGTTGCCGTAAATGCAGCATTGGTAAAACTAAACTTTAAGCTTTCCACATTTGCCTCGATCGAATGTAATTCCGAATTTCCAGAAATGGACAAACTTGTAGAATATCCGTTTGCAGCTACATTTAAGGTAGGACTTAAACCTGCTGGAAGATTGGTGATGGTAAAATGAGTGGGAGAAGTTAAAGTGCCTCCAGCATTTGTAAAGGTATCTTCGATTATTTGTATTTTATCGCTTCCCATGATACTCCCATCATTGCTGTTATTCTCAAGGTATCCGCTGGGAAGATTTAAGTCAAATTGATAAATAAACGAATTGTTTTCACCTGCAACATAAATTTTGTTTCCATCTGCATTAAAAGCTATCCCTGTAATTCTTGTCGTTGGGCCACTTAAATCTAGTGAGGTAACAAAAGTGAGCGTCGAAATATCGAATGGAGTAGTTAAATTATATTGCGCTACTCTTCGTATACCATTTCGTGAAAATAATTTTAGCCCATCGGGACTAAAGACCAAATCGTTGTTTAGATCTCCTGTAGAAACCGTTGTAGTATGCGTTGCTGTATTCACATTAAATGGTGTAGCAAGCGTGTATTCAATAATACCTCCAGAAAATCCCATTATAAACATACTAGTACCGCTATTATTGAAGTCTATGTTTGAAGCCGCTAATGTTTCATTACCAACATCAAAACTTTGACTGAAAGTGGGAAAATTTAATGAGTAAGGGGAGCTTAACGTATATTGTCTAACTACAGCGTTTTGTACTATGTAAACTCGAGTACCAGTAGCATCAAATGCAATACCACTTTGAAAAGAGACTCCTGAAAAACTATGTGTAGAACTATACGTTGCGGTACTAACATCATATGGAGTCGCTAGATTGTATTGTTTTACGCCACTATTTCCTCTATCGGTAATATACAATCTCGTACCTGTATCATTGAAAACTAAATCGGTTGGAATACTCACATTTGACGAAATGTTCCTAAACCCATCTACGCTTGGGCTATGGGTAATGTCGTACCACTCGCCGTAATGCAAACTAACCTGCGCTTTACTGGTTAAAAACGTGCCGAAAAAAATTAATGCCAATAGGAATAGTTTCGTTTTCATAATAAAAAATTTAGCTGAGTTGTGTAACAAATATATTTTGTAACTGATTGGCAAACAATACGTAGACCTACGTATCGATATTTAAAAAACTGAATGTCAAACATTTGAAATTTTTAGAACCCCTTTTCTGCTAAATTATTTATGTAAAAGCCTTCTCCGATGTCTCGAAGAAGGCCAGTCTTAACTAAATTAAATTTCTAGTATTGAAACTTACTCTTTCACCAATTGCTTGATCACTTGACCGGCTTCGGTGTTTATCAATATCATATAAGTGGCACTTGCTAGTTCAGAAACGTCTAATCGTACTTCTGAAGTTGTAGCACTAGCATCAACTTTCTTAATAAGTCTTCCCGTTACATCATAAATACTTACTTCTTTTAATGGGATGTTCTGTGGGTTGCTCAATAGTACAAAGTCTGTTGCTGGGTTAGGATACATCGTCAAACTAGCGCTATCGAAATTATTTTCACCAACACCTAATGGCGCTACTACTTCCAGTTCGAATACATATGAAGCCATGTTACCGAAGTCATCTTCTACACTCAAAGTAATATCGTAGACACCTACGGTAAGAACTGTGCCAACCACTGGGTCTTGAGTTAGGACAATGGCTGCATTGCGTACGCTACAGTTGTCTGTTACCATTACGTTCGTGGTAAAATCTTCCAGGATATATTCTCCGTTTCCATCGGCCATACGTACTTGGTCTTCCGGAAGGCTTCCCTGGTCAAATTGTGGCCCTAGCTCATCTACTACTGTTACGATTGCAGTGCAACTAACAAGGTTTCCGTTTACATCACTGGCAAATACCGTTACAGTAACTGGTATTCCTAAGTCGTCACAACTAAAATCGTCTATGTCCAATCCAGTGGCACTAATACCACAGGCGTCATCTACACTGGCAATTACATCGCTGGCTACAATACTTACCATCCCGTTTGCACCTAGTGGCACTGTGATGTCCTGGCAAACTAAGATAGGTGGCGTATTGTCTACAACCGTTACAATAGCTTCACAGCTGGCACTGTTCCCGTGCGCTTCTGTTACTGTTAGGGTGACACTGTTATCGCCAATTTCGGCACAGGTAAAGGTATCTGGTGTTGCGGAGTAGGTAAATAGTCCTCCACAAGCATCTGTACTACCTCCATCCAATAAGGACGGATCAATTATTACAACACCGGTTGCATCTAATGTTACCGTGATATCCTGACAGACCACTGTTGGTGGTGTTAGGTCTTCCACGGTTACGATGGCAGTACAAGTGGCTGTATTTCCTGCGGTATCTGTTACGGTCAACACCACATTGTTGGTTCCAATATCTGCACAGCTAAAGGTGTTTATGTCTATACTTAAGGTATCCATAGCACAATTATCGGTACTTCCTCCGTCCACATCGGTTGGGAGAATAGTTGCATTTCCTGCAGCGTCCAGTTGTATGGTAATATCCATACATACTGCTGTTGGAGCTTCGTCGTCTACTACGGTGATGGTAAAGCTACAGCTAGTGGTGTTTCCGTTTACATCGGTTGCTGTATATTCTATAACGTTAGAACCTACTGGGAACACGCTACCACTTGGCAATCCTGCTGTTTGTACTAGAGAAGCAATACCACAAGTATCTATTGGGATAGGATCTGCAAAACTTACCGTAGCCCCACAAATGCCTATATCTGTTCCAACGGTGAAGTCTGCTGGACAGTTCATCAAGGGATCTATAGTGTCTTGCACCGTTACTATGGCCACACAAGAACTTGAGTTTCCGTTTACGTCGGTAACGGTTAGGGTTACATTGTTTGGTCCTACGTCTGCACAAGTGAAATCAGTTTTATCGATGGATGTATTTGCTATTCCGCAGGTATCTGTCGATCCATTATCAATATCGGCTACTGTGATACTTGCATTTCCGTTTGCATCCAGTTGTATAGTGAATGGTGCGGCACAATTGGCTATGGGATCTATGTTGTCTACAACAGTTACTACAGCTGTACAATAGCTTGAGTTTCCGTTTACATCGGTTACGGTTAGGATAACATTGTTAGGACCTACATCGGCACAGGTGAAATCGGTTGTATCTATGGATGTACTTGCTATTCCGCAGTTATCAGAAGAACCTCCGTCTACATCGGCAGCTACAATACTTGCATTGCCGTTAGCATCTAATTGAATTGAGATGTCCATACATACCGCAACTGGCGCTACGTTGTCTTCAACAGTTACTATAGCAGTACAAGAACTCATATTTCCATATACGTCGGTTACTGTGAGTGTTACATTATTTGTTCCTACATCGGCACAGGTGAAATCGGTTATATCTATAGTTGTATTTTCGATTCCGCAGGTATCAGAAGAACCTCCATCGATATCTCCTGCAACAATGCTTGCGTTACCATTGGCATCTAATTGTACGGTGATATCTTGGCATATCGCTATTGGAGCTATGTTATCTTCTACTGTTACCGTTGCGGTAGACGTCGCCGTGTTTCCGCTAAGGTCGGTCACTGTTAGTGTTACTATATTTGTTCCCACATGGGTACAGTCGAAAGAATCTATGTCGATTTCCATCGTATCTATAGCGCAGTTGTCTGTGCTTCCACCATCCACATCTGCTGCTGTTATGGCAATGGTGCCAGTTGCATCCAATTGTACGGTGATGTTTTGACCAACTGCCGTTGGGTCTATGCCATCTTCAACAATAACAGTTGCAGTACAGGAGGCTATGTTTCCTGACGCATCTCTAACACTTAACGTAACAGTATTTGTTCCAATATTGGAACAATCAAATAAAGTTTTTGAGAGACTTTTAGAAGTAACAGCGCAGTTGTCTGCACTACTGTTTTCTATATCACTTATTTTTATGGAGGCAGTTCCGTTGGATCCAATAAATATGGTGGTGTTTTTACAAGTAACGGTTGGTAGCATAGCATCTATAACTGTTACAAAAACATTACAAGTAACAACATTACCATAGTTATCTGTTAAAGTAAGTATTACAATATTGTCTCCTCTATTTGCACATGTAAATTCCTCTTTATTTGTTGTCAAGGAAGCGATGCCTCCCGGTACTATAGATCCATTATTGATATCTTCTGCTATAACGGTCGCAATACCTGAAGCGTCCAGTTCTATAATGGTATTCTTACAAATAATGGTAGGAGGGGTATTTATAAAAGTAATAGACAACCGGCTATCTCCAGCGGATGCATTAGACACGGAACCTGCGTCATTACTTACAAAGGCTGAATTTTTAAATGTTATAATAAGACTATCTACGTTATCGGCTTCTTCATGGGCTATTGCAGTTCCATCCAGAGTTAATGTTACATAGTTTCCACTAGAATGTACTGTAAGTACTGGAGTTAAACCAGAAGGTAAATTTGAAATTGAATAATTTGTGTTATAAGCTAGTGTAGCTCCTGCATTTTTAAAAAGTTCTCCCCCGTATAAAGTTATCTTTTGCGACCCTTCAACGATACCGGTATTGGCGCTGGTTTCCTTAAATGTATTTCTATTTAAATCGTATTGATTTATCAGATTTGTTGATGGATCGCTCGTATACATTCTTGTACCTGCCGGATTAAACATAAGGTAATCACCATTTTTATTAACGGTTGGTAAATAAAGCAGTCCTAGAGGTTGTTTCGTTGTTACATCTTCAGGTGTCGTTAATTTGTATCGCTGTACATAGGAAGGAAATTCTAAGGTAAGATTGGTGTCTTGAATAAAATTTAAAAATAATCTTTCTTCATTCCCATCAATAAAAAATCCTGTACCATTTAAAATAGTCGAATCACCTCGATCATAATAGATAGAGCATTTTCTATTTGAAGCGCCTATCTTTAAAATTAGCACATCAAAAGGTTTCAATAGTTTTTGCTGACAAATAAAAATTTTAGATCTGGTTGTCCCTCCAGATGTTCCTCCGGTTCGTTCAATATCAGTATAATATAGTAGTGTCCCGTCATGGTTAAATTGAATTGTTTTACCTCCAAAATTTGCATCAGCTTGTACCCCTTCAAATTGAGCGGTATTAACATCGAAAGGTGTGGTTAACTGAAATTGAACAAGGTTGCTAGAAGCGCTTGAAACAACTAAGGTGCCTCCATCTGGCGACAACGCAATAGAAGCTGCTTGACTTAAATTAGAAAGAACTTGAGATGCAACTTCGGTTCTAGTACTAATATCGAAGGGAACCGATAATTCCCATTGTACTATAACAGAACTAAAACCACTAACGCTATACATTTTAGTGCCATCTGCACTAAAGGTAAAGTGGTTAATATTTGATGCATCTACGGAATTTATTAGCTTGGGACTAGGAGAGAAATTAAAACCATCTCCATATGCCAAACTCGATCCTCTCCTAAAGGTAATAGGCACATTGGTATCTACGTTCGTACTATTAAGAGGTGAGTTGCCAGTATTAAAAGCCACACTTGTAAATGAAATTTTTAAATTATCAATATTATCCTCTCTTTCATGATTGTTGGCAGTATCATCAAATGTTAATATAGCAGACAATCGATCGCTAGCCGTTGTTATTTGCGGATCTAACCCTGCAGGGAGATTATGAATAGTATAATCAATATCCTCAAGTAATACGTTATTGGATCTGATATTAAATTCATTTCCCACAAGATTTATATTCATTTTGCCCTCTACAGAGCCATCGTTACGCTCTTTTTCGTAGAAACTGTCTCCTATTGGCAATTCTAAAACGGCACTTAAAAGAGATTGAAAAACACCACTTGTTAAAATAATATCACTCCGATACGCAATATTAAGCTCTGTCCCATCTTTATTAAAGGCTATGGCATGCGGTTTATCTACATCCAATTCTGAAAGATTGTCAAGAGTAAAGTTAAACCCCATAGAATCCTGAATCGAAACTCCCGATGCTAACGAAAAAGGGGTTTCCAATGAAAACTGATACAACTTGTGGGTAGATCCAAAATCTTGTAAGGCAATTATTTTTGAACCATCATTACTCATCTTGAAACTTACAATGTTACAGATTCCTGTGTTGTAACTTTCTGTTAGAACAGCATTAGTGCCATCTGCCAAAAAGGGCTGTGTTAAGGTATAATGATGTATTTGACTTTGTATACAGTTTCCAGTAGAACCCACATTATTTTCTACTACATATAAATGTTTACCATCATTACTAAACGTAAAATTTTTAGGTGATGTAGGTCCTCCCGGGATGTTTAAGGGAAAAATACTTTCCAACGATGTTAATACATTTGGGGCATAAGGAGTAGGCAGATTAAATGTGTAGAGGATTTTTGCGGGTTTGTTTAGCACATACATTTTTGTACCTTCAGGATTAAAAGCTACTCCAGCATAGGTGTCCTTATTTACTTCATTTGGAAGACTGTAGAATGTCCTATTACTTGCAATTACCGGTTGCATTTTAAAAGGCACATCTAATCGTACTCTCATTATACGCTCTGTAATAGTTGCTACATTATTAAATTCATTACTCCGTTTCACATTAAAAAAAGCAAAAGTTCCATCATTAGAAAATGTCATCCCTGAAACAGAAATATTTTCAATGACTTGGAATGTAATTGGATAGGAATCAGCGGTTAACCTATTTGAATTTGTTGCAATTATTTCATCAGGATTTAAAATGTCAAAGCCATCTCCAAAACTAAGCTCTCCTTGAATTTGACAAAATAATGTTATTGGGAGCAGGAAAATGAATAGATGACATACTTTTAACTTTAAAAGAGTAGCTGTATAAATCATAATTTTTTGGTTGAAAATTTACATAACAAACCTATAGGATAATGAGATCATTAAAAATACGTAGACCTACGTATGTGTTTTTATCTATTTGAAAATCAATATTTTGAAAAAATGTTTTTGAGGTTACGCTTTTTAAAAAAGCCTTCTCCGATTTCTCGAAGAAGGCCAGTCTTAACTAAATTAAATTTCTAGTATTGAAACTTACTCTTTCACCAATTGCTTGATCACTTGACCGGCTTCGGTGTTTATCAATATCATATAAGTGGCACTTGCTAGTTCAGAAACGTCTAATCGTACTTCTGAAGTTGTAGCACTAGCATCAACTTTCTTAATAAGTCTTCCCGTTACATCATAAAT